>NZ_JBEXSX010000097.1:0-26892 GCF_040613835.1 Streptomyces sp. NPDC006207 | reverse complement strand
TTCGAGTGCCTTGGTCACAACGGCCACCTCACAAGTCCAACGACGGGTCGGGAGTGGTGCGTCGGGATCCCATACTGCAGATTGCATACCGTATGGAGTAACCATGGTTGCGGCCCGCGCGGTGGATGTCCAGAGAAGGAGGGCAAAGATTTCCCCCGCGCTCCCTATGAATGACCCACGGTCACCGTGTTAAGTTAACACGAAGATTCGTTTTTTAATTGAAGGATGAATCCATGCCGAAGGTCACGCAGGAGTACATGGAGGCCCGCCGCCGGCAGATCCTGGACGCGGCGCGCCGCTGCTTCCTGCGGGACGGGTTCCATTCCACGTCCATGCAGGACCTCTTCGCGGAGTCGGGCCTCTCGGCGGGCGCGGTGTACCGGCACTTCGCCAGCAAGAACGAGATGATCACGGCCATCGTCGAGGAGAGCATGCGTGACGTCCTGACGATGGTCCACGGCGTCGCCGAGCAGCGGCCCAGCAGCTCCGTCGGGGACCTGATGGCCGATGTCTTCGACATCGTGAAGGCCAAGACCGCCGAGCAGAACATCGCCGGGCTGTCCGTGCTTGCCTGGTCCGAATCCCTGCGGAACCCTTCGCTGGCCGAGCAGTTCAACGACCTGCTGGCCCAGATGCGCTCCGCCCTCACCGAGGTCGTCCGAGAACACCAGCAGGGCGGCACCCTGACACGTGAGGCATCTCCCGAGGCGATCGGCGCCACGCTCATGTGCACGCTGCCCGGCTACATCCTCCACTTGGCCATGGGTGACTCCGAGGCCGTCGAGGGGGTTCCCGACGCGCTCCGCGCGCTCTGGCCCGATGCGGCAGCGTCCTGACACCGCGCCGCGCACGGCGGGCCGGGGCGCTCAACGCCGCATCGACCGGCCGGGCATCTCACGGACCTGGGCCTCCAGGTGCAACCGGCACCGGGTG
The DNA here is from genome assembly GCF_040613835.1 of Streptomyces sp. NPDC006207. Taxonomy (NCBI): domain Bacteria; kingdom Bacillati; phylum Actinomycetota; class Actinomycetes; order Kitasatosporales; family Streptomycetaceae; genus Streptomyces; species Streptomyces sp. NPDC006207. The sequence continues at coordinate 25,959 of NZ_JBEXSX010000097.1, read as the reverse complement.
TGCTCCGGGACGGCCAGGTCCCACAGTCCCGCCAGGAACCGCACGTCCACGCCGACCGTCACGGCGTGGCCCGGGCCCCTCCCCGCGATGTCCAGCCGGACCAGGGCGGCGACGTCGGTGACGCCGTTGAGCGTGAGCATCACGATGAGGGCCTGGCAGGTGCCGGTGTCGTCATGGGGACGGACCAGCCGCAGCTCCCCACCGGAACCCGCGAGTTGGCGCCCCAGGTCCGTCCGGCCCCACGACAGGCGCCGCGAGCCGCCCGCTCGTCCGCGCCGGGTATCCGAAAGCGCACCAGTCCCCCGGCCAGCCCGCCGGCGCCATGACCGACGAGGTACGCCTCCACGAGGTGCAACGGCAGGGACGGGAAGAGCCGGTCGCGGCGCCCGCTGCGCAGCCAGTTGCCGGCCCCGCGGCTGCCATTGCCGCCGTCCCGAGACGTCGGTGAGGCATGGGGCAGCCGGCGTCCGGACCTCATCCGTGCCTGTGCAACGGCTTGCCCGCGAGAGCGAGGAACGCCTCCCCCAGGGCCTCGTTCTGGGTCGGGTGAGCGTGGACGAGCGGGGCGACGTCGCCCGGATGGGCTTCCCAGGCGACCGCGAGCTGTGCCTCCGCGATGAGCTCGCCCACCCTCGCACCGACCATGTGGACCCCCACCACCGGGCCGTCCTTCTCAGGCCGCCCCGGCCGTGGCTGAAGCCGCGGTCCAGTCCGCAGATCTCGCGCAGGCTGCGCAGGAGCACGGCCGGCACGTCCTCGGGGAACGGCTTCGTCGGCTCGATGCCCTTCCGATGCAGATGGGCGAGCGCCTTGGCGAGGAACTGGTGATGGCCGCGGTGCGAGCCGTTCACGGTGTCCTGCGACGTCAGGGCGAAGCACGCGCCGACCGCCCCGCCCTCCTGACCGATGCTGGAGTGCGCGGGACCGTGGATGAGTCCGTCCGCGGCGAGTTCCAGGTCGCCGCGCCGACGCTGACGGCCGGCAACGTGGGCCTGCTCAAGCACGCCTCGAACGTCCCGCAGTCCGCGTTGTACCTCGACATGCTCTTCGAACGGGCGGGCTTCCCCGTCGGGTCGTTCCAGGCGCTCCTCATCGGAGCAGCCGACGTCGAAGCCGTTGTCCGCGACCGGCGCGTCGCCGCCGTGACGCTCACCGGATCCGAGCCGACCGGGCGGTCGATCGCGGCGGTCGCGGCGGTCGCGGGCTCGGAAGTGAAGAAGGCCGTGCTGGAGCTGGGCGGGTCTGACCGTTCATCGTGCTGCCCTCCGCCGACGTCCGCGCGGCGGACCGGGCCGCCGTGACCGCGCGCACGATGAACAACGGCCAGTCGTGCATCGCGGCCAAGCGGTTCATCGTCCACACCGAGGTGTACGAGGAGTTCGTCGAGGCCTTCGTCTCGGGTACGAAGGCGCTGACCGTCGGCGACCCCCTCGACGAGGACACCGACATCGGGCCGATCGCCACGGAGTCCGGTCGGCGCGAGCTCGCCGAACTGGTGGACGACGCCGTCTCGCAGGGCGCGGTCCTGCGGTGCGGCGGGTCCGCGGTCGGTACCGAGGGGTGGTTCTTCGAGCCGACGGTGCTCGAGGAGGGCACCCCCGCGATGCGGGTGTACCGGGAGGAGGCCTTCGGTCCCTTGGCCGTGGTCCACCGGGTCGACGACATCGCACAGGCCGCGGCGCTCGCCAACGACACGGCCTTCGGCCTCAGCTCGTCGGTGTGGACCACCGACCCCGACGAGGAGCGGTTCCTGATCCCCCGGCTCGAGGCGGGCGCCGTCTTCGTCAACGGCATGAGCGTCTCCTACCCCGAACTGCCGTTCGGCGGCGTGAAAGACTCGGGCATCGGCCGCGAGCTCGCCGCGGAAGGCATCCGGGAGTTCTGCAACCTCAAGACGGTCTGGAAGGGCTGACGGGAGCCGCTCCCGCAGAGTGCGGCCAGGGCGCCCGCTGGTCGGCGGGCGCCGTGGTCGTGCTCAAAGTGCCTTTTCCGCCCAACGGTTCAGCGTCCCGCTCTTGTCGTCGTAGGTGAGCCAGGTTCCGTCGCCGAGCGGGCGCACATAGCTGTCGACAGGGCCCGTGGGATAGCCGACCGCCCCACGTATCTCCAGGCTGTGGGCGTCGAGCAGCCAGTGGCGGGCCTGTTCGGGCTCTTCGGCGGAGTCGATCGTCGAGGCGATGACCGTGTCGGCGTCCACGAAGCCGCAGCCGTAGTCCCAGCGGGGCGGGTCCTCGTCGCCGGCCGGATCGGGCGAGACCTCGGCGAGCACGGTGCCGTCCAGGGCGTGCAGTTGCAGGTCCCACCCGCTGTGCTCGACGGTCAGGAAGCCCGGGTGCCCCGCATGGACGTCCGTCAGGATGCGGTCCATGCCCTCGTTGAGGTCCCAGCCGGTCAGCTCGCCGCCGTCCCGGCGCGCCCAGTGCAGCAGGATGCCGTCCTGGCCCATGCCGATGCACAGGCCCATGTGGACACCGTCCGGGTGGGACAGATGATGCGAACCGGATGCCGCACTGCCCAGCGGCAGCCGGGCCAGCTCCCGGCCGTCCCGGGCGTCCAGGACGACCCAGCGCTCCTCCCAGTCGCCTTCCGCCGGCTCGGCCACGACATGCGCCCAGACGAGCCGGCCGTCGTCCGAGACCCGGCAGGATCCGTGCTCGTGACCGGGGCACACCTCCTGCTCGTCCCCCGTGTGCGGGTGGCCGACCGCGGGCCCCCAGCAGGCGTGCCGGTACTCCCACAGCGTCCCGCCGCCCCTGCCCACCGCCCGTACCGCGCGCTGGCCCGAGAACACCGCGAACGTGCCGTCGGGACTCACCGAGTGGACGCCGCGGTCCCACCCCGGCCAGGGAAGGGGGAAGACGGCGGTCGGCACGCGCTCACCCGCGAACACCTCGTTCAGGTCGTGGACCTCCAGCTCGCGCCCGTTGCCGAGCAGGGCGCGGCACGCACCGCCCCCGCGGCTCTCGAACGCGAAGCCGTTGACGAGTGCGCCCCCACCCGGCAGCTCCACCGAGTCGCGCAGTTGTGCGGTGATCGACATGACCCGAAGGTAGCCGACCCCACCGACAGCGGGTCACAGGACGCGGAGGATGTCCTCGACGCGGTCCTTCGTCGCCGAAGAGCATGGCGGAGTTGTCGCGGTAGAAGAGGGGGTTCTGGACTCCGGTGTAACCGGAGGCCATGGAACGTTTGAAGACGATGACGTTCTCGGCGTTCCAGACCTGCAGGACGGGCATGCCCGCGATGGGCGAGCCCGGGTCCTCGGCGGCTGCGGGGTTGACGGTGTCGTTGGCGCCGATGACGAGGACGACGGCGGTGTCCCGCAGACCTCGATTGAGCCTCTCGCGGACGACGACGTCCTTCGCCGGCTCCGGCGCCGCCAGTTTCCGCCGGATGATCGCGCGATGGTGCCGGCCGGACGCGTTCGGCCCGCTCGGCCGGTCGGAATCAGAGTCACCCATAGGATGTCGCGCCTCCGTGATCCTCAGTGCTCCCGCGGAAGTTCCGGCTCGTCCCGTTCGCCGGCCGAACCATGTGTGTCGTCGGTGCCCACCCGCACCGGGGTCACCCAGTCGGTACCGGGTGCGGCGGTTCAGCGGACCCGTGAGCCCTCCAGCCGCGCGCCGTCGAGGCGCCGGGCGTACTCGGCCTGCTCGGTGTAGGCCGTCACCTCGGGGACTTCGGGCTCCGGAAGACCACAGACCTTCCGGGCGAGCTGGGTGAGCGGCCCGGAGGGCGACAGTTCCGAGCGCTTCATCGTGAACATCCGGGTGCCGAGCATCGGCGTCCCGTTGAACTGCTCGAAGGTGCTGATCCGGTCGCCGAAGTCCGTGAGGAAGAGGTCACGGATGACACGCGAGATGCCCGCGCGTCCTCGCCGACCATCGGTCGCACATGGAGGGACCCTGGCCGGGCATAATACTTGAAAGAACAAGAACATCCCGCCGGACACGAGATCACTCCCCGCCAATATGTACCTGCATGGTGCGTCGCAATGCTCCCGCGACCTGCGTCTCCCCGGCCTGGGAGCAGCGTCGGCCACGGACGTCGCATAGCCGCGATGCCCCATTGGGTGAGCTCGACCGCGACCGGCTCCGGTCGGTCATCGACAGGCTCGGCCCCGGTGCGGGGCCCTGGCCGGCGGCCCTTGACCCGAAAAGCAGAAGACCCCTGATGAACAGGGGTCTCAAAACACGTCAGGCGGCAGGCTTCGTCGCGCCCCGGTTGTTCAGTGACCCATCGGGCGCAGGCCGGTCAGGACGAGGTCCACGGCGTCTTCGGCCCAACCCATACGGCCGCCACGGCCGGCCATGTAGTCGGCATAGAAGGGGCCGAGGAGTCCGGAGACGGCCGCTTCCAGATCGGCGCCGGGGCGGATCTCGCCGCGGTCGCACGCCTGCTCGAGGACCTGGCGCAGCAGGGCGCGCCGGGGCATTACGGTGCGCTCGCGCAGGAGGGCGAGGAGTTCGGGGGTATGGGCCTCTTCGGCGAGACAGGTGCCGATCAGTGCCATGCCGCGGACGCGGTCCACGGTCGCGGCGAAGTCCTTGAGGATCGCTGTCAAGTCGGCCCGCGTGTCACCGCTCGGCGGCGGGGCGTCGGCCATCCGCAGGGCCGCCAGCGCCGCGGTCAGGAGGTCCGCCTTGGTCTTCCAGCGCAGGTGGATGGTGGACTTGCTGACCTGCGCGGCAGCGGCGACCTGGCTCAGACTCATCCGTGTGTAGCCGTGCGAGGCCAGCAACTCCAGCGCCGCTTGGAGAATGGCCGCGTCCTTCTCGGCCGACCGCGGCCGCCCGGCGCTCTTGGTCTGAGTGTCACCCATCCCGACAGGATAGGCGGGTATCCGCACCGAGTGGTTCGGTACGGATACCCGTGCTGCCCTGAGACAGGGCGCTGATCAGAACATGTCAGTGTTGCTCCGGACCCACTGGCGGTAGGTGCGCGCCGGGCGCCCGGTCGGCTCTTCGGTGCGGTCGAGACAGGCAGTGCCGCGGCCTCGGGGCCGAGGACGGCTCGAAGGCATTCCCGGCCCGGCCGGTCCGAGTCAGGCGCCGGTGCGGGCTCCGGCAATGTGGAAGTTGAAGTCGGCATGGCCCAGCGCGCCCCACAGCCGCAGCCAGATCGGCAGGAGCATCTCGGTGCCGCGGGCGGTGGTGATGTCACCGAGGTCGATGACGCTCGCCTCGGCCCAGCCGAAGGAGACGAGCAATTCGGTGACGGCCTTCTTGGCGTCGGTGTCGTCGCCGGAGACGAAGACGCTGTGCTCGCCCACGACACGGGACGGCTCAACCATGACCTGGCAGTTCATGGTGTTCAGCGTCTTGACGACCTTCACCTCGGGGAAGGCCCGCTGGACCTGTTCACCGAGACTGTCGGTGTTCACCGGGTTCAGGGACGGCGGCATGCCCTGGGAGAAGTCCAGCGGGTTGGCGATGTCGATGAGCACCTTGCCCGCCAGGTTCGCGGCACCCGCGGCTTCGAGCGCCTGCAGGGTCGCGGCACCGGAGGTGGTGTTGACCATCACATCTCCCCAGGCGGCCGCGTCGGCGAAGGCCTCCAGGCCCACCTGCGAGTAGGCCGCGCGCCACTGGGAGAACGGCGGGTTGCCATAGGCGTCGGGCTCGACGCGGGCGAGTGTGGCCTCAGGGTCGCGCGTGCCGACGACGACCTCGTGGCCGAGAGAGGCAAGCTTGGCGGCCATCGTCCGCCCGACGACGCCGGTGCCGAGAACCGTGTAACGCATGGAGGTGGACCCTTTCCGAGGGATGGACGTCGCGACGGAGTCCGCCTGACAGGGCAATTCTAAACCGAGTGGTTCGGTATTGTAAACAGACGGAGACGGAGGCTGCCGCAACCCTGCGGGACGGCCCCGCTGCCCGGGGAAGGAGGCCGCGAACCTCGCCGCGGCAGTCACCTGCTCGCCGAACAGGGCTACACCCGCATGACACTGGACCTACGCCGGCCACCTCGCCGGGGTGCACCGCCTGCCCGGACCGGGCCGAACCCGCGTGGCCGCCGTACTCGCCCCACCGGCGGGCAAGCCGCCGCACCCGAGCCACCGAGGCGGTACCTGACCGACGGCAGCGTGCCGGACTCGTCCCGAGGCTTCTACCGCCGCGCCTTCACCCCGGCCGCCGCAGGGGACAGGGCCGTGCCCGTCTCACCCGAGCTCACCGACAACACGCCGAACCAGCGCCGCACAGCAGAACTCTCCGTCTTTCCTGTGCGCGCAGCCTTTACGTCGGCACGCACCACGGTTAGCTTTCTCCAGGTTCCTGCAGGGGTGGCGGGAACGAAACGGCTGCTGACGCGTGCGGCTCTTCCTGTACCGACGTGAAGGAGCCGCTGTGCGTCTGTTTTCCCACGCGCGCCACAGAGTACGAGCGGGGCTGACCGCTCTGGCTGTGGTCCTCACCGCCGCCCTGGCAGGGCCCGCGCACCCTGCCCCGGCTGCGGCGGCCGCCCTCCAGGGCCTTGGAGCCCATTACGACGCGACCGGGTCGGCGATCGGCTTCCGCGTCTACTCGGCACGGGCGACACGGATCGAGGTCTACCTCTACAAGAGCCCTTCGGGGGCACAGGAGCAAGCCGGTCTGCCGCTGACGGTGGACCCCGCCACCCGCGTCTGGTCCGTGACGGTCCCCGTCGCGACGTTGCAGAGCCAGTACGGAATCACGGGGACCGTCTACTACGGCTACCGCGCCTGGGGACCGAACTGGCCGTACAACGCCTCCTGGACCAAGGGGTCCTCGGCCGGGTTCGTCGGTGACGTCGACGCCGCCGGCAATCGCTTCAACCCCAACAAGCTCCTCATCGACCCGTACGCCCGCGAACTCAGCCACGACCCGCGCACCCCCTCGCAGACCAGCGACACGGTCTACGCCTCCGGCCCGTCGTACCGCACCCTGGACAGCGGACCGGCCGCCCCCAAGGGCATCGTGCTGCCGGAACCCACCGCTGCCACCGGCAGCGAGCCGACCCGGGCGCTGAAGGACGACATCGTCTACGAGGTCCACGTGCGCGGCATGACCGCGAACGACCCGTCCGTCCCGGCCGCCGAACGCGGCACGTACAAGGGTGCCGCCCGCAAGGCGGCGGAACTGGCCGGACTCGGCGTCACCGCGGTGGAGTTCCTCCCCGTCCAGGAGACCCAGAACGACGCCGACGACGCCGACCCGACGAGCACGACGGGCGACAACTACTGGGGCTACTCGACCCTGGACTACTTCGCGCCGGACCGCCGGTATGCCTCCGACCGGAGTCCGGGCGGCCCGACCCGTGAGTTCCAGGACATGGTGAAGGCCTATCACGACGCCGGGATCAAGGTCTTCACCGATGTCGTCTACAACCACACCGGCGAGGGCGGCCCCTGGAACCCCGGGGACAAGAACACCTACAGCGTCCTGTCCTTCCGCGGCCTGGACAATCCTGAGTACTACGAGCTGACCGCGGACCTGCAGGGCCCGGTGGACAACACTGGAGTCGGCGGCAATTACAACACCTACAGCCCCGTGGCCCAGCAGCTCATCCTCGACTCTCTCGCCTACTGGAATGACACACTCGGCGTCGACGGCTTCCGCTTCGACCTCGCGCCCGTCCTCGGCAACACCTGCCGGACCGGCTGCTTCCGCTACAGCAAGACCGACCCCGGCACCGCCCTCAACCGGATCACCGCGGCGATGCGCGCCCGCCCCGCGGCCGGCGGAACCGGCACCGACTGGATCGCCGAGCCCTGGGCGCTCGGCGACGGCAGCTATCAGGTGGGCAACTTCCCGGCCGGCTGGTCCGAGTGGAACGACACCTTCCGCGACACCCTGCGCCGCGACCAGAACGCCATGGGCATCGAGGACGTCACTCCCGGCCAGCTCGCCACCCGCCTCGCCGGATCCTCCGACCTGTACCAGGACGACGGCCGCGCACCCTTCAACTCGGTCAACTTCATGGTCGCCCACGACGGCTTCACCCTCGCCGACCTGTACACGTGCAACACCAAGAACAACACGCAGCCCTGGCCATACGGCCCCTCCGACGGCGGCTCGGACCGCAACCTGTCCTGGGACCAGGGTGGTAACGCCGCCGACCAGCGCGAGGCCGCCCGCAACGGCTTCGCCTTGCTGATGCTGTCCGCCGGCACGCCCATGATGACCGGCGGCGACGAGACCCTGCGCTCGATCCGCTGCAACAACAATCCGTACAACCTGTACTCCTCCGCCAACTGGCTCGGCCACAGCCCGACCGCGGACCAGAGCACCTTCCGCACCTACGCCCAGCGGCTCATCACCTTCCGCAAGGCGCACCCGGCCCTGCGTCCGGCCGCCTTCTACAGCGCCGCCGACAACAACGGCAACGGCCTGGGCCAGCTGAACTGGATCACCCCCGCCGGCAGCGCGCCCGACGGCGCCTACTGGTCCAGCCCGAACAACCACGCCTTGGCCTTGCGCCTCGATGGCACCGAACTCGGCGACCCCAGCAGCGCCGTCTACGTCGGCTACAACGGCTGGTCCGGTGACGTCGACTTCACCCTCCCCTCACCCGGCGCGGGCAAGCAGTGGTACCGCGTCACCGACACCTCGACCTGGGCCGAAGGACCCGATCAGGTGGCCTCCCCCGGCTCCGAAGCCCTCGTCGGCGGCGCCAGCACTGTCTACCGCCTGCACGGCCGGGCCACCCTCCTGCTGATCGCGAAGTAGCCCGGTCCCCGAACGCGTGGCGGGTACGCCCCGGCCCGGACGGGACTGACGGCAGTCTCGACCGGGCTGCGCGCCTGCCGCGCCCCGCCGTGTACCGGCACCAGGTGACCGACGGCCCGGTAAGCTGCCCGCCGCGCCCCCAGTCCAGGGAGCGGGGCCACAGGGTCCAGAATGCGGCCCGCACCGGTTCGTTCGGTGGCCGTCGCGGTCGGTGAACAGGCGATGGCTGTCTCCGTCCTCGCCGGTAGACTGGTACTCCTATGCGCAAGCGCTCCGTCTCGCCGGCTCCCACCGTCAACGATGTGGCACGTATCGCGGGGGTATCCCGCCAGACGGTCTCCAACGCCCTGAACACACCGGATCGCTTGCGCCCGGAGACGCTGGACCGCGTGCTCCGGGTGATCAAGGAGATCGGCTATGAGCCCAACCGGGCGGCGAGGTCGCTCAGGACCCAGGCGTCGCGGCAGATCGGCTACTGCGTCGAGGTAGGGCGGGGTGGCACATCGAATGTGATCCTCGACCGATTCCTGCACGCGCTCGCGGCGGCGGCCCAGGAGAACGGCTACCGCGTGGTGATCTGCGCCGCGCAGGATTTCCAGGACGAGCTGGCGACGTACGACGAGATGCTGCGCACGTCCAGCGTCGACGCCTTCATACTGTCCCGGCTGGACCCCGGCGATCCCCGACCGGAATGGCTCGCCTCACGGAACGCGCCTTTCGTGGGCTTCGGCCGGGCGTCCCATGCCCCGCCCGGGCAGTTGTGGGTTGATGTGGACGGCGCAGCCGGCATCGGCGCGGCTGTGGACCACCTCGTCGCCAGAGGTCACCGGGAGATCGCGTTCCTCGGGATGGAGGAAGGCAGCGGGCCGGGACAGGACCGCCTGCTCGGATGGCGCCTGGCCATGGACCGGCACGAACTGGTCGCCCACAACTCCGCCCGCTCGCCCGACACGATCGACGACGGCGCCGCCGCTGCCGCTGAACTGCTGCGCGCCTGGCCCCGCCCCACGGCGGTTGTGGCGGCCAGTGACACCCTGGCGCTGGGGTGTTACACGGCAGTCCGGGACCAGGGGCTGGCCATCGGACGGGACGTGGCAGTGGTCGGCTTCGACGACTCCCCTGCCGCCGCGCTGGTCCAGCCCTCGCTGACCACGCTGCGGCAGCCTTTGACCGAGGTCGGACGTGCGGTGATCAGGCTGCTGACCGCCCTCCTGGCAGGGAGCCCACCCGCCGCATCCGAGTACGTGCTGTTCGAACCGGAGTTGATCGTCCGTGAGAGCTCCTGACGCTCGCGGCAATCCGCCCGCTGCTTCCGCGTAGGTTCTGCGGGACGGGAGTTGACCGTCGGCGGGAGCACCTGAGTTCCTCCACACGGAACACCACGGAAACGTTGAGGAAACTCCCCCTAGTCAGGTGGTCCGCCACATGGCATAGTCCTGCGCGTCGCAGTTTTGATCGTTCAACTTCCGGGTCGCCGACGACGGTTCGAGCTCGGCGCCAGGACTCTGTACGTCAGCGACCGCCGATCGGCCGCGTGTCCACCGCTGCTGTCTTCCGCATTCACGGTCGACGCACCGGGTGACGGCACCAGCCCATGAATTCGGCGGCGGTTGCGCTGCGCGGCCCCACCGGTGACCCGCTTGACCGAAGGAGGCAGGGTGACGACCCCTCACCCACCTGCGCTGCACGACCTCGTGACCGTGCTGCGTGCCCCCGCCGCCGCGCTGTGCGGGTCGGACGGCCAACTGCGGACGGGCGGCGCGGACGGCTACTACGACAACGACCGCCGGATGCTCTCCCGGCTGGAGGTCGAGATCGTCGATGCCGAGGTCCGGCCGGTGGGCCGGTCACTGACCCGGTCGTCCGAGGCCCGGTTCACCGCCGCCGTGCAGCCGGTCCGCGGAGCTGCGGCCGACACGGACCTGATGCTGGAGCGCCGCCGGGTGCTGACGCACAGCGCCCTTGAGGAGCACCTGAGGCTGCGCACCTTCGGCGACGCCCCCCTGCGGGTGCGGGTGCGGGTGCGCGCCGAGTCGGACCTGGCTCCCGTGCACGAGGTCCGGTCGGGCGAGCGCATCCGCCCTGTCCCCCCGGTCACCGCCGGCGGCGAGGTTCGCTGGGACCGCGACGGCACGGGGGTCGTCCTGACCGCGGCCCCGGCGCCGGCCGAATGCCGGGAGGAGGGTGGAACGGCCGTCCTGAGCTTCGAGGCCGAACTGCCGCCCAGAGGCTCCTGGTCGCTCTCCCTTCGCGTGTGCGCATCGCCCGACACCGACCCGGCCACTGCTTCCGGCGGCGCGCCGCGAGCCGCATTCGGCGCGCCACTCGACTCGCTGCCTCCGCCATGGGCCGCGCCCGCGCAAGCGCCGGTCGACCACCGCCGGGCGCGCCTGCTGCAGAGCAGTCTCGAGGACCTGCAGGCCATGCTGCTGTGCGACCCTCTCGATCCGCGGGACCGCTTCCTCGCCGCCGGGAGTCCTTGGTACTTCACCCTCTTCGGACGCGATTCGCTCTGGTCCGCCCGGATGCTGCTGCCCCTGGGCACCGCGGTTTCCGGGGGCACGCTGCGCACCCTCGCCCGCAGGCAGGGCCGGCGGGACCTGCCCGAGGCGGAGGAGCAGCCCGGGAAGATCCTGCACGAGGCGCGCCCGGAGCCGCTGCGGCTGGGCAGCCTCACACTGCCCCCGCTGTACTACGGCACGGTCGACGCCACGGCGCTGTGGGTGCGCCTGCTGCACGACGCCTGGCGGGCGGGCCTGCCCGAGGCCGAGGTCGCCGAGCTGCTGCCGCACCTGCGGAAGGCCCTGCGGTGGATCACCGAAGCGGGTGACGCCGACGGGGACGGGTTCCTCGAGTACCGGGCCACCGTCCCGGGAAGCCTGGCGAACCAGGGCTGGAAGGACTCCCACGACGGGGTGCGCTGGTCCGACGGACGGCTCGCGGAGGCACCGCTGGCACTGTGCGAGGTCCAGGGGTACGCGCATGCCGCCGCCGTGCAGGGCGCGGACCTGCTGGAGAGCTTCGGTGCCGGCGGAGCAGAGCCGTTGCGGGACTGGGCGGCCCGGCTGCGTGAGCGTTTCCGCGAGGCGTACTGGGTCTGCGACGACGTCGGGCCCTATCCAGCGATCGCGTTGGACGGGGCCAAGCGGCCGGTGGACGGCGCCTCCTCCAACATGGCCCATCTGCTCGGCACCGGGCTGCTTTCACCCGACGAGGCGGCTTTGGTCGCCCGCAGACTGTCCGCGCCGGACATGGACTGCGGATTCGGACTGCGGACCCTCTCCTCCACCAGCGCTGCCTTCAACCCGATGAGCTACCACTGCGGCAGCGTCTGGCCGCACGACACAGCCATCGCCGTGCTCGGGTTGGCCGCCGAGGGCCACCACGAGGTGGCCCGCTCACTGGCGAACGGAGTGGTCGAGGCCGCGGAACGCTTCGGATACCGACTGCCGGAGCTGTACGCAGGGGTCTCGGCGGCCGACAGCGGGCCCCTGCCCGCCTATCCCTCGGCCTGCCGTCCCCAGGCCTGGGCGGCCGCCGGGGCGGTGGCGGTCATCGGGTACCTGGAGAGCCGGGCCGCGGCGCCCTCTCCGGGCACCCCGCCTCCGCAGGCGGGGAACGCTCCGGCGCTCCCGGTGCCGACCCACCGGACAGACACTCGACCCGGACACAGCGGGCGTATCAGGTCCTGAAACCGCCGAGGGCTGACGGGCAAGCGCCTGACAGCAGAACGTCGGCGCAGTGTGCACGCTCACGATCCGATGTGATTTTTTTCGCTGCCGCACCATTCGAATCCGCGCCGACCGGCGCTGCTCAACGAGGAGCAAGGGAATGACCAGTCGAAGAATTCTGCAGGCGGCCGCTGTTGCCGCGGCCGCCGCACTCGCCGCCAGTGCGTGCAGCAGCAACGGGACGGACAAGAACGCGGGAGACCAGGGCTCCGGTGATCGCGGTCCCATAACCCTGGCCACCGGCAAGGACACCTCCGGCAATCTGCAGAACCTGCTCGACGAGTGGAACTCCGCGCACCCCAGGGAAAAGGCCACCATCACCGAACTGCCCACCTCCGCGGACGCGCAGCGTCAGCAGATGGTGCAGAACGCCCAGGTGAAGTCGGACGCGTACTCGGTGCTCGGCCTCGACGTGACCTGGACCGCCGAATTCGCCGCCAACCGCTGGATCGACCAACTTCCGGCCGGGGACTTCCCGCTGGACGGCCTGCTGCCGTCCGCCGTCGACACCGCGAAATACCGGGGCAAGGTGTACGCGGCCCCGTACCAGTCCAACGGCGGGATGCTCTTCTACCGCACCGACCTGCTGAAGAAGGTCAAGGCCGAGGCGCCGACCACCTGGACCGAGATGGCGGCCGTCTGCAAGAAGGTCCTGAAGCTGCCCGAGGCCTCCAAGATGAGCTGCTACGCGGGCCAGTTCGACAAGTACGAGGGCCTGACCGTCAACTTCTCCGAAGCCGTCCAGTCCGCCGGCGGGGAACTGTTCGACGACAACGGCAAGCCGACCGTCGACACACCCGAGGCGAAGGCCGGCCTGAAGTGGCTCGTGGACAGCTTCAAGGACGGCACCATCCCGAAGGAGGCGCTGACCTACCAGGAGGAGAACGGCCGCGAGGCCTTCCAGGCGGGCAAGCTCATCTTCCTGCGCCAGTGGCCGTATGTATGGAACCTCGCCAACGAGACCGACGGCTCCTCGAAGGTGGCGGGCAAGTTCGACGTCGCTCCGCTGCCGGGAATGAACGGCCCCGGCTCCTCCACCCTGGGAGGCCTGAACCTGGCCGTGTCCACATTCGCCCCGCACAAGGCGTCCGCGCGGGACTTCATCAAGTTCCTGACCAGTGAGGAAGCCCAGCGCTCCAACCTGCTGAAGGCAGCGGTCGCGCCGACCCGGGCGAACCTGTACAGCCAGGCCGACCTTCAGAAGAAGTTCCCCTACCTCGCGACGCTCGGCAAGTCGATCGAGAGTGCCCGGCCCCGGCCGAAGGCCGTGCGCTACGGCGATGTCACCGCGGCCATCCAGAACGCCATTTATCCGGTGGTCTCCGGAAAGGCGAGCCCCGACACCGCGCTCACCGACCTGCAGCAGCAGTTGGAGAAGATCACCGCAGAGTGAGTCGTCCCCGGCCGGGCGGCGCCCTCCGCGCTCCGTGCCCGGCCGGGGCGATCGGCGTTCCCCCGAAGAAGGACACCTCGTGACCACCACCATCCGGACAGCCACCGCGCGTCCTGTCCCAAGGCTCCGCAAGAGCCGGGGTGACGGCCGCCTCGCGGCCGCCCTGCTCTCGCCCACCCTCCTCGTCCTCGGCCTGGTCATCGCCTATCCCCTGGTGGCCGCCATAAGGGCTTCCCTCTTCCAAGAGGGCCAGGGCCTCGACGCCGACGGCTTCGTGGTGGAGGGGGAGCGATTCGCGGGCCTGCGCAACTACACGGACGCGTTCTCAGGGACCAACGCCTCGATGTTCTGGAATGCCTTCTGGAACACCACGTTCTTCACCGTCACCACCGTGTCGATCGAGGTGCTCATCGGCATCGCGATGGCCATGGTCATGAACCACGCCCTGCGCGGGCGCGCCGTCGTGCGCGCGGCCATTCTGGTGCCATGGGCCATCCCTACGGCCGTCTCCGCGCTGCTGTGGCGGTGGGTCTTCGACGTCAACGGCGTGGCCAACGCCCTGCTCGGCCGGCAGATCCTGTGGACCGCAGACGGGTGGCAGGCGAAGCTGGCGGTGATCGTCGCCGACACGTGGAAGACCGCGCCGTTCATCGGCCTCCTGGTTCTCGCGGGCCTGCAGTTGATACCCCGTGAGCTGTACGAGGCGGCCCGGGTCGACGGCGCCGGTCCCTGGCGCCAGTTCCGCAGCATCACACTGCCCCTGGTCAAACCCACCCTGCTGATCGCCGTCCTGTTCCGCATCCTGGACGCGCTGCGCATGTTCGACCTGCCCTTCGTCCTGATCGGCGGCCGGAAGCACGAGGTGGAGACGCTGGCGATGCTCGCGTACTACGAGGCCAGCAATGTGCGCTACGGCCCCGCGGCCGCCTACGCGACCCTCCTGTTCGCCTACGTCGTCATCGTGGCGTTCGCCTTCGTGAAGCTGCTCGGCACGGACCTCATCGGAGAGGCCAGAGCCCGCCGGCGCACCGCCCGCACGACCCGGACGCCCGCCCCGGCACGAAAGGCCACCACCGCATGACCGCCGCCGACCACTCCGTACCGGCTCCGGCCCGGCGGTTCCGCCCGACGGCCCTGCTGCGGCCCCTGGGCATCGCCGCCATCGTCTTCTACTGTCTCGCGCCGTTCTACTGGATGGTCGTGTCGAGCTTCCGGCGCCCGACCGACCAGTTCCAGCTCTCGCTGCTGCCCCATCCGTGGTCCGGCGCCAACTTCGCCGCGGTGTTCAGGCCGGACGTCGGCTTCCAGCGCTCGCTGCTCAACAGCCTCGTCGTGGCCGGCGTGACCACCGCGCTCACGCTGCTGGTCGGCACCGTCGCGGCCTATGCGCTGGCCCGCCTGGAATTCCGCTTCAAGGGCGCTGTCGCGGCGGTCATCATCGCCACGTCCATGTTTCCCGGGATCTCGCTCATCATCCCGTTGCTGAGGCTCTTCTCGGACATCGGATGGATCAACACCTACCAGGCCATGGTCGTCCCCAGCATGTCCTTCGCCCTTCCGTTGGCCGTGTGGACGCTCACCGCGTTCTTCCGCCAACTGCCGGCGGAACTGGAGCAAGCCGCCATGGTGGACGGCTGTACTCGGGGGCAGGCATTCCGGAAGGTCATCATTCCCATCGCCGCTCCGGGCATCTTCACCACGGCGATCATCACCTTCATCGCGGCCTGGAACGAATTCATCATCGCTCTGTCCATGGTCAACCAGAAGTCGATGCAGACGGCGACCGTCGCCATCTCGCGCTTCACCGGCGCCTATCGCTTCGACCAGCCGTACGGCACGCAGATGGCGGCCGGTGTCCTGGTCACAGTGCCCCTCGTCATCGCCGTACTCGTCTTCCAGCGGCGCATCATCGCCGGACTCACCGCCGGCGGCGTGAAGTAGGGGGCTGTTCCCGGGTGGTGGACACCAGACCGTGCGCCGACGTCCAGCGATCTCGTTCGGACACGCGGCCGGCCTGGGCATCGACCTGGAAACCCTCCGAGGACCAGCCGCCACCAGGTGATCCGCTGCCCGGCGGTGGACGGTTGAGCGCACGCCGGGCCGGACGATGTTCCACCGCCGGCCGGCCCTGACGGCGAGGCCTCCCCTGCCGATCCGAGGCCGTCGTCCACCTTGCCATGACCGACCTGATGACCCGGCGCCTCACTGGTGGAGCCACCCTGACCGGCGAGCCCCGCCCCCTCGGAAGGCAGCCACCCTCGATTCGGATGCACGACGCACGAACGGTGCGCACTGATGCAGCCGACGCCACTACCGCTGCGGCGGCCGTCGTCCGCGCCTGCGACGGCCGCCGGCGACGGCGGACTCTCCCGCTACCGGGCCCTGATCGACTCCGGAGCCGCCTGCTCGGCGACCGTCGCCCAGTGGGTTGCCGAGCTCAGTCGCCGGTTGCACGGTCGGGGCGGGGCGCCCTGGCGTCGTGCACGTCGAGCACGGCCTGGATCTGCTCGCTCGCCTCATGGATGCGGCCTGTCGCCAAGTAGGCGTGGCCCAAGCGGGAGCGGATGTCCATCTCCAGCCAGTCGTACCCCGGTTCGGTGAGCGGAGACAGCAACCGGAGTTGGGAAAGGGCCTGATGATGGAGGGCCACGGCTGCGTTCGGGTTTCCCTTGCCTTGCTCTGCCGTGCCCAGCCGGGTCAGGCTGCGCGCGGTGAGGAAGATGTCCCCGCCCTGCTCAACCAGGTCGACCGCCCGGCGGAGCAGGCTCTTGGCCTCAGCGTAGTGGCCGAGGCGGAGGTGGATGTCGGCGGCGCAGCTCGAGACTCTGCCGAGCATGCGAGGTCTGCCGTCCGTCTCGGCGTGGGTTTGGGCAGCGGCAAAGCAGGCCAGTGCCTCCTCGTTCCGTCGCCCGTATTGGTGGATGAGGCCGAGGATGACGAGTGCCATCGAGGTGACCCAGTCGTTCTGCAGCCGCCGGGACAAATCCACCGCCCTGGTGAGATCGGGGATCGACCGGTCGCCGTCGCCCACACTCAGGTCGACGGACCCCAGCCCGGTGAGAGCCCGGACCTCTTCGCACGGTTCCGGGCGGCGCCGGACGAGGTCAAGTGCCTCGACGAAGCCGGCACGGGCTTGCCTGTAGCGGCGTTGGTATACGCAGGTGTAGCCCAGGCAATTCCGCAGTGCGGCGGCCATCCGCTGGTCGGTGGCCCCGTCAACGTGCACGAGCGCGATCTCCAGAGCTGTCTGGGACTCTTGGTAGCGACCCTGCCGTACGAAGTAGTCACACAGTGCCTCGGCAATCCAGCAGGCGTAGTCGGCTTCACCAAGGGCCGCGGCGTACCCGACGACGTCGACGAGCTCTCCACCGGCCGCGTCCAGCCAGCCCTCCGCGTCCTGCCAGTCCCTGAAGGGCGCTTCGGTGGGTTGGGGTCCGGTGGGGAAACCGGCGGGGCCCCAGTCGCTGGTGATCCTGGCCGCGTCCAGGTAGAGGCGGAGTGCAGCTGTGCGTGCGGCGGCGGCTTCGGCAGGCGTGGTTTCCGCAAGGCGTCGTGCGTGCGTGCGAACCAGGTCGTGCAGTCGGTAGCGGCCCGGACGCGGCTGCTGCAGAAGACTCGTGTCGACCAGGCTTTCCAGGATCTGCTCGGTGCCTTGGGACGGCCGGTCGAGCATGGTCGCCGAGGTCAGCACGTCGAACTCGGCCGTCGGTGCCAGGCCCAGGGCACGGAATCCGCGCTGCTGCTCAGGTGTGAGCTGGTCGTACGACAGCCGGAAGGCCGCCTCCACGCTGCGGTCCCCGACGCTCAGTTCGCCGAGCCGGTGCTCGTCGCCCGCCATACGGCCCACCAGGTGCTCCACCGTCCAGGTGCTGCGGTTCTGCAGCCGCGACCCGGCGATGCGCAGTGCCAGCGGCAGCCCGTCGCACAGCCTGACCAGCTGATGCGTCGCCTCCGGCTCCCTGCTCGCGCGTTCCTCTCCGATGATGTGCGTGAGCAGGGAAACGCCATCCCCGCTCTCCAAGGGCTCCAGGGTGACCCGTCGGTCCGCGTCCAGCTCGACCAGCCGCCGTCGGCCGGCCACCAGCACCCTGCTGCCCCCTCCTGCGGGCAGCAGCGGTCTTATCTGGTCGGCGTCCAGGGCGTCGTCCAGGACGAGGAGCAGTCGTAGCGGGCTGGTTGCCGCGCGCCAGGCGGCGATGAGTTCTTCGACATCGCTCGGCAACTCGCCCTTGGCTGCGCCGAGGGAGCGCAGCAGACGCTGCAGTGCTTGCTCCGGTGCTTGCCGCCGCTGCGTGCTGTGCGCGCGCAGGTCCACGAAGAGGCAGCCGTCCGGGTACTGGGCGCTGAGCTCACGGGCCGCACGTACGACGAGGGCGGTCTTGCCGAC
The DNA here is from genome assembly GCF_040613835.1 of Streptomyces sp. NPDC006207. Lineage (NCBI taxonomy): Bacteria > Bacillati > Actinomycetota > Actinomycetes > Kitasatosporales > Streptomycetaceae > Streptomyces > Streptomyces sp. NPDC006207. The sequence goes on along the minus strand of NZ_JBEXSX010000097.1, from coordinate 7,758 downwards.
CCCGGCCGTACCGTCCACCGTCACGATCGATACGGATCCGGGCGGGGATGGCGCCACCAGCTGCGCCAACTCGGCATCCCGCCCGATCAGTCGCCCGGCGTCGCCCGGCAGCTCATTGAGCGTGCGGCGGAGCCGGGGCTCGGCGCGAAGAGCGGCGGAGCGCGTCACGCCCGGACCGAGGAGGCGTTCATCGTCCTGGCGAAGCACCGCCTCATGTACGCGGCGGAGTTCGTCACCAGGATCAACCCCGAGCTCGTCGCGCAGACGCTCGCACATGTCCTGATAGACGTTCAGTGCGTCCGCCTGACGTTCGCTGCCGTAAAGGGCGCGCATGTGCAACGCCGACAGAGACTCGTCGCACGGGTGTGACGCGGCCAGGCCGGCGATGTCGTCCAAGGCGTCGGTGAACCGTCCCAGCAGAACCAGGCATTCGAGCCGATCCAACTGAACCGTGCGCAGGCGCAGCAGCAGCCGCTGCCGCTCGGCGTCGGCGTACGGGCCCGGCAGCCCGGCCAGCGGCTCGCCGTCGAACAGAGCGAGCGCGGCCGACAACCGGTCCACCGCGGTGGCCGGATCGCCGGACACCTTGGCCCGTTGAGCGCCGTCGACGTGATCTGTCAAGTCCGCCACATCGAGCTTGAGCTCGTCGACGACGAAGCGGTATCCACCCGGTTCCCCGCGGATCACCGAGGCCGCCGGCCCGGTGCCCTCCGTGTCGAGGACCTGTCGTAACTCATACACATAACTGGGCAGTACTTTGCGACCGGACTTCGGCGGCGAGGCCCCCCAGACCCCGTCCAGCAACTGCTCGTGGCTCACCAGGAAGCCCGGACGCAGCGCCAGCGCGGCCAGCACGGCCTGCCTCCGGACAGGCCCCAGGGGCAGCTGCGTACAGCCATGCCAGGCCCGCACCGGCCCGAGCACGGCGAGCCGAAGCCTCCGACCAGATCTCGCGCCCACCAGGGGCCTCCGCCCACTCCGCACATCATCAGAATTTCATCCGCATTGCATCGCGTACCGCCATGTTGTGCAAGTGCCCGCTGAGAGGCAGGAGTTCAACTGCGGGTCAGCACCGCAGGGCACGCCGTGCCGGGCAGCGGCCGTTGGCGGAGGGGAACGGCCGCTGCCCCCAAGGAAGGAGCACGAATTTGGCCGTCATCGACGGAACTCTCACGAGGTTACTGAAACAGCGGAGGCTCTTCCTCCACCATGAGCGGAACGAAGCCGTGGAGGTTGTGTACGTATGTGTGGACGACGGGCTTCCCGGCGGTTTCCCGGTTGGCCACGTCATCCCTTCCGGCGCGTCCGGCGCGGCAACCTGGACCGCCTACGCCCGGGTTCGCCCCGGCCGCTGCTTCTCCAACGACCAGGTAGGTACCGCATTGTTGAGCGTCCATGAGGCGGTACGCGCCGTTCTCGACCACGCCCGCTACGGGGATGTCATGTTCGCCCTGGAACAAGAAGCCGGCTCCGCCGCCATGTACACCGCCGAGGTCCACCGGGACCATGCGGCCCGGCTCGCCTCGCTCGACGAACCCGAAGGCATCACACACCTCGGCAACGGCACGGTCCGGTTCACCAGCCCCGCCGTCGCCTATCTGCGCAGCCTTCCGGAACGCCTCGGCTGCCGCGTCGACGGCGAGGACCGGCTCCGGCTCGCAGGCGACTCGTACCCGTTGATCCGCGAGACCCCGCACACCATTCTCCCGGGCCCCGGGCGCCGCGGCAGCGAGAAGCTGGGATGACCGAGGCGGAGATGGTGGTCGCGGCCCTGACAGCAGGGGCGTCGGCAGGGCTCTCGGACACGGCGCGCGGGGCCGTTCACGACCTCTACGCCGGGCTGCGAGAGGCGGTACGGAGCCGGCTGGCCCGCTCCGGTGGGGAGGACGTACGAGTGCTCGACGCGCCCGGGCCGGACCCCGAGGCGTGGCGAATCCGGCTGATCGAAGCGCTGACGGACTCCGGGGTGGAGGACGACCAGAGAATCCTCGCTGCGGCGCGCGCCCTGCTCGGGGGGCAGAGCCGGACCGGCGGCATCACCGTGGACGCCTGCGGCGCCAAGGGTGTGCAGATCGGCGGCACACAGCACAACACGTTCAACTGACCAGGCGGTACCCATGACCACGCACAGCGGCAGCCCCCGCGTCGACGCCCGCAACGCCAACGGTACGCAGATCGGCGACGGCGGCACACAGCACAACAACTGGTACGTGAGTCTCGGGCTCGGGGTGGTGGCGGTGATCGGCGTGGCCGGTGTAGTGCTCGCGTTCACGTTGCGCAACGTGCAGGTGACGACGTCTTCGGGCACGTCGAAGACGTCCGCCTCCACCGCCGTCCCCCGGCCTCGGAGCCGACGGCATCCCGGCCGTCGCGACGGGTGCCGCGGCGCGGACGGCCCTGCGTCGCCGTCGTGCCCTCACCGAGGCCGCCCACCCCGCAGCCGGCGACATCCTGCGCTACCTCAGCCGTGGCGAGCCCCTACGAGCCAAATTACGCTCGCTGATAAGCGAGTTGCCCGCGCCCGTGGTCCTCATCGGCCACAGCCTCGGCGGCGTCATCGCCCTCGCTGGCGCGCCGCTGCCCCAGGTTCGCCTCCTGGTGACGCCTGGTTCCCAGGGGCCGTTCCTATACGAGTCCGGCTCCCTGCCCTCGCTCGCCCACCCGCAGCCGCTGCCGCCCCACGTTCCGGACTGGCTCAATCTGTACGACCCCCGCGACCTGCCGGCCTACCTGGGAGCGGCCTCTTCCCCGGTCGCGTCACCGACGTGTCCGTCGACAGCCGCCAGCCGTTCCCCGCCGCGCACAGCGCCTACTGGACCAATCCCGCCGTCTACCACCACATCGTGGATCACCTGCCGTGAACCACCTCCGCCCCGACCGGGTGCACGCACTGATCGTCGGCATAGGGCGGTACGACGCTGGGCCCGCCTGGGACCTGCCGGGACCCGCCCGTGACGCCGCGGCCAACGTCCGCGACTGCGACTGCGACTGCGACTGCGACTGCGACGGGAAACTCACCCGCTACCGGGCCCTGATCGATTCCGGAGCCGCCGACTCCAAGACCGTCGCCCAATGGATCACCGAGACCGAAGCCCGCCGAGCCACCCCGGCGGCCCAGCTCCGCACCCGCAAGCCCCGCGTGCTCTCGCGCGAGAAAATTGCCGAGTTCGTGGACGCGGCGGGAGACGCCGCAGATGCGCTCCGTAGCGCCCCAGGGAGGCAGATGAACCGGCTGTGGCGGGCGCTGGGGCTGCGGATGACCTACCAGCTGCAACAGCACAAAATGCTGGCCGGAATCGCTCCCAGCCAGCATTTCGTTGGTGAAAAGTGTCCGAGGGGGGACTTGAACCCCCACGCCCGATAAAGGGCACTAGCACCTCAAGCTAGCGCGTCTGCCATTCCGCCACCCGGACAGGTGATCCGCAGGGCTGGCCCCGCGGCGACAGGCACAACGATACCAAGGATTCGGGGTGGGTTTCACCTGCGTATCCGCAGGGTGCACAGGGTGCCGGGGCCGTGTGGGCCCCGGCACCGGAGTGCCGCTATACAGCCTCGGGCGGCATCAGGTGGTAGCCCGGGAAGTTCCCCGGGGGGCGTTCGCCCGCGGGGCCGCGCGTGACGGCGCGGACCAGCAGGTCGCCGCCGACGAAGGCGCCGCGCCAGGAGGCGCCGAGGCCGCCGAAGGGCTCGGCGCGGTCGCCCCGGGACCGGGGCCTGTTGTGGCCGATCTTGAAGGCGCGGATGTCCGGGGCGAGGCGGGCGAAGGTGTCCTCGTCGTCGGTGGAGAGGGTGGCGACGAGGGCGCCGTCGCCGGCGTTCATGGCGGCCAGCAGCTCCGCCTCGGTGTCGACCGGGACGATCGTGTCGACCGGGCCGAAGGGCTCCGCATGGTGCAGCGGGGAGGTGGTGGGAGGGTCGAGGAGGGTGACCGGCGCCAGGTAGGCGGAGGTGTCCTGGCCGGGCAGCAGGCGGGCGTCGGCGAGGCTGCCGCGGTGGAGCGGGGTGGCGCCGCGGTCGATGGCCTCGGAGACGAGGTCGTCCAGTTCCTTGGCCTTGGCCGCGTTGATCAGCGGCCCGAAGTCGAGCTCGGGGAGGTCGTCCCCGGGGTCGTCCACGGCGAGCGGGTGGCCGAGGCGCACGGAGCGCACGACGGGCAGGTAGGCGGACAGGAAGTCGGCCAGGAGTTCGCGCCGCACGACGAAGCGGGGGTAAGCGGTGCGGCGCTGCTTGGCGTAGTCGAAGGTCCCGCTGAGGTGACCGGTCAGGGTCTCCCAGTCGCTGTAGTCCCACACGCCCCAGGTGTTCAGGCCCTCCTGCTCGATGACATGGCGTCTGCTGGGGTCGGTGAGGCCGGAGGCGACCCGGCCGCCCGCGTCCCGGCCGCCGACGGAACAGACGCAGCCGATCTCCGGGGCCCGTACCAGCGCCCCGCAGAGCTCGTCGCCGCCGCCGACCAGGGTCACCGGTACGTCCTCGCGGGCGATGAGCGCGCAGGCCAGGGTCAGGCAGGCGAGGCCCCCGTCGGCGGGGGTCCTGGCGATGGCGGCGTTGCCGGCCAGCGCCTGCACGAGCATCGCGTGGACCAGGATGCTCATGGGGTAGTTCCAGCCGGCGAGGTTGGCGACCGGGCCGGGCAGCGGGCGGCGCCACTCGACCATGTCGTCGATCTCTCCGACGTACCAGCGGACCCCGTCGACGGCCCGGTCGACGTCGGCCAGGGCGAGCCGCCAGGGCTTGCCGATCTCCCAGACCAGGAGGAGCGCGAGCAGCACGCGGTGCTCGGCCAGGGCGTCCAGGGCGGCCGAGACCCGCGCCCTGCGCTCGGGAACCGGGATCACCCGCCAGGCGCGGTGCTGGTCGAGGGCGGCGCGGACGGCCTGCCGGGCGGTGTCCGCGTCGAGCCGGGGCACCCCGGCGACGGGGGTGCCGTCGACGGGGCTGGTGGCCGGCAGGATCCGGCCGTCGGTCCGCCAGGCCCCGGCCCACAGGTTGAGCACGCGGTCCTCGTGGAACGCCTCGGGGGCGGCCCGCAGGCACCGCTGCCAGGCGTCGGTCCAGGCCGTTCCGGGTTTGAGGGTGAGGGTCATGGCTGCTCCGCCCGATCACGGCGGATCTCCCGCAGCGCACCACCACGGGTGTAGAGGAATCCCCGCACCACCTCGGTGCGGGGCAGCTCCGTGGCGGCGCGGAGGCGGGCCATGCACGCGCGCAGGTCCTGCTCGGGGTCGCCCAGCACCGCACAGTCCTCGTGGTGCACCAGCACGATCTCGCGGGTGCCGCCCTGCAGTTGGCTCAGCCGGAGCGAGCGGAGGGTGTCGGGGGTGACGCACCCGCCCGCGTTGCGGATGACGTCGGCGTCGCCCGGCCGCAGCCCGAACATCGCCTCGACGCCGAGCCGGGCGTCCATGCACGCGACGACGGCTACTCCGGTGCGGGCCCGCGTCCTTGTGAGGTCGAGCGGTACGAGTGCCGCGCCCACGTCGTACCTGCGGGTGAGCAGCTGCTCCACGCCCGCGGCCCCGGTGGGGGCGGTCACCGCAGCAGCCCGCGCACGAGCCGTGCGGTCTCCGAGGGGGTGCCGCCGACCTTGATGCCGGCGGCCTCCAGCGCCTCCTTCTTGGCCTGCGCGGTGCCGGAGGAGCCGGAGACGATGGCGCCGGCGTGGCCCATGGTCTTGCCCTCGGGCGCCGTGAAGCCCGCGACGTAGCCGACGACCGGCTTGGTGACCAGGCGGGAGACGTAGGAGGCGGCGCGTTCCTCGGCGTCGCCGCCGATCTCGCCGATCATGACGATCAGGTCGGTGTCGGGGTCGTCCTGGAAGGCGCGCAGGCAGTCGATGTGGGTGGTGCCGATGACGGGGTCGCCGCCGATGCCGACGGCGGTGGAGAACCCGAGGTCGCGCAGCTCGTACATCAGTTGGTAGGTGAGCGTGCCGGACTTCGACACCAGGCCGATGCGGCCGGAGGTGGTGATGTCGGCCGGGATGATGCCCGCGTTGGACTGGCCGGGGCTGATGAGACCGGGACAGTTGGGCCCGATGACGCGGGTGCCGGAGGCGACCGCGCGGGCCCGGAAGGCGACCGTGTCGTGCACGGGGACGCCCTCGGTGATGACGACGACGAGCCCGAGGCCGCCGTCGACGGCCTCGTCGACGGCGGCGCGCACGAAGGGCGGCGGCACGAAGACGACGCTGACGTCGGCGCCGGTCGTGCCGACCGCCTCCTTGACCGAGCCGAAGACGGGGACGGTGCGCCCGTCGAACTCCACCCTCGTGCCGGCCTTGCGCGGGTTGACTCCGCCGACGACGTCCGTCCCCGAGGCGAGCATGCGGCGGGTGTGCTTCATGCCCTCCGAGCCGGTCATGCCCTGGACGATCACCTTGCTGTTGCGGTCGAGGAAGATGGCCATCGCGATCAGCTCCTTGCGGGCTCGGCGGCCCGCGCGGCCGCGCCGTCCATGGTGTCCAGCTGCTGTACGAGGGGGCCCAGCGTCGCCGCGGCCTCGTCGAGGACGGCCCGGCCGCGCTCGGCGTTGTTGCCGTCGAGGCGGACGACGAGGGGCTTGGTGAGCTCGACCAGGTCGAGGGCCTGGACGATGCCGTCCGCGACGGCGTCGCAGGCGGTGATGCCGCCGAAGACGTTGACGAGGACGGAGGTGACGTCGGGGTCGGAGAGGATGACGCCGAGCCCGTCGGCCATCACCTGGGCGGAGGCGCCGCCGCCGATGTCGAGGAAGTTGGCGGGGGCCCCGCCGTGGTGGGCGACCACGTCGAGGGTGCTCATCACCAGGCCCGCGCCGTTGCCGATGACGCCGACGGTGCCGTCGAGCTTGACGTAGTTGAGGCCCTTGGCGCGGGCGGCGGCCTCCAGGGGGTCGCCCTCGCCGGGGGTCTCGTACGCCTCGTGGTCCGGGTGGCGGAAGCGGGCGTTGGCGTCGAGGGAGACCTTGCCGTCCAGGGCGAGGAGACGGCCGTCCGTGGTGCGGACCAGCGGGTTGACCTCGACCAGCAGGGCGTCCTCCGCAGTGAAGACCTCCCACAGCGCGATCAGCACGGGCACGGTCTCCTCGGGGAGCCCGGCCGCTTCGGCGATCTGCCGGGCCTTCTCCTCGGTGACGCCCTCGGCGACGTCGACGGGGACGCGGGCCAGGGCCTCCGGCCGGGTGGCGGCGACCTCCTCGATGTCCATGCCGCCCTGGGCCGAGGCCATGGCGAGGAACGTCCGTTCGGCGCGGTCGAGGAGGAAGGAGACGTAGTACTCGTCCTGGATGTCGGCGGTCGGCGTCAGCATGACCTTGCCGACCGTGTGGCCCTTGATGTCCAGGCCGAGGATGGCGCGGGCCTTGTCCTGCGCGTCCGCGGGGTCGGAGGCGAGCTTCACGCCGCCGGCCTTGCCCCGGCCGCCGGTCTTCACCTGGGCCTTCACCACGACCTGCCCGCCGAGGCGTTCGGCCGCGGCCCGGGCCTCGGCGGGGTCGTCCACCACGTGGGCGGCGAGCACGGGGACGCCGTGCCGCGCGAAGAGCTCCCGTGCTTGGTACTCGAACAGATCCATCGTCAAACGCACCTGCCCTGACTCGGGGTCGGACGATAATCCGGTGCAGACCTCTGGACACCGGGTCGTCCATGCGGGATAAACGTCTGCATACAGTATTCGTCGCCTGTATGCAATGTACAGACCGCGGGGTGGAATCCCGCGTTCGGCCCGCTCACCGGCCCCCCGACCGGAAGGAACCTTGGTTGTGACGAAGGCTTTGGAG
>NZ_JBEXSX010000096.1:0-27274 GCF_040613835.1 Streptomyces sp. NPDC006207 | reverse complement strand
CCTGGCGGACGCGCCCCCGAGTGGATCCGGGTCGACGCCGACGTCAGGCGCATCACCGAGCACTTCTTCGCGCGCAACCTCCCGATCGCGCTGGTATGCCACGGCGCGCAGGTGCCGGCTGTGTACGGACTGCTCAAGGGCCGAAAGACAGCGTGCTTCCCCCCCATCACCGGTGACATGGAGAACGCGGGCGCGACGGTCATCGACGCTCCCGACGTCGTGGACGGCAACCTCGTCTCCTGCCGCGGATGGCCCGACATGCCGCAATTCGGCGCGGCGATGATGGAGCTCTTCTCGAAGTCCATCAACTCCGCATCGGCATGAGCACACCTGGCCTGTCCCAGTGACGGCACCTCGGACCATCACAGTCGACGGCTCCCCCGTCCACGTCATGGAGAGCGGCACCGGGCCCGCGGTGCTGATGCTGCACGGCTCCGGACCCGGTACGACGGGATCCGGCGCCTGGGCCACGACGGCACAGGCGCTGGGCACGTCCTGGCACCTGGTGGCTCCTGACCAGGCGGGGTTCGGCCGTACACCAATCCCGGCGGGCTCCAGGGGTGGGCTCCGGCTGTGGACGGAGCAGGCCGCGGGCCTGATGGAGGCTCTCGGTGTCGAGCACTACGCCGTGGTGGGCCACTCCATGGGCGGTGCCGTGGCGCTGGCGTTGGCGGCCGCGCGTCCCCAGCAGGTCACCCGTGTCGTGGCGGTCTCGACGATGGGCGCCCCCGGGGCGCCGCTGTCCGCCGAGCTCGACGCGGTCTGGGCCGCCCCCGCCGGCCCGCTCGGGGCACGAGACATGTTGAGTCGCCTCGTCCTCGACCAAGCGCTCGTGACCGAGTCGGCCGTCGCTGCCCGTGCAGCTGCGATGCGAGCGGGGGCGGCCGCATTCGCGTCGTTGTTCCCTCCGCCTAGGGCACGTTGGGCCGACGAGCTCACCCTCTCGGCGCAAACGCTGGCAGGGGTCCGCGCGCCCGTGCTGCTCGTCCACGGCGCCGAGGACCGAGTCACCCCGCTCGGAACGGCAGCCCTGCCCCTGCTCGAACACCTGGCCGATGTCCGTCTGCACGTGCTCGGTCGATGCGGGCACCTGCCGGCGCTCGAGCACCCGCACGACTTCAGGCGACTCCTGTCGTGCTTCGTGGGCCGGGAACGAGGTCACTAGTCACGCAGGTCCGGTGATGCTGCGTAGCCACAGCATCGTGCCGCACAAGTGGAGTCCGGCCAGGTGGCTCTCGGGAGACTTGTCGTAGCGGGTGGCGATCCCGCGCCAGTTGCGCAGCCGGTTGATGCACCGCTCGACGGTGTTGCGGTCCTTGTACAGCTCGGCGTCGTGGCTGACGGGGCGGCCTCCGCGCGAGCCCTTCTTTTTACGGTTGGCCGCTTGGTCCGCCTTCTTCGGGATCACCGCCCGGATTTTGCGTTTGCGCAGGTAGGTGCGATTGCTGCGGGAGGAGTACGCCTTGAAGAGATCCGCCGCCGCACCGACGTGGTCGGCATCTTCCCCGACCGCACCGCCGTGATCCGCCTGGTCGGCGCCGTCCTGGCCGAACAGAACGACGAGTGGACCGAGGCCCGCCGCTACATGGGCCGCGAGCTGCAGGCCAAAGCCCGCCTCCAGCCGATCGAGTCACAGACCGGCGACACCGTCCTGCCGATCGAAATCACCGCATAGTCTCAAAGAAGAGATCACCGAGTGGCCGTCGAGACACCACTCCAGCGGACGTGACCCAAGTACGACGGCCAAGCCCGGCCACGAACGGGCCGGTCACAAAGGTCTGCTCCGCGGGCTGGCGACAGTGCGGCACAATGCGGTGTGATCTGTGATGTCTGCGGCCACGAGGTACGACGAATACCGGTAGTCGAACCACCAACGCGGTGGCCGGCGAGCGCGCGCCCGAGGTCGCCAAGGCGTACGTGACCGAACTGCGCGAGCTGATCAAGGCGCTGGGCGTCTCCGAGGCCCGCATGGAGATGGGCCAGATGCGCTGCGACGTCAACCTGTCGCTGCGCCCCATCGGCCGGGAGAAGTTCGGCACCCGCAGCGAGACAACCCGGCAGTGAAGGAACGCTGGTTCTGCCCCTGGTGCTACGCCTGGACCGAATTCGGACACGACCCGCGCGAGGTCTCGCGACCGCAGTACGGCTACAGACCCTGGGAACGGGCGGATTCCCCCCAGCTCCCAGAGGACATCGCCCACGCGTACGACGTCGCGTACGCATACTCCCCCGACGGCCTCGGTGCGACACTGTGCGGACTGGCCCACAAGGACCTCACCCCCTCACCGTACCTGTGGATGCCCCGCTGGCCGAGCGCCTGTGAGGCTGGGTCCGCTGGACAGCGGTCAAGTCGCTGACCTGCGAACTTTCCTGGACCTGGTGCCGGACCCGCGGGCGAGGCGGGGCCGCTGGTACTCGCTGACCGCGATCCTCCTCGTCTGTGCCTGCGCGGCCGTGTCGGGAGCGAGGAGCATCGACGAGATCGCCGAGTGGGCGGCGCGGGCCTCGGACGACGTGCTGACCGCCGTCGGAGTCCGATGGCATCCGCTGCGATGGCGTCGTTCTCCCTCGCGGACCACGATCGGCCGTGTGCTGGCGGCCGTCGACGGTGACGCCCTGGACCGGGCCGTCGGCGCCTACCTCGCCGGCCCGAACCCTGCGGGAACGACTCCGGAGCAACGGCAGGTGATCGCCGTCGACGGCAAATCGCTGAGAGGATCGGCCCGCCTGTCGCCGGCCGCAGGCACCTGCTCTCCGTCGTCACCCACCACCGGGCCCTGACCCTCGCCCAGGCGGAGGTCGGGAGCGAAGACGAACGAGACCGCGCACTTCCGGCCCGCCCCTGTTCGAACAGCGGGACCTGGACGGAACTCTCGTCACCTTCGACGCCCTGCACTCGGTGAAGGCGAACGTCACCTGGCTGGTCGAGACCAAGAAGGCCCACTACATCTTGGTGATAAAGACGAACCAGCCGACCGCACACCGCCAGCTCGCCACCCTGCCCCGGCGGGACATCGCCGTCCAGCACACCACGACCTCCACCGGACACGGGCGCCGCGAGTCCCGCTCGATCAAGACCTGCGGCATCGCGGACGAGCTCGGCGGGATCGCCTTCCCCTACGCCTGCCTGGCCATCCGTGTCCATCGTCGCCGCAGGCAGACAGGCCGACGCGAGAGTCGCGAGACCGTCTACGCCGTCACCAGCCTCGACGCCCACCAGACCACCCCCGCCGACCTGGCCACCGCGATCCGCGGCCACTGGACCGTGGAGGCCCTGCTCCATGTGAGAGACGTGACCTTCGCCGAGGACGCTTCCACCGTCCACACCGGGACCGCACCCCGCGCCATGGCGTCCCTCCGCAACCTCGCCATCGGCCTGCTCAAGATCCTCAGAGCTGACAACATCGCCAAAACCACCCGCGCAATCCCCGACCAACCCGAACGAGCACTCCCTCTGGGCATCACCAACAAGCTCGACCCTTACGGAACTTGATCAAGCCCTGGTCGATAGCCGAGCTGATGCCCCCACCAACTGGCGCCGAAGCCTTGAACGCCACCGTCAAGGTCGAACTGATCGAGCATCAGGGGCCGTAGTGGGACGTCGACGAGGTCGAGCGGGCCGTCTTCCCGCGTCCGCGTCGTACAAGAATAAACGTCTCCGCCCCGCTCTCGGCTACGCGCCATTCGACGAGTACGAATACGCATACTGGTCGCGATTGAAGGAACCTACCCCCGCAGACCGCCTCATCACACGATCGCCGACTCCACGAAACGCGGGGCAGCTCACACAGTCGTACTCTGAGAAAAGGCCCGTGGTTTTCTGTTCTGGCGGCCACTGCTCAGGGGACCAGGATGCGCCAAGGGGACGGGTAGGGGATCGAGGCGGGACTGGCCGCAAAGTCCGGTTTGATCTTTCCGCACCTCGACCAGCCCCTTGCAGCTGCGGTCGAGGGAGGCGTTGCGCGTAAGCAGTATTGTCGATCTAGTCGGCCGGATCAGACCGTCGAGTAGGGCCAACCCAAACCCTCCACGGTCAAGGCGGGCGATCACGGAGCTGCGTTCCGGCCCAAGCTCTTGTAGCAGTCCAGGCAAGTGCGTGGATCTCGTTCATGTAGTTCAGCGTGCCTGCATCGACCACTGTGATTTCTCAAGGGACCCAGCTGATGGGGAACTCTCACGACGTCTTGACCGCCGAACCGGCCGGCAATCCAGCCACTCTCGCCATATGCGAACGACGCTTCGCCGAAGTCCTGGCCGACATCGTGCACACCGAACACGTATCAGTCGACAGCCACTTCTTCAACGACCTCGGCGCCGACTCCATGCTGATGGCCCGATTCTGCGCCCGAGCACGGAAACAAGCCGACCTGCCACCGGTATCCATGCCGGACATCTACAAACACCCCACAATCCGAACGCTCGCAGCCGCCCTCACCAACGACGCCTTGACCGCCGAACCGGCCGGCAATCCAGCCATACTCGCTACACGCGAACGACGCTTCGCCGAAGTCCTGGCCGACATCGTGCACACCGAACACGTATCAGTCGACAGCCACTTCTTCAACGACCTCGGCGCCGACTCCATGCTGATGGCCCGATTCTGCGCCCGAGCACGGAAACAAGCCGACCTGCCACCGGTATCCATGCCGGACATCTACAAACACCCCACAATCCGAACGCTCGCAGCCGCCCTCACCGACACCAAACCCGACGCCAAAGCCAGGCCCGCCTCGCAGCCGGCGACTCCGGCAGCTCCCATTGCGCCGCCGAGGCGGGCGCGCAATGCCGAGTACGTCCTCTGCGGGGCGTTGCAGCTCCTGTTCCTCTTCGGCTACCCCGCCCTTACCGCGATCGTCGCGGTGAAGGGCTACGAATGGGTCTCGGCCAGCCCGAACCCGGTCGACATCTACCTGCGGGCGGTCGCGTACGGCGGCGCGATGTTCCTCGGCCTTTGCGCCCTCCCGATCCTGCTCAAGTGGGTGCTCATTGGCCGGTGGAAGCCGCAGCAGATCCGCGTCTGGAGTATGGCGTACTTCCGCTTCTGGCTCGTCAAGACCCTGGTCCAGCGGAACCCGATGGCGCTGTTCGCCGGTTCACCGCTCTACGTGCTCTACCTGAGGGCACTGGGCGCGAAGGTCGGTCGCGGCGCCGTCATCTTCTCCAGGTCCGTGCCCGTGTGCACCGACCTGCTCAGCATCGGCGACGGCACGGTGATCCGCAAGGATGCGTCCTTCAACGGCTACCGGGCCCACAACGGCATCATCCAGACGGGCGCGGTCAGCGTCGGCAAGCACACGCTCGTCGGGGAGATGACGGTGCTCGACATCGGGACCTCGCTGGGTGACGGGTCCCAGCTGGGGCACTCCTCATCGCTGCACGCCGGTCAGACCGTGCCCGACGGGGAGCGCTGGCACGGCTCCCCTGCGCAGCCGGCCGACGTTGACTGCCAGCGGGTCCCCACGATGGACGTCAGCACCCGGCGACGGTGCGTCTTCGCGACCGTGCAGCTGGTGAACCTGCTTCTGGTGGGTACGCCGCTGACGTTCGTCATCGTGGTCCTCGCGCTCACGAAGGTCCCGCAGCTCGTCACGTTGTTGGACGCGGGACCGCTCTCCCTCACGAGCGGGGCGTTCTACCGCGACAACGCGCTGGTCATATCCGCCGTGCTCTTCTTCGGCGCCCTGCTCGTCAGCCTCGTCTTCGTGGGAGCCGTTCCGCGTGTGCTGAACCTCTTCATCAAGCCGGACAAGGTCTACCCGCTGTACGGATTCCGCTACTGGATTCACCGCGCGATCGCCCGCACGAGCAACAGCAGGTTCCACATGACTCTCTTCGGTGGCACCTCCTACATCGTCCACTACCTGCGTTGGCTGGGCTACGAGCTTCGCGACGTGCGGCAGACCGGCTCGAACTTCGGCGAAATGGTCAAGCACGACACCCCGTTCCTCAGCGCGGTCGGCAGCGGAACGATGGCCGCGGACGGGCTGTCCATCATCAATGCCGACTTCTCGAACACATCGTTCCGACTGTCCCGTGTGTCGATCGGGGCAGAGAACTTCCTTGGAAACGTGATCGCCTATTCCGCGCAGGGCAAGACGGGCGACAACTGCCTCCTCGCAACGAAGGTCATGGTTCCCGTCGACGGACAAGTACGGGAAGGCGTGGGCCTACTGGGCGCGCCGAGCTTCGAGATCCCCCGGTCGGTCAAGCGTGACAAGCAGCTCGAGGTGGAGAGCAAGGGCGAGCTGCGCCGCCGCCTGCGGGCCAAGAACATCTACAACACCATCAGCATGGCGCTGTTCCTGCTGGTGCGCTGGATCCTCATCTTCATCGTCACCGTGCTCTACCTGGCCGCCATCGACCTCTGGGCCTCCCTGGGCGTGCTCGCGTTCGCACTGGCCACCGCCGGGGTCTTCGTTTTCACCGTCGCCTACAACGTCCTGGTCGACCGGCTGGTGCGGCAGTTGCAGGCCTTGCGGCCGCAGGGCTGCTCGATCTACGACCGCGCCTTCTGGCGGCACGAACGCTTCTGGAAAGTGAGTTCCCTCGCCTATGTCCTCGTCTTCAACGGCACCCCGCTCAAGAACGTGATCTGGCGGCTCCTGGGTATGCAGATCGGCCGCAGGGTCTTCGACGACGGCCTCCGCGTGCCCGAGCGGACGTTCACCACGATCGGGGACGACTGCACCCTCAATGCGGACACCATCATGCAGTGCCACTCGCAAGAGGACGGAGGCTTCAAGTCGGACCGTATCGTGATCGGTGCCGGCTGCACGCTCGGTGTCGGCGCATTCGTCCACTACGGCGTGACAATGGGCGACGGCGCGGTGCTTGCCACCAGCTCCTTCCTCATGAAGGGCGAGGAAATGCCACCGCACGCACTGTGGGGCGGGAACCCGGCCAAGAAGATGCGCGGGCAGTCGGCCGACCTCCAGGTGCGCACGATCAGCCGCGGCGACGGCGCCGCCGTGCCCGTCCACGGCGACTGACACCCGGCGAAAAGGAGAAATGAGATGTCGATCTCTTCCCAGACAGCGCTGCCCGAGGTGGACCTGCAACCCGGCAAGCCGCCGATCCTGCACACCAAGCCCGCCGACGACGCGGTGCGCTGGGCAGCCGAGAACCGCGCGGCGCTGCGCGCGATGGTGGCCGAGCACGGATCGATCCTGATCCGCGGCCTCGGGCTGCGCGACGCGGCCGAGACCGTCGCCGTCTTCCACCAACTGGCGCGCACAGGTCTGATGACCGAAAGAGAGGCCTTCGCCTCCCGGCAGGCCTACGCCGAGGGCGTGTACTCCTCCTCGAAGTGGCCGCCGAGCCAGCCGATGTGCCTGCACCACGAGCTGAGCTACCGGCTCGAGTTTCCCGGCCTGATGCTCTTCGCGTGCCTGTCCGCACCCATCGAGGGCGGGGCGACCGGTGTGGCGGACTCGACGGCCACGCTCGACGCGCTGCCCGGCGACCTCGTCGAACGGCTCGAGCGGGAGGGCTGGATGCTCGTCCGCAACTACAACGAGGAGATCGGGACGTCGATCGCCGAGTCGTTCGGCACCGAGGACCGTGACGCGGTCGAGAGCTACTGCCACGCCAACGCCATCGAGTTCGAGTGGCGATCCGATGGAGGGTTGCGCACCTGGCAGCGCCGCAGCGCGGTGGTGCGGCACCCGGTCACCGGTCAGCGCTGCTGGTTCAACCAGATCGCCTTCCTCAACGAATGGACGCTCGACCCCGAGGTGCACGAGTTCCTCATCGACACCTACGGCGCCGAGGGGCTGCCGTTCACCACCCGTTTCGGGGGCGGCGACCCGATAGGCGAGGACGTCGTGCAGCTGCTCAACGAGACGTACAAGGCCAACACCATGCGGGAGCCCTGGCAGGCGGGCGATCTGATGCTCGTCGACAACATCCGCAGCGCACACAGCAGGGAGCCCTTCACCGGACCGCGTGAGGTCCTGGTCGGGATGGTCGACCCGGTACGCCTGGCCGACTGCTCGCCGACCGTCAAGGTGAACGCCGGATGACCACGTCCCCCGTGCGACCGTTCGCGGTCATTTCCGGTGCCCACGTCCACCGCGCGAGCCGTCGAACCCCCCGCGCCCAGCACCCAGGCGATCCCGGCCCTGCCTTCGGAGACCAGCCAGCGCAGGGCAGAGGTCTGGGATCCTCGGCTGCCAGGCAAAAGTGAGAGAAAGAAACCGCCGAAATGATCAACCGATTGCCGGACCTCGTTGCGAGGTCCGCCCAACGCAACCCCCGCGCGCCCGCCCTGACCGCACGGACGACCACGATCTCCTACACCGATCTGCACGAGCGGACGGAGCTCGCGGCCAGCGGCCTAAGCGACCTCGGCCTCAATAGTGGCGAGCGCGTCGCGGTCTTCCTCGAAAAGAAGATCGAGACCGTCGTGGCAATGCTCGCCTGCTCGCGGGCCGGTGGCGTGTTCGTCCCGGTGAATCCCGTGCTGCGGGCCGGGCAAGTGAGGCACATCCTCGACGACTGCACCGTGCGCGTACTGGTGACCTCCACAGACCGGCTGCACACCCTGCGCGCCCAACTCGCCGCCTGCAAGTCACTCTCCCACGTCCTCGTCCTGGGCGACTCGCTTGCCGATGACGCGGAAGCCCCTTACCGCGTGCTCCCCTGGTCGAAGGTCGCCGAGCCCCCGAGCCAGTCCGCGTGTCCTGCGACGGGCGGCGTCGACACGGATGTGGCCGCGATCCTCTACACGTCGGGGAGCACCGGGCCCCCGAAGGGCGTCGTGCTGTCGCACCGCAACCTCGTCGCCGGCGCGGAGAGCGTCAGCGCTTTCCTGAACAACACGGCAGAGGACCGAATCCTGGCCGTCCTCCCACTGAGCTTCGACGCCGGACTGAGTCAATTGACGACCGGCTTCTGCGTCGGTGCCCATGTGGTGCTCGCCAACTACCTGCTGCCGGGTGACGTCATCCGGCCGTGTGTGGAACACCGCATCACCGGGCTGGTGGGCGTACCGCCGCTGTGGATCCAGCTGGCAGCCCAGACGTGGCCGTCCGAGGCCGTGACCGGGGTGCGCTACTTCGCAAACACCGGGGGGCGGCTGCCGCGCGTTACCCTGCAACAACTGCGAACGATGTTCCCGAACGCAACGCCATACCTGATGTACGGCCTCACAGAGGCGTTCCGTTCCACCTACCTCGATCCCCGGGAGGTCGACCGGCGACCCGATTCCATCGGCAAGGCCATCCCGAACGCCGAGATCCTCGTGGTCCGGGAGGACGGCGGCCTGTGCGGTCCGGGAGAGCCGGGTGAGCTGGTGCACCGAGGTCCGCTCGTCGCGTTGGGCTATTGGAATGACGCAGAACGCACGGCCGAGAGGTTCCGGCCGCCGCCGAACCGCCCGGTCGAGCTGTGTACGCCCGAGCTGGCGGTCTGGTCCGGCGACGTCGTCGTCCGCGACGAGGAGGGCTTCCTGTACTTCGTCGGACGGCGCGACGACATGATCAAGACGTCGGGATACCGGGTCAGCCCGCAGGAGATCGAGGAAGTGGCGTACGAGACCGGCCTGGTCCACGATGCCGTCGCACTCGGCCTCGAGGACGAGGCACTTGGCCACCGGATCGTCCTGGTCGTGACACCCTGCGACCCCGCCGGCTTCGACCCGGCCGCGATGACCGCACGCCTGCGGCAGGAACTACCCGGCTACATGGTGCCTGCCGATGTGGTGGCCCGGAGTCTCCTGCCCCGATCGCCGAACGGCAAGTTCGATCGGGCACTTCTTCGCCACGAGCTCACCGCCTCCCGCACTCGGGAGCCCGCGTGACCGCAGGCGCCTACGCGCACCCCCACGATCAGCCGGTCCGCGATCGCCGACGGCATGCTCCACATCGGCAGCCTCCCGGTCGGGTCGCTCGCTGAACGCCCCGGTCCCACTCCGGTCTTCCCCGCAGGCCGCCGGGTCTGCACGGCCGATGAGGAGAAGCCAGCATGACTCGCTCGCCAGAGATCTCGCAGGCGATTTTCGAGGACGTCAAGGCCGTCGTGGTGGTGACGCTGGACATCGAGGACCTGGCCGATGACCTCGAGCCGGAGACGGGACTATACGGCAATCTTCCCGAAATCGACTCGCTCACCGTCGTCAAGCTCATCGTCGCATTGCGGAAACGGTTCGAGATCGAGATCGAGATCGACGAGATCATCTGTCAGACCTTTGACACCCTCGGGCAGCTCGCGGCCTTCGTGGAGTCCAAGGTGCGCTGAGAGTCGCTCCGCGGCGTCGAGCACCAGACGCGGATCCACCGTCCGGATCGGGACGCGCGAAATGCCATTGGATCTCCTTCCCTGCACGGCCTGGCTGTTCACCCGGCAGGCAAGAAGGAGGCCCGTCTTCGTATCGGCAGGTCGCCCGCGCACCGCGGCACCTCCACGCCCGCCAGCGTGAACAGGTCGCCCGGGGTCTGCACCACCCGCCGGCAGCAGCGGCTTCTTCAACTGCTGGCACACAGAATGCACTTCATGGGGCACCGCCTCCAGCCGGAGCCTCTCCACACCCGCCCACACCGCACCGGACCGGCGCATGCGGCCAGCACACCAGCATCCGGCTGCTGAACTCATCAGATCCCTTCTGCAGCTTGGCTGCAGGAGGTACCCGACACCGCGCTCGCCAGAATCCGTCCCGGCCTAGCCGGCCGCGCAACCGCTGTACAGAGGGGCGTCCAACACGGTAGCCAGCTGCTGCTCGCGCTCGGCACCGTTGCCGTCGTCAACGCGCTCACGGCGCTGTCCGCCGCCCTGCCCATCATCGCCGCCGTGTGAGGCAGGGCCGCACCAGCCGTCCTCTACGCCGTCACCGCCACCGCGGGCGGCGGGAGTCTGGACGGCGGCTGGGCGGTACCGATGGCAACCGACATCGCCTTCGCGCTCGCGGTCCTGGCCGTCCTGTCCATACACCTGCCGGCCGCGCTGCGCGCGTTCCTGCTCACCCTGGCTGTCGTAGACGACCTCGGCGCGATCCTGATCATCGCAGCCTTCTCCACCTCAAAGGTGCTCGAACCGGCCCCCGTGAACGCGCCGGGCACCCGGGGACAGGCCGATCCCGAAGTAGCGGCGCAGGTCGTCCACCACCCGCTCCGCATCCAGAACGACGTGCAGGCGCTGCCCCACCACAGACGGCTCCCCGCCGGAGGAACCAGGCCCCGCGACGAGTTCGTGGATCTCAGATACCTGTGCCCTCATCTGTGTCAGTTGTGGCCGGTGGCGTCGGCTGGGCCGCCCATACCTCGCTGATCAAGGTGAAGGACGTAGTGAGCATTCCGGCCCCCCCCCAGCGTGGGGGCATGACGGAATGAGCCATCTGGCCGTGGGCGATACGGTTGCGCAGCTTGCGCCCCTCGTGGAGGAACTCCGTCTGCCGATCGGTCAGGAGGCCACTCTCCCCCCCCTGCTTGATGAGGGCGTGGAGCGGCTTCGTGCCGGAGTCAGGGACCTCGGCCCGGAGGACGATCTCCATCGCGATCAGGGCGTGCAGGAGGGCCACGGTGGAGAACTCGTAGCAGAAGTAGGAGTGGCGCAGGAGCTCGCGGGAGGTGTGCAGCACCGTTGCCGCGGACTGCGGGATACCGGAGGGCACCGTCAAGCCGGCGACGACGTCGTGCATGTCGGCGTACTGGTTGCCGAAGTGGTGGGCCCGGGGGTCGGGCACGGGGAACGGCAGGCGCTGATCGGTGGCGGCGTTCCACGGCAAGGGCATCCGCGTGCCGCTGTCGGCAGACCCCGTCCGGGCAGGTGGCTCCTCCCAGAGGAGGAGCACGGCCAATGCGATCTGGAGCACGAGCGCTGCCCGGTGCCGGAAAGGCGTGTCGACCAGGTCGTGCAGGACGCTGTTGCGGAGGTTCATCTGCCCGTCGGCGTTGCCCAGCACCGTCCGGAGGACGAGAGGCCACGGCTCGGGGAAGCCGAGTTCATCCAGCTTGTCGAGGAGGGGGCCAAGCTGCTGGACCTGTCCGATGGTCTCCCCTTTTGCGTGTGTGATCACCGCGATGTCGGCTGCCTGAAGTCGGCGGCGCAGCGTGCCTTCGAGGCGCGGCAGCGCCAGGGCCAGGGCCGTGTCGACATCGCCCTCCCAGAACGCTCGAAGGCGCGGGCGAGACCGCGCATCCGAGTCTCCGGAGCATGCTCCGGGCTGGTGAAGAACGGCACGAGGTCGTCCGCCGTCGGGCGGAAGGAGACGCTCCGATGGCCGTTTTCCAGTGGCCGACCGCCCGAAACGGGCCCAGTGCCAGGGCGCCTCCGTGCTCGCCTCGACAACGAGCGGCGCACCGTCCGCGCGCGGGCGTGAACACACATCAGCAGACGTCCTCGCCGCCCGGCTGAACACGGTGGCACATCCCCTCCACGCGACAGCGATGACCATCCAGGCGGTCACCGGAGCGCACATCGGCCAGCTCGGGCTCATCCGCGATATCGACATCAACGAAACAGCGACCGCCGTCAAAGTCCACGACAGCCCCGCCCACCGCCAATGCCAGCGGTGCCGAGGCCGAACAGCCGGTTGTCGCTCCACCACTCCGGCGTCTCGTCGACGACCGGCGTGAGCTCCAGCAGCGTCACCTCGTTGCGACCGAGGACGAGGTCCACGTCGGCGCGCCCGCCGGCGACGGGCACGCTCCGGTGCGAGCGGGCGGGTTCGGCGGCCTCACGAAGGGCGTCGAGCTGGCGGTTGACGGGCGCGAGCGGCCGCCCCATCTCGCACCAGGCGGCCCAGGGATTACCGGCGTCCTCGCTCACGGAGCGGCGGCGCGCGAAGGCGGAGCCGTGCGCGTCGTGGGCGCCGACGGGCAGAGACAGCTGGACGGTGTGGCCGTCGACGGTCTCGCCGCCGGTCTGGTCGGCCGGAGCCCAGGCCAGCACGGTGACGCGGCCGTCGCCGTGCCGCGTCACCAGGTGGTCCTCACCTCGGGCGAGCACCTGCTCGCCCATCTCGGCCATGAACGTGTACAGGTGGTAGGTGGGCTTCTTGATCTGACGGTGAGTCAGGAGTCCGAAGCCGCCATGGAACGGCGCGGTGGGGATACCCACCTCCTCGAAGACGTCGCTGAACGTCCAGTAGGAGAAGGAGTCGGCAACATCGCCGCCGCTGGCCAACACCGGTGCGAGGTACGCCGCGTGGAACGCGGTGTCGTGGATCGGGTTGTCCGGCCGGTAGGAGGAGTTGAACTCGGTGATGTGGACCGGCAGGTCCGCGAGCTTGGTGCCCGCCAGCTGTCGCCGCGGGGCGCCGAACTGCTCCAGCAGCGCCGACGCCGGCATGAGCGTCTGGTGCGCACCGAACGGCACGTGCTGCTCGGGGCCGGAGGTGTAGGCGTGGCGGCTCACGAAGTCGATCGGCACGTCGCGGGTCTCGACGAACTCGGCGAAGCGCTGGATCCACTCGTCCTCGTAACCCGGTGCCAGGGAGGGTCCGCCGACCTGGAGTTCGGCGTCCACCTCCTTGACGGCCAGCGAGGTCACCTCATAGAGGCGGTGGTACGCGTCTTGGTCCGCGGCCCAGAAAATCGGCAGGTTGGGCTCGTTCCACACCTCGATCGGCCACCCGCGCACCTGGTCGATGCCGTAGCGGTCGACCAGGTGCCCGATGACGGCGCGGACGAGGTCCGCCCACTCCTTCTCGTCGCGAGGAGGGGTGATGTTGCCCTTCCACCAGAACACGGTGTCGTCGCCAGAGGCGAGCCCGGACGGCATGAAGCCAAGTTCCAGGAAGGGCGCGATGCCCATCTCCAGGTAGGCGTCGACCACCTGGTCGACGTATGTGAAGGCGTGGCGCACGCGCCGCTCGCCGGCGTAGTCGTAAGGCCGGTGGATGCCCATCCCGTCACTGAGCAGGCCGTGCCCCCGGATGTACCGGAAACCGATCTCCTTCTGTACGAGGTCGAGCGAGTCCTGGTAGTCACGCCGCAGCGCGAGGTCGAGCCGACCCGTACCGACGCAGTGGCGCCAGGCCTCGGAGAGCTGAGTTGTCGACTCACTGGGGATGACGATCCGCATGGTGGCGGTTCCTTTGCTGCGGTGCGGGCTGCCGCGCGACGGGCAGGCAGGTACGTCAGTTGTGCTGATGTCCGACGTACTACGCACCCTAGGAAGCCGGGGAAAACGGTGTCAAGACATCGAGTTCTCGCGGAACCGGCACTACGTGATGTGCTCGAGGCGAGCCGCTCAACCCCAGGTGCACGATCGTGAGTCATGTCTGCCGCATCGGTAACGATTGCGCAACCTGCGCAAACCACGGGTGGTCGCCTGCTCATTTCAAGCGGTAGACATTGCTTCATCTTCATGGATGGCCATTACTTTGCGCAACTTTTTCGCGCTCGCGGTGTTGACGACACATCAGGAAGTCCCCACGATGACGAGGAAGACACGCAGCGCGACAGCTGCCGCGATCGGTTTGGGTATCGCGCTGGCTGCCACTGGTCGCGCCGGCAGAGGCGACACCGGCAGCAAGGGTGGTTCGTCCGGCGGCAAGGTCACTTTGAGCTTCTGGGAGAACGCGCAGCCCGGGCCTGGTGAGGGGTACTGGAAGGCCGCCGTGAAGGAGTACCACTCGCTGCATCACCGAAGGAGGCCCTTGGCTTCCTCCAGTTCGTTGTGACCAAGGACCAGCAGAAGGCCTACGCCAAGGCCTTCTACACGATCCCGGTGAACAAGGACGCCCAGGAGGTCGTCACACCGACCCCTACAACATCTCGGCACTGCAGGCCTTCAACAAGGCCGCTCACTCCATGCAGTTCCTTGACACCGTGTACGGCCAGAACGTCGGCAACGCCATGAACACCGCCGTCGTGAACCTGCTGGCCGGCAAGGGCACCGCCGCCGACATCGTCAAGGACACCAACGCTGCCGCCGCGAAGGGCTGAGTAAGCACACGATGAGCAAGACCCTGGGTACTGACACGGCCACCGGCCGCCAGTCGCAGGGCACGCTCGTGATCTTCCCGGTGGCCCTCGCCGTGTTCTGCGGCGTCTGCCGATGACACAGGCCGGCACAGGCCCGCCGGCGTCATCGGCGTGGCGTTGCGGTTACCGAGGCGGGCCCGGTGGAGGCGCGCAGGACCAGCTCGGTGGCCAACTCCATGCGTGCGGGGCGTCGGATGCCGCCGTCTACGCTCCGGGAAAGCTCGATCAGGAGCTTGACCGCTGCGGCACCCAATTCGGTGCTGGGCTGCCTGATGGTCGTCAGCCCGGGGCTGACGCAGTATGCCTCGGGCAGGTCGTCGAAGCCGATGACACTGACATCCTCGGGAATGCGCAGGCCTCGAGCATTCAGTGCGTCGTAGATGCCGAGCGCCATGGGGTCCGAGCAGGCGAAGATTCCCGTGATCCCCGGGTGCCTGTCGAGCAGGGTGTGGGTGGCGGCCACGGCCTTGACACGATTCCATCCGCCGTAGGCCACGGACACCGTGGCACCGCCGGGTGCTGTGTCGGCTACCGCACGGAAACCGTCGACGCGCGCTCGGCTGAAGAGATGACGGGCGTGGCCGGCAACAACCCCCATTCGCTCGTGGCCCAGAGACAGGAGGTGCTCGGCGGCCATGCGGCCGCCGTCCCAGTTCGCCACGCCGATGCTTGCCACCCCCGATGGCGGCGTACTCATCGGGTCGATCAGGACCACGGGGACGCCTGCGGCAAAGAGCGCGTTGAACTGCCGAGAGTTGGGATCGACCAGCGTCCCGATGGTGCCGACGCTGCGCCTTCTCAAGACCCGCGACACCCAGTCGCTGTGCGGCTCGGCGAGCGTCAGCACGACATCCAGTCCCGCTGTTGCCGCCTCGCGCCCCACCCCGGCTATCACCAGATTCGCCCACGACCCCTCGAAGTGGGTGACCACGAGTGTGAGCACGTTGGACAAGCCGCTCTCGTCCCGCACGCTTTCGTTCTTGGCTCCGCCCCGGCGGGTGTAGCCGACGGCTCGCACGGCTTCCATGACCCTCGCGCGCGTCTCGGCCGAGACGTCGGTTCCGCCTCGCAGCACCTTGGACACGGTGGGCACGCTCGTGCCAGCGGTCTCGGCGACCAATGACAATGTCGGGCGCGATCCGACGGGTCGGGGGGACATGAGGACAGGCTATCCAGGGGGGAGGCCGTCCAGGACGGCGGGTCGGCAATGGCGGGCACTTGAGCGGTCGTGGACAAGGGCTTCGAGGCGGTTTGACGGCGCGGTCTCGCGGCATGCCGCGTGCCGCACCCACACGGACGCGGGTACCGCACGCGACCGAACGCCGAGCGTCAAGCGGAGGGCACGTGGACCAGGGCGTATTCGAACCAGTCGAAGGCAACCACGCCCTCGGTGGCGTACATGCCGATGACGCGACCGGTGAAGCCGCAGGCGACCTCGGTGGACAGGTAGCGCCCGTCCAGTTCGACGAGTGGCTGGGCGTCCGCGGCGTCGGGATCGCCGAGCCAGAAGGCGATGGTGTCAGGGCCGGTGGTCCCGCCGTCGGTGAGTTCGGGCGACGCGGGCACAAGGCCGGACGTCCGGATCACGACGGTAAGGGTCAGCGGCCCGGACGGGACCGGTCGGCGGGCCACGGTCTGGCGCAGCGGGCCGATCCGGGCGACGACGCCGGCCTCTCCGTTCCCGACCTCCAGTGCGTAGTGGTGGGCCTCGTCCAGGCGCACGCTGAGGCCGCCGCGTCCCGTACCCGGGTCGATCACAGCGGTGACGCGGCAGTCGTGGTGCTGCTGGCGGCGCCCGACGAAGGTGTACCCAGGGCGGTCGAGGGTGGCGCCGGTGGCACTGAGGGTCAGCCAGCCAGGGCGCTCGTTGAGCGACCAGGAGCCCTCCGGGCGGGTGAACGGCGAGACCCAGTACGGCGCGAGAGCGGACTCGTCGAAGTCGTCGCGGGCGGGCAGGGCCGGAACGGGGTGCCAGGCACCGCCCGGGGCCGCGTGGCTCTCCGGAACAGGCGCGACAACGGGCCAGCCGTCCTCGTCCCACTCCACGGGGGTCAGGAACGTCTCGCGGCCGAGCACGTGCACGTCGGGCGTGAAGCCGCGGGGCCGGACGCCGAGCAGCACCATCCACCAACTGCCGTCGGGAGCCTGCACCAGATCGGCGTGGCCGGTGTTCTGGATGGAGCGGGCGGTACCGCTGTGGGACAGCAGGGGGTTGGCGGGTGCGCCTTCCCAGGGGCCGCGCGGCGAGCGGCCGCGGGCGATGGACACACTGTGGCCGCGTTCGGTGCCGCCTTCCGCGATCAGCAGGTACCACCAGTCGCCGATGCGGTAGAGGTGCGGCGCCTCGGGGTACTTGAGGCCGCTGCCCGACCACGTGGCGAACGGCCCCTCCAGCACCTCCCCCTTGACCGGGTCGATCCTGGCCATGTTGATGCCGCCTGCGGGCCCCGAGAAAGCGCACCAGCAGGTGCCGTCCTCCTCCCACGCCAGGTCGGGGTCGATCCCGTGCAGGTCGATCCACACCGGGTCGCTCCACGGCCCCTCGGGCCGCTCGGCCGAGACGACGAAGTTGCCGCCGCCGTCGACATTGGTGTTGATGACCCAGTAACGGCCGTCGTGATGGCGGATCGTGGGGGCGTAGAGGCCGCCGGACGCCTTGGCGCCAGGGAGAGGCAGCGGCAGTTGCTCGGGCCGGTCGAGCACATTGCCGATCTGTTCCCAGTGCACGAGGTCCTTGCTGTGGAAGATCGGCAGCCCGGGGAAGTACTCGAAGCTGGAGCACACCAGGTAGTAGTCGTCGCCGACCCGGCACACGCTCGGATCGGGGTGGAACCCCCTGATCACGGGGTTGTCGTACGTACGCACAGAATGTGGTCCCTTCACATCGTCGAGCACCGTCGCGAGTTCAGGCCGAGCACGGCGCCAGATCTGCTTCATGTCGTCGCTCAGCGAAGGGCGATCGCCGTCCACGACACCGGCGGCAGCTCGATCGTGAGCACGCCGTCGGCGAGTGTCGCGCTCTTGTTCGCGGACGGGGTCACCCGGTGCTGCTCGGCGAGTGTGTTCTTCGCGTACACGTCGGAGTCGGCGACCGTGACCGCCTCGCCGATCTGCGATGAGCCGAGGCTGCGCACATCGACCGTGACCTGCGCGGCCTCTTGCAGGTCGCGGTTGACGAGGAAGACCGCGGCCCGGTCCTCGTCGACGGTTGCGACGGCGTCGATGACGGATGCCTCGCCGTGGCGTGCCGTTGTGTACGCCGGCGCCTCGACCACGGGCCGGATCACCTCGCCGGAAGCGATTCGACTCGTGATCGAGAACGGGTAGAAGATCGTCTGCCGCCAGGCCGGGCCGCCGGGCTCGGTCATGATCGGCGCGATCACGTTGACGAGCTGCGCGAGCGATGCCGAGGTGACGCGGTCGCTGCGCTTGAGGAGCGTCATCAGGAGGTTGCCGACGACTACGGCATCCGCCACCGTGTACACGTCCTCGAGTTGCCGAGGGGCGTGGCGCCACTCGTGGTTGAGCTCCTGGGACTCCTGGTGCTCCTTGAGGTACCAGATGTTCCACTCGTCGAAGGAGATGTTGATCTTCTTGTTCGAGCGTCTCTTGTTCCCCACGTGGTCGGCGGTCGCGACGACGGTGTCGATGAAGTAGTCCATGTCCATCGCCGAGGCGAGGAAGGAGCCGAGGTCGCCGTCGTGCTCCTGGTAGTACGCGTGGCACGAGACGTAGTCGACATGGTCGTAAGCGTGCTCGAGCACCGTGCGCTCCCAGTCGCCGAACGTCGGCATGCCGGACCCGGAGGAGCCGCAGACGACGAGTTCGAGGTCCTTGTCGGCCATCTTCATCGCGGCGGCGGTGCGGGCGGCGGTCTTGCCGTAGTCGTCCGCCGTCATGAAGCCGGTCTGCCACGGGCCGTCCATTTCGTTGCCGAGGCACCACATGCGCACGTTGTGCGGGTCCGGTGTGCCGTTGGCGATGCGCAAGTCGGACAGCGCCGTGCCCGACGGGTGGTTGGCGTATTCGAGCAGGTCCAGGGCGGACAGGATGCCTCGCGTGGCGACGTTGACCGCCAGCATCAGCTCGGAGTCGGTGAGCTTGAGCCACTTGGCGAACTCGTCGAGGCCGACCTGGTTCGATTCGAGCGAGTGCCAGGCGAGGTCGCGGCGCACCGGGCGCTTCTCGCGGGGGCCCACCGAGTCCTCCCAGCGGAAGCCGGAGACGAAGTTGCCGCCCGGGTAGCGGACGGTCGTGCTGCCGAGCTCCTTGACGAGTTCGACGACGTCCATGCGGAACCCGTCGTCGTTCGCGCTCGGGTGTCCCGGCTCGTAGAGCCCCGTGTACACGCAACGGCCGAGGTGCTCGACGAACGAGCCGAAGGTGCGGCGTCGGACAGGAGCGATGACGGCCTGCTTGTCGAGCTCTATATGGGCGCGGGGCAATGCGATGGTCCTTTCCAAGGGATGGCGCGGACGTGCCGCGGCCTGAGCGATGCCTCCGGTCAGCGGCCTGCCCCTGCCGCGGCACGGCAGGGGCAGGCGTGAAACGGTCCGGTGCGGTCCTGGCGCCGGTTTCAGCCCTTCACGGCACCGGTGAGTCCGCCGACGATCCGCTTTTCGAAGATCGAGAAGAAGACGAGTGCGGGCAGCATGGCGAGTGAGGTGAACGCGAGGACCTTCGCAGTGTCCTGGGAGTACTGCGAGGAGAACGCCTGGACGCCGAGCGGAAGGGTGTAGTTCGCGTCCGAGTTGAGGACGTACAGCGGCAGGACGTAGTTGTTCCAGCTGCCGATGAACGCGAGGATGCCGACCGTCACCACACCGGGCAGCGACAGCGGGATCACCATGCGGAAGAAGAATCCTAGTCGGCTCGCACCGTCGATCGCGGCGGCCTCCTCGATCTCGTGGGGAATGGCTCGCAGGAACGGCACCAGGATAATGACGGTCGTCGGCAGGCCGAAGGCGATCTGCGGGACAATGATGCCGAACAGGTTGTCGACGAGGCCGATGTTCTTGATGACGATGTACAGCGGGGTGATCGCGATGACCATCGGGAACATCAGGCCGGCGGCGAACAGGGAATACATCGCGCCCTTGAGCTTGAAGTCGTAGCGCGCTATCACGAAGCTCACCATCAGGCCGAGGACCACGATGCCGACGGTACTCACGAGCGCGACGATGACGGAATTGGCGAATTCGCCCCAGAACCTCCTCGACGTCAGGACGTCGGCGTAGTTGGTGAGCACCCAGGGGTGCGGCAGGGCGGCCGGGCTTGTCGTGAACTGGGAGTTGGTGCGGAATCCGCCGAGCACGATGTAGAGCACCGGTGCGATGCAAACCGCGATGAAGAGCAGCGCGACGAAGTAAGTGAAGGGATTCCCCCACTTTTGCAGCTTGTCACGCTTGTCGCGACGACCCATGGGCGTGTTCGGGTCCGCGTCGGAGGAGAGCCAGGAGTTGGCGGTTGTCGCGCTCATCGGGCGGCTCCTTCAGTGACGGCGCCCTTGAGGTCGCGGCGCAGGACGAAGCGCTGGTAGACCAGCGCGACGATGAGCGAGATCAGGAACATCACGACCGCGATGGCGCTGCCGTAGCCGAAGTTGCCCGCGTTGCGGCCCTGGGCGACCATGTAGATCGCCATGGTGGAGGTGCCCGCGGTGCTCGAGATGTAGGGGCCCCAGATGATGTAGACGAGATCGAACAGCTGCAGCGAGCCGATGATCGACAAGAACGCCCAGATGCGGATCGTCGGCCCCATCAGCGGCAGTGTGATGCGGCGCTGGATCTGCCAGTAGGAGGCGCCGTCGATCTGGGCGGCCTCGAAGAGCTCATCGGGTATCGACTGCAGGCCGGCGAGCATGAGGATGACCGCGAAGCCGATGTACTTCCACGAGATGATGCCCATCAGCGTCCAGATGGCCAGCTTCGGGTCGGAGAGCCAGTCGGACTGCAGGGAGCCCAGGCCGATGTGCTGCAGGAGGTCGTTGAGGGCGCCGTTGGTCTGGAGCATCAGACTCCAGCCGGCGCCGACGATGACCTCGGAGACGACGTAGGGCACGAAGATCAGGACGCGGATGGCCGAGCGGCCACGGATCTTCTGGTTGAGCAGGAGCGCGAGGACGATCGCCACCGGTGCCTGGATGACCAGCGAGAGCACTAGAATCAGCAAGGTGTGCCACAGAACCTGCTGGAACGCGGGGTCGGTGAGGATCAGCTTGTAGTTGTTCAGGCCGACCCAGTCGGTGGGCGCCCCGTAGCCCTTCCACCGGTAGAAGCCGTAGAACGCGGCGAGCGCCACCGGGAAGATCACGAACGTCAGGAACATGATGATCGCCGGCCCGGACAGGACCGCGATCTCGAGTCGCATCCTGGCACGCCCGCGGCGGCGCGCGGCCGCTCGCAGCGGAGTCGGGGACCCGGACCTGGCCGCGTCCCCGACTCCGGGCGTGCCCTGCGACTGGCGGCCGGTGGCCGTGTCAGTACCCAGGGTCTTGCTCATCGTGTGCTTACTCAGCCCTTCGCGGCGGCAGCGTTGGTGTCCTTGACGATGTCGGCGGCGGTGCCCTTGCCGGCCAGCAGATTCACGACGGCGGTGTTCATGGCGTTGCCGACGTTCTGGCCGTACACGGTGTCAAGGAACTGCATGGAGTAAGCGGCCTTGTTGAAGGCCTGCAGTGCTGAGATGTTGTAGGGGTCGGTGACGACCTCCTGGGCGTCCTTGTTCACCGGGATCGCGTAGAAGGCCTTGGCGTAGGCCCTCTGCTGGTCCTTGGTCACAACGAACTGGAGGAAGCCAAGGGCCTCCTTCGGTGCGTTCTTGGACAGTGAGTATCCGCCGCCGCCGCCCATGAGGGCGGTCGGATCGCCCTGGCCACCGGCCACGGCAGGGAAGGGGAACCAGCCCAGGTCGGGCAGCGGCTTCTTGTCCGCGGTCAGGCTGGCGTACACACCAGGCTCCCAGGTGCCCATCAGCTCCATGGCCGCCTTGTGGTTCGCGACCATGCCCGCCGACGACCCCGCGCCCTGCTGCGACGAGGTCGTCAGGAAGCCCTTCTGGAAGGGGCTGACCTTCAGGAACGACGCCAGGTCCTCGCCGGCCTTGGTCCAGCACGGATCGTCGAACTTCAGCGACTTGGCGGACTTCGTCATGGTGTCCTGGCTGCACTCGCGCAGGGCGAAGTTGTAGTACCAGTGCGCGGCCGGCCAGGCGTCCTTGGCACCGACCGCGATCGGCGCGACGTTGATCGCCTTCAGTTTCGCGACATCGGCCTCGAGCTCGTCCATCGTCGTCGGAGGCGCGGTGATGCCGGCCCTCTCGAACAGGTCCTTGCTGTAGTAGATGCCCTCGGGCTGCGTGTCGGTCGGCATGGCGTAAACCTTGCTGTCGATCGAATTGGCCGCGACCGCCGCCGCGCCCGCGTTCGCCTTGTCCGTGGCGGTGAGGTTCAGCTCCTGAAGCTGACCGGCGTCGACCATGGCCTGCATCTTGCCGCCACCGCGCTGCAGGAAGATGTCCGGCGCGGAGCCCGAGTTGAGCGCGGTCTGCAACTTGCCGTCGAAGTCCTCGTTCTGGATCGCCTGGATCTTGATCGTGACGTTCGGATGCAGCGAGTGGTACTCCTTCACGGCGGCCTTCCAGTACTCCTCACCAGGCCCGGGCTGCGCGTTCTCCCAGAAGCTCAAAGTGACCTTGCCGCCGGACGAACCACCCTTGCTGCCGGTGTCGCCGCTGCCGGCGCAACCAGTGGCAGCCAGCGCGATACCCAAACCGATCGCGGCAGCCATCGCGCTGCGTGTCTTCCTCGTCATCGTGGGGACTTCCTGATCTGTCGTCATTGACACATTACGAAAAGTTGCGCAAATTAATGGTCTGTTGGACGTCGAAAGCCCTGCACGTACGCTGATCTGGGTGTTCAAGCGGCAGGCCGGGCCGTGGCAGCAGCGAGAGTCGGGAACGTGCACACACGTCCGCGATGATCGCTGCCACCTGTGCTTTCCGAACTCCAGGCATGTTCGTGTGGACGTGCCAGGTGGACGGGGGTGACCGTACGGAGTCGTCTCCGCACGGGGAGGTTTCGGATCGCTCGAGAGTATGCGCTCCGCCCGAAGCGGCAGTCAATGAATAATTTTCGAAAGTTCATCGAAACTTTGAATGACGGTCAGGGAGTTGCTCCCGCCGTGCGACGGCGGCGTGGACGACCAGCAGCCTGCAGTTGCACCCTCGCCGGTTCGCGGCGCCTGGATCTTGGTGCCGCCGGAATGCAACGCCTCGTCGTCCACCGCCATGAGGTGTGGCCCGCAAGCTCCCGACGGAATGCGTGAGTCCCTTGACAGCAAGTAGTTTTGTCCCAAAACTACGTCCCCGACGTGGGGAGAGTTCAGATGTCGATCGTGATCGTCGGTGCCGGCGTCGACGGACATGCTGCGGCCCAGCCGGACACCGTGGTGTGCGCGAGCTGATGCCCCGTGAGGAACGCTTGGGGAACCAACCCCTCGTGCACCGCTTCCACCAGCAGCCGGTGCGGCCGCCCCCGATACACCGGCAGTTGCGGCCACTGGTGGTCGGCATGAAACCCGTGCGGCTCCACCATGCGTACAAGGGCCGGTCCCACTGGAACGGCCGACCCCGTGGTGGGTCACCGCACGCGTCCCTGTCGACCTGGACCCGCCTCGGACGGCGGGGCACATTGCCGCCTCCTGCAAGCGGGCGGCCGTCTTCAACCGGACGGGCTCAACAAGCCCCCGTCACTGACCCCGCCGAGCGACGGCCGATGAGCGACCTCGACCCCGGACGGCTGGCCGCCGTCATCCACGGCTGCGGCGTGCGCTGCCGGCCGCAGCGCGCGGGGCCGAGAACCTTCGAACGCTTCGACCGCGCCGGCGCCGCGTTGGTCGCCGACGCGGCCGCGACCCTGCCCGCCGCAGACCGTCGAGCCCTGGCAGCCGCGCTACCGGCGCTGGAACAGCTGCGTGACGCCGTCACCGCCCAACGGCCG
The DNA here is from genome assembly GCF_040613835.1 of Streptomyces sp. NPDC006207. Lineage (NCBI taxonomy): Bacteria > Bacillati > Actinomycetota > Actinomycetes > Kitasatosporales > Streptomycetaceae > Streptomyces > Streptomyces sp. NPDC006207. The sequence goes on along the minus strand of NZ_JBEXSX010000096.1, from coordinate 3,352 downwards.
GCCCTGCCACCCCCACCCCGCGCCTGAATCGAAGGACGAGCAATGACCGGTATCCGCCGGCTGCTGTCCCGGCGGCTGCAGACCAGGCAGCTCCAAGGAGTCGCCCCAGGCCCCCACGAGTTCACCGTGCAACGCACGATACGGGTGCCCATGGGCGATGGCGTGGAGCTGATCGCCGTCCTCTGCACACCGATCAGCGAGGTGGACCCCGCCACTGCCCACGATCGTCATCTGCTCCCCGTACGGCCGCCGGAGAGGGTGTTCGCGCTTGCGCATGCGGTGGTGGCCCGGTGGTGGGAGCAGGCCTTGCCCTGGGAGCGCGAGGGGGTCTGGCCGCGGCGGCTGCCTCGTTGCGGGCGGCGACGCCGGGGCTGATTTGGTGCCACCCTCGGTGCACCCCTGCACGCAACCGTGCAACCCACCCTCCAGCCCCCGGTCCAAGCAACCCGCCAGGAGCACCAGGAGCCGGTCGCGGCTCCCCGGAGCCTGGCCACGCCCGCCAGCCTGCAGCATGGGCAAGCCCACCGGGAACGGGCTTGCCCAGCCCGAACCAGGGGCGGGTCCAGAAGAAGCGTTGCCATCGGCCAGCGCCGGCCCGGGCCCGTACGGCGTGGCCGTAGCGCAGCGGCGCGGGATCCCGCCCGGACCGGTGAGTGCCGGCGGCGCCTGTTCCTCGATGGCGGTGAGTTCCGGCGGCAACAGGACACGGGGGCCCTGAACCGTCGCCAAGATCACCGGTCCGGCTGCTGTTCGCGCACCCGCCCTCACGCCGGCTCCGTCCCCCGATCGGCAGCCGCTCCGAAAAGGCTCCGTCAATCGTTTGCTCAGGCGGGAAGTTCGGTGATGCTGAGGGCGAAGTTCAGGTTCCCCACTCCGTGGTTGGCGAGGCCTACCGTGACCACGCCCGCTCCTTCCAGCCAGTGCGCCATTTTCAGGCCGCCGACGTCCAGCGGGCGCAGCCCGAGGCTCTCGATGAACGCCTCCACACTTGCCTTGGCCTGCGCGTTATCGCCGGCGAGGAAGACGTCGGGCCGCCCCTTCTCCAGGACATGACGGAAGACGGTGTTGAACGCCTTCACCACACTGGCGCTGGCCGGGGCGGCCTTGGCGACTTCCTGCGCGTTCGAGGTCTCCTCGCGGTGGGCTAGCCCGTCGAACGTGGAATTGAAGGGGTTGCTGATGTCGACGATGACCTTGCCCGCGAGAGCGTCTCCGTACTGGGCGACGGCCGGCACGACACCGTCGTACAGCAGGGCCACGATGACGATGTCCCCGGCCGGGGCGGTCCCCCATTCTCCCGTCGTGGCGCCGCCGCCGAGAGCCTTGGCCAGGTCGGCGGCCTTGGACTGATTGCGGCCCATGACCTCGACGGTGTTGCCGCCCGCTATCGCCCGCGCGCCGATGGTGCGGGCCATGTTCCCGGTGCCGATGATGCTGATGCTGCTCATGAGATGTCCTGCCCTGATTGTGTGTTGTTCGGTTCAGATGGCGGTGGTGCCGCCGTCGGCGACGAGTTCCATGCCGTTGACGTAGCTGGAGTCGTCGGAGGCGAGGAAGAGGGCGGCGGTGGCGATCTCGTCGGGGCGGCCCATCTGGCCGCGGGGGATGAGGGACTCGAACTGGCGCTTGGTGGCCTCGTCGAAGAGCTCTTCCTGCTTGGCGGTGGCGACCTGGCCGGGGGTCAGGACATTGACGCGGATGCGGCGGTCCTTGAGCTCGTTGAGCCAGATGCGGGCCCAGGCCTGCTGGACGGCCTTGCTGCCGGCGTAGACGCTCCAGCCGGGGAAGGCGCCGAGGGAGGCGTTGGAGCCGGTCATGAGGATGGAGCCGCCGTCGTTGAAGAGCGGAAGGGCCTTCTGAACGGTGAACAGGGTGCCGCGGGCGTTGAGCCCGAACCAGGTGTCGAACTGGGCCTCGGTGATCTCGCCGAGCGCGGCGGGCTCGCCCCCGCCCGCGCTGGCCCACAGAACGTCAAGGCTGCCCTTCTCCCGCTTGACGGTGTCGTACAGGCGGTCCAGGTCGTCCAGGTTGGCGGCGTCGCCCTGGACGCCGGTGACGTTGCGGCCGATCTGCTTCACGGCCTCGTCCAGGGCGTCCTGGCGGCGGCCGGTGATGAAGACGTGCGCTCCCTCGTCGACGAACAGCTTCGCGCCGGCCAGCGCCATGCCGGTGGTGCCGCCGGTGATGACCGCGACCTTGCCGTCGAGCTTTCCCATAGTCGTTCCCTTTGGGTCGGTGGTGCCGTGCGCACCTGGGATGACGGTGTTATGTACACCGCCCTGTGTGCTTACCGTACGGGGCGGGCGGCCGGGACGCAAACTATGTACACCGGCCGTTACCCAGTTCGGGTACCATGGGCCTATGACGGAGTTGGAGAAGGGCCCCACGGGCCGCCGCCGCGGCCGGGGCGCCCGCGAGCGCATCCTCAGCGCGTCCCAGCAGCTGTTCCGCGAGCAGGGCATCAACCGCACCGGCATGGACCAGCTTTGTGCGGTGGCTGAGGTGTCCAAGCGCACGGCCTACCAGCACTTCACCGGCAAGGACGAACTCGTCGCCGAGTACCTGCGCCGGTTCGACCCCGCCGTTCTGTCCGGCGTGTTCGACCGCACTGACCTCACACCCCGCGAGCGACTCCTCGCCGCCTTCGACATCCCCCCCACCACCCCCCTGTGCCCCTACATCGGCGCCTCCGTCGAACTGAACGACCCCCAGCACCCCGCGTCCCAGTACGCACGCGACTACAAGAAAGCCGTCGCCGCGCGGCTCGCCGACACCGCCCGCGAAGCCGGCGCCGCCGACCCTGAACAGCTCGGCGAGCAGCTCGCGCTGCTCATCGACGGCGCCGCGGCCCGCACCCGGGTCCTCAACGCCGACGCCTTCCCCACCGCCGCCGCCATCGCCGCCGTCCTCATCGACAACGCCATCCCCGCCACAGCCAGCGATGACCGGCGACGGGAGGAAGTGTCGAGTTGACGTGGCACTCCCCCGGCCGGGCTGGACGCGCTGCCGGTCCCGCGGCTGCACCCGCTGGTACACGACACCAGCCGCCCGGCACCTCGCCCAGATCTGCTGGCTTTTACGCTGCCCGCCCACCTGCTGCAGACCGCAGCAGAAGCGGCGGGGAGACGGCGACCCCGAAGGCTTCAGGAGCTCGAGGCCGTCATCCCGGCCCAGGGCGCTGACGGGCCGCCGGTTCGAACAGACGGCTGATCGCATAAGTCCGTACGCGGTGGCGCATGAAGAACTCGTACGCAGCTGGGAGGTTGTGAAGATGCGGGTGGCATGGACGACGACCCCGCGCTCCTGGACGAGGTGGTCGGGAGCACCGCCACTGGTCAGGTAGGATCCTCTC
>NZ_JBEXSX010000095.1:0-27306 GCF_040613835.1 Streptomyces sp. NPDC006207 | reverse complement strand
CACCAAACACCCCCCCCCGGCGGGGGGGGGCCGGCGGCCCCCGGCCCCCCAACCCCGCCCCGCCCCCCCCCCCGCCCGGGGCCCCCCCCCGCGGGGGGGGGGCCCCCCCCCCCCCCCCCCCACAACCCGGATCTACCTGGCCGCTTCGTACAATGTGGTCGTGAGCAACCCGCGCCCCGAGAACGACGAGCCCCTTTCCGACCCGCTGGCCGCGATGGGTCTGGGCGGCGACGAGGACGAAGCCGACATCGACCCCGGCCGCGAGGCCGACCTGGCGGTGATCGAGGCGGGCAGCCGTACCCTCCGGGCCGGAGGACCGGTGCCGCAGGACGACGGCGTCCCGGCCCGCCCCGCCGACCCGGAGGTCGACAAGGCCCTCCGCGAGGTCGAGGCGGAGCTGGCCGGCCGCTGGCCGGAGACGAAGCTGGAGCCGTCCCTGGACCGGATGACCGCGCTGATGGACATCCTGGGCGAGCCGCAGCGCTCCTACCCCTCGATCCACATCACCGGCACCAACGGCAAGACCAGCACCGCCCGCATGATCGAGCAGCTGCTGCTCGCCTTCGACCTGCGCACCGGCCGCTACACCAGCCCGCACGTGCAGTCCGTCACCGAGCGGATCAGCCTCGACGGCCGTCCCATCGCGCCGGAGAGCTTCATCGAGACGTACCGCGACCTCGAGCCGTACGTGCAGATGGTGGACGCCTCGCAGCCGTACCGGATGTCGTTCTTCGAGGTGCTGACCGGCATGGCGTACGCCGCCTTCGCCGACGCCCCGGTGGACGTGGCCGTCGTCGAGGTCGGCATGGGCGGCAGCTGGGACGCGACCAACGTGGTGGACGGCACGGTCGCCGTCGTGACCCCGATCGACCTGGACCACACCGACCGCCTGGGCGAGACGGCCGGCGAGATCGCGGTGGAGAAGAGCGGGATCGTCAAGAAGGACGCCACCGCCGTGCTGGCCCAGCAGCCCGTGGAGGCGGCCCAGGTGCTGCTGAAGCGGGCCGTCGAGGTGGACGCGACGGTCGCCCGGGAGGGCATGGAGTTCGGCGTCACGCACCGCGAGGTGGCCGTCGGCGGGCAGATGCTGACCCTGCGCGGTCTGGGCGGGGAGTACGAGCAGGTCTTCCTGCCGCTGCACGGTGAGCACCAGGCCCACAACGCGGCGGTGGCGCTCGCCGCGGTGGAGGCCTTCTTCGGCATCGGCACCCTGCACGCCCGCACCCTGGACGTCGACACCGTCCGCACCGCCTTCGCGGGCGTCACCTCGCCGGGCCGGCTGGAGGTCGTGCGCCGCAGCCCCGCCGTGGTGCTGGACGCGGCGCACAACCCGGCGGGGGCCCGGGCGGCGGCCGCCGCGCTGGGTGAGGCCTTCGGTTTCACCCACCTGGTGGGCGTGGTCGGGCCGAGCGGCGACAAGGACGTACGGGGGTTGCTGGAGGCCTTCGAGCCGGTCTTCACCGAGGTCGTGGTGACCCAGAACTCCACCCACCGCGCCATGGACGTGGACGAGCTGGCCGCGCTCGCGGTCGAGGTCTTCGGCGACGAGCGTGTGCAGGTCGAGCCGCGGCTGGACGACGCGATCGAGGCGGCCGTGACGCTCGCCGAGGATCAGGGGGAGTACTCCGGCGCCGGGGTGCTGATCACCGGTTCGGTGATCACCGTGGGAGAGGCCCGGCTGCTGCTGGGCCGGAAGTGACGAGCGGGAAGCGGAACCAAGCGGATGCGGACCCTGTGCGCGAGCACCCTGATCGGTGAGTTCTTCGTGATCGGCTTCGCCGGTCTGGTGGCGATGAAGCAGCCGGAGCTGACGGCCGGCACGGTATGGACGGTCAGCGGCATCGCCATGGCCCTGTGCGTGCTGCTGTGCGGCATGCTCGGGCGCCGCGGCGGGCTGGCCGTCGGCTGGCTGCTGCAGGCCGGGCTGATCGTGAGCGGCTTCGCCGTCCCGGTGATGTTCTTCCTCGGCGCGGTCTTCGCCGCCCTGTGGTGGGCCGCCGTCCACTTCGGCCGGAAGGTCGACGAGGCCAAGGCGGCGCGGGCCGCGCAGCCGGCCTGATCGCACGCCTCGTGCCCCGGACCCAGGGGGTGCCGTGGGCCGTGGGGATCCCCGGTAATGTCGTCGTACCCGCACCCCGCACATAGGAGTCACACCGTGTCCCAGCGCACCCTCGTCCTTCTCAAGCCGGACGCCGTACGTCGCGGCCTGGTCGGCGAGATCCTCGGCCGCATCGAGCGCAAGGCGGGCTGGAGCATCACCGCGCTGGAACTGCGCACGCTCGACCGCGCGATCCTCGAACAGCACTACGCCGAGCACGTCGGCCGTCCCTTCTACGAGCCGCTGGTGGAGTTCATGGCCTCCGGCCCTGCCGTCGCCCTCGTCGTCGAGGGCGAGCGGGTCATCGAGGGACTGCGCACGCTGGCCGGCCCGACCGACCCGATCGCCGCCGACCCCGGTTCGATCCGCGGCGACTTCGGCACGATCGTCCGGGAGAACCTGATCCACGCCTCGGACTCCGAGGAGTCCGCCGAGCGCGAGATCAAGATCTTCTTCCCCGGCCTGGCCTGATCCTCCGCGACGATTCGCCCCGAATTCACTGCTGACGCCCGATCAGCTCAACGGGCGGCCGGAAATTTCCCGGCCGCCCGCAGGCATATGCCGGGGGTTCGGGGGAACCAATTCCGCCGACACGGCGTCACCATTGCAGAGGACAGCTGTGTGTTCTGATGACAATGGCGGCGGAACCCTGACCCCGTGCCCTGTCGGGCGCGACTACCATGGAATCTCCGCACCTCCGGCTCAGCGCACAGCAGCGCATCCGCCGTGCTCACCCCCACATCGCTCCAGCTCGGGAAGGCCAGACGTATCCTCATGGCGAACAACATGTCGTTCATCGGCCGTGACATGGCTGTCGACCTCGGCACCGCCAACACGCTGGTGTACGTCAGGGGTCGCGGGATCGTCCTCAACGAGCCATCCGTCGTCGCCATCAACACCAATACGGGCGGCATCCTGGCGGTCGGCTCCGAAGCGAAGAAGATGATCGGCCGGACCCCCGGCAACATCGTCGCGGTCCGTCCTCTCAAGGACGGGGTGATCGCGGACTTCGAGATCACCGAGCGCATGCTGCGCTACTTCATCCTCAAGATCCACAAGCGCCGTTACCTTGCGCGCCCCCGCGTCGTGGTCTGCGTGCCCTCCGGCATCACCGGCGTCGAGCGCCGCGCCGTCATCGAGGCGGCCACCCAGGCCGGCGCGCGCCAGGTGCACATCATCGAGGAGCCCATGGCCGCCGCGATCGGCGCCGGGCTCCCGGTCCACGAGGCGACCGGCAACATGGTCGTCGACATCGGCGGCGGCACCACCGAGGTCGCCGTCATCTCGCTCGGCGGCATCGTCACCGCGCAGTCCATCCGGGTGGCGGGCGACGAGCTGGACAACGCGATCATCCAGCACATCAAGAAGGAGTACAGCCTCCTGCTGGGCGAGCGCACCGCGGAATCGATCAAGCTCACCATCGGCTCGGCCTTCGCGGTCGAGAACGAGGAGCACACCGAGATCCGCGGCCGCGACCTGGTCTCCGGCCTGCCCAAGACGGTGGTCATCTCCGCAGCCGAGGTGCGCAAGGCGATCGAGGAGCCGGTCAACGCCATCGTCGACGCGGTCAAGACGACCCTCGACAAGTGCCCGCCCGAGCTGTCCGGCGACATCATGGACCGCGGCATCGTCCTGGCCGGCGGCGGTGCGATGCTGCGCGGCCTGGACGAACGGCTGCGCCACGAGACCGGCATGCCGATCCATATCGCCGAGTCCCCGCTGGACTGCGTGGCCCTCGGCGCCGGCAAGTGCGTCGAGGAGTTCGAGGCGCTGCAGCAGGTCCTGGACGCGCAGCCGCGCAGATGAGTCCTCACGATCCGTCGTACGGGTGAAGTCCCGCCCGTACGCCGGATCGTTCTACCTCCCGGCACGGCCCATCGGGCCCACGGGCTCACACGCTCTGACGAGGAAGGCACGGACTGGCCCCCGTGAGGGACACACGAGAGAGCCGGCTTCTGCTGGTACTGCTGGTGGCGATCGCTTTCGCGCTGATCACCGTCGACATCCGCGGCGGTGAGGACTCACCGCTCGACGGCGCCCGGTCCGCCGCGGCCGCCGTCTTCGGCCCCGTCGAGGACGGGGTCGCGGCCGCGGTCGACCCGGTGGACAACGCGGTGGACGCGGTACGCGACTCCGGCGACCGCAGCAGCCGCATCAGCGAACTGGAGCGGGAGAACGCCGAGCTGAAGCAGCAGCTCGGCAGCAAGGACGTCACGCGCGAGCGGGCCCGCGAACTCGACAAGCTGCTCAAGCTCGCCGGAGCCGGTCAGTACCGGGTCAAGGGCGCGCAGGTCATCGCGATAGGAGCCGCCCAGGGCTTCTCCTGGACGGTCACCATCGACTCCGGCGCCAACGACGGCATCCAGCGCGACATGACGGTCGTCAACGGTGACGGCCTGGTCGGCCGGGTCACCACCGTCGGCCCCTCCACCTCGACCGTCCTGCTCGCCTGCGACCCGGACTTCACGGTCGGCACCCGGCTGGAGAAGTCCTCGGAGCTCGGCTTCGCCACCGGCCAGGGCAACCGGCCGATGCGGGTGCAGCTCCTCAACGGCAAGGCCCACGTGAAGAAGGGCTCCCGGCTGGTCACCTTCGGCTCGCAGGCGGACAAGCCCTTCGTCCCCGGCGTGCCGGTCGGCACGGTCGCCAAGGTCGACCCCGCGGGCGGCGGCCTCACCCGCACGGTCGAGGTCACCCCGTTCGTCGGCTTCACCAAGCTCGACATCGTCGGCGTCGTCGTCCAGGGCCCGCGCAAGGACCCGCGTGACGCGGTGCTGCCCGCCGGGCCGAAGCCGGTCCCGACGGTCACCGTCACGGCGACGCCCAGTGTGAGCCCCTCTCAGTCCTCGCTCTACGGACAGGAGGAGGTCCGATGAAGCGCGCGCTGCTCGCCACCGGCCTCGTCGTCGCCGGCATGGTCGTCCAGGTCTGCGTCCTGGCCCGCCTCCACCTGCCCGGCGCCGTCCCCGACCTGCTGCTGCTCGTCGTCCTCGGCCTCGCACTGACGTACGGCCACGTGGCCGGCTGCCTCATCGGCTTCGGCGCCGGCCTGCTCGCCGACCTCGCCCCGCCCGCCGACCACGCCGCCGGCCGCTACGCCCTGGTGCTGTGCGTCGTCGGCTACATCGCGGGCCTGGTCAAGCCCGACGGCGGTCAGCTGCGGTCGGCCACCCGGCCGATGCTGGTCGTGGTGGGCGCCGCCGTCGGCTCCACGGTGCTGTACGCGGCCGTGGGCGCCCTCGTGGGCGACACCGCGGCCCAGCACGTCGGCCTGGGCAAGCTGCTGTTCACCGCCGCCCTGTACGACCTGCTGCTCGCGCCGTTCACCGTGCCGTGGATCATGGCACTGGCCCGCCGGTACCAGGGCGACCCGCTCGGGGAGGACGCCTCCGGCCCCGGCTTCGGCGCACGCATCGGCGGCCAGCGTTCGAGCCTTCTGGGCAGGGTGGGGAGCGTCGCCAAGGGAGGGCGGCGCTTGTGAGCGACGCACGCGAGGCCGCCGGGCCGCGGCCGACGAGGAAGCGCGCGGTGTCGTGCCGAGCGGGCGGAGAAGCGGGAGTCGCGGCGTGAGCAACATCCCTGAGACGGGGCGGACGCCGCGGGTCACGATCCGGCTGGTGGTCCTGCAGATCCTCGTCCTGTCCCTGCTGTTCACCCTCGGCGGGCGGCTGTGGTTCCTGCAGATCCGCAACGGCCAGGAGTACACGGCGCAGGCCAACAGCAACAACGTCCAGGAGGTCGTCGCGCCCGCCGTCCGCGGGTCGATCCTGGACGACAAGGGCGTGGCGCTCGCCGACAACGAGACCCGGCTGGTGGTCTCCGCGAGCCGCACCGACCTGCTGAAGCAGAAGGACGACGGCAAGGCGGTGCTGACCCGGCTCGCCGACGTGCTGCACATGAAGCCGGAAGAGGTCCTGGGCAAGGTCCGGCTCTGCGACTCGCAGACCCCCAAGCCGTGCTGGAACGGCTCGCCGTACCAGCCGATCCCGATCACCGACGAGGCCACCACCCAGCAGGCGCTGCAGATCATGGAGCGCCGTGAGGACTTCCCCGGCATCACCGCCGAGCCCACCGCGGTGCGCCGCTACACCTCCCCCTTCGGGTCCAACACCTCCCAGGTCCTCGGCTACCTCTCGCCCGTCACGGACGACGAGCTGACCGCCGCGGAGAAGAAGGGCCAGTCCCTGCTGCGCTCGGACCAGATCGGCCGTTCGGGCCTGGAGCGCACCTACGACAGCGAGCTGCGCGGCAAGGCCGGCGTCACCCGCTACGAGGTGGACAACCTCGGCCGGGTCATCGGCAAGGCGGGCGAGACCGCCGCGGAGCCCGGCAGCCACCTGGTCACCAGCATCGACGCCCGCGTCCAGAGGGTCGCCGAGAAGGAGCTCGACGAGGCGATGAAGGTCGCCCGGAAGACCTTCGACAAGGTCACCGGCAGCCTCTACAAGGCGGACTCCGGCGCGGTCGTCGTCATGGACGTGCACACCGGCCAGGTCATCGCGATGGCCAGCGCGCCCACCTACGACCCGAACGTCTGGGTCGGCGGCATCTCCGCCAAGGACTACGCCAAGCTGACGGGCAAGAAGTCCAACTTCCCGCTGCTCAACAGGGCCATACAGGGTCAGTCGGCCCCCGGCTCGACCTTCAAGGCGATCTCCACCTCGGCCGCCGTGAAGGCCGGCTACGACATCAACGGGCGCTACCCCTGCCCGTCGTCGATGACCATCGGCGGCCGGGTCTTCAACAACTTCGAAGGGGAGAGCGCGGGCTCCATCACCCTCGCGCACGCCCTGGAGATCTCCTGCGACACCGTCTTCTACGGCCTGTCGTACGACCAGTGGCTGAAGGACGGCGGCACCAAGCCCAAGAAGCACCCCAAGGACTGGTTCTACAAGACCGCCAAGGAGTACGGCCTCGGCTCGGTGACCGGCATCGACCTGCCCTCCGAGGTGACCGGCCGGATCCCGGACCGGCAGTGGAAGCGGGACTACTACGAGGCCAACAAGAACTACTGGTGCAAGGTCGCCAAGAGCGACAAGCAGGACTACGCGAGCCAGATCGCGCGCGAGAACTGCGTCGACGGCTACGTGATGCGCGCCGGTGACTCGGTCAACTACGCCATCGGCCAGGGCGACACGCTCGTCACCCCGATCCAGATGGCCAACATCTACTCGGCCATCTCCAACGGCGGCACGCTCTACCAGCCCACCATCGGCAAGGCGATCATCAGCGCCGACGGCAAGAAGGTCACCCGGATCAAGCCGAAGGTGAACGGGCACGCGCCGGCCACCAAGAACACGCTGAAGTACATCAACGAGGCCCTGGAGGGCGTCGTCACGCACGGTACGGCCGCGTGGCGGTTCGGCGGCTGGCCGCAGGACAAGATCCCGCTGCACGCCAAGACCGGTACCGCGGAGGTCGCCGGCAAGCAGACCACGTCGTGGTTCACGACGTACAGCAAGGACTACGCGATCGTCATGACGATCTCCCAGGGTGGTACCGGTTCCGGTGGTTCCGGTCCGGCCGTCCGCAAGATCTACGAGGCGATGTACGGCGTCCAGGAGGACGGGTCGATCGACAACAAGAAGGCGCTGCTCCCGCACCCCTTGAGCAAGCTGCCGAAGATCGATTCCGACGGCACCATCAAGATCACCAAGGCCTCCTGGGCCGACGTGCCGCAGGTGCCCTCCGCGCCGCGGGACACGGCGCTGGCCGCCGCCGCGCTGCCCCCGGAGCGCACCGAGAAGCTCCTGCTGGGCAGGAGGTACTGGTCATGAGCGCGCACGGCTACGCGACGCGTCGCTTCACCCCGGAACGCGGCACCCTGGGCAAGCTCCTGGCCCGGGACTCGATACTGCGCCGGATGGACTGGCTGCTGCTCGGCGCCGCCCTCGCGCTGTCCCTGATCGGCACGGCGCTGGTGTTCTCCGCGACGCGCAACCGCACCGAGCTCACCCACGGGGACCCGTACTACTTCCTGCTGCGGCACATCCTCAACACCGCCATCGGCTTCGCCCTCGCCGCCGGCACGGTGGCGCTGGGCCACCGGCGGCTGCGGGGCGCGGTGCCGGTGCTCTACGCCATCTCGGTGCTGCTGGTGACCGCGGTCCTCACCCCGCTGGGGTCCACGGTCAACGGCGCGCACGCCTGGATCGTGCTGGGCGGCGGCTTCTCCCTGCAGCCGTCCGAGTTCACCAAGATCACCATCATCCTGGGCATGGCGATGATGCTGTCCGCCCGCGTCGACGCGGGCGACCGGCTCTTCCCCGACCACCGCACGGTCGCCCAGTCGCTCGGCTTCGCCATACTGCCGATGGCGATCGTCATGCTGATGCCCGACCTCGGCTCGGTCATGGTGATGGCGGTCATCGTGCTCGGCGTGCTGCTGGCCTCCGGCGCCTCCAACCGCTGGGTCCTCGGCCTGATCGCGGCGGGCGCCGGCGGCGCCATCGCGGTCTGGCAGCTCGGCGTCCTGGACCAGTACCAGATCGACCGCTTCGCCGCCTTCGCCAACCCCGCCCTCGACCCCGCGGGCGTCGGCTACAACACCAACCAGGCGCGCATCGCCATCGGCTCCGGCGGGCTGCTCGGCAAGGGCCTGTTCGACGGCAGCCAGACCACCGGGCAGTTCGTGCCCGAGCAGCAGACCGACTTCGTCTTCACCGTGGCGGGGGAGGAGCTCGGCTTCGTCGGGGCGGCCCTGATCATCGTGCTGCTGGGCGTGATCATGTGGCGCGGCTGCCGCGTCGCCCGGAACGCCACCGACCTGTACGGCACGATCATCGCGGCCGGCATCGTCGCCTGGTTCGCCTTCCAGTCCTTCGAGAACATCGGCATGACCCTCGGCATCATGCCCGTGGCGGGTCTGCCGCTGCCGTTCGTCTCGTACGGCGGATCGTCGATGTTCGCGGTCTGGATCGCCATCGGGCTGCTGCAGGCCATCCACATGAAGCGGCCCATGTCGGCCTGACCCCTTCCACCGGGTGAACGCACCATTGCGGCCGGGCGAACCCGCGATTAGGTTCCTGACATGGGGAAGCGTGTCGCGGAGACCGAGCGCAAGTACGAGGCCGCCGAGCAGACCGGTGATCCCGATCTCGAAGGTCTGCCCGGGGTCGCGGCGGTGCGCGTCCTGGAACCGGCCGAGCTGGACGCCGTCTACGTCGACACCTCCGACCTGCGGCTGGCCACCCACAAGATCACGCTGCGGCGCCGCACCGGCGGCGACGACGCCGGCTGGCACCTGAAACTGCCGAGCTCACAGGCCGACACCCGCACCGAGGTGCACGCGCCGCTCGGCAAGCAGGGCCGCAAGGGCGGCCCCAGGGTCCCCAAGTCGCTGCTCGCCGAGGTCGCCGCGATCGTCCGCGACCGCGAGCTCGTCCCGGTCGTCCGGCTGCGCAACACCCGCAAGCGGGTGCACCTCGTCGACGCCGGGGGCGCACCCCTCGTGGAGATCGCCCACGACCACGTCCGGGCCACCCTCCTCGACCACGGCGACGGTTCGGAGACCGCCTGGACCGAGGTCGAGACCGAACTCATCGACGGCGACACCGCCCTCCTCGACGCCGTCGAGAAGCGGCTCCGTGCGGCGGGCCTGCGGCGCTCGAAGTCCCCCTCGAAGCTCGCCCGCGCCCTCGGAAAGCGCCTGGCCGACGCACCCGGGCCGCCGCAGCCGCCGCCCTCCACCGACACCGCCGGGGACGTCGCCCTGGCCTACGTGCACCAGCAGGTCGCCGCGATCACCGGCTGGGACCCGGAGGTCCGCCGCGACGAACCGGACTCCGTCCACCAGATGCGGGTCTCCACCCGGCGGCTGCGCAGCGCCTTCAAGTCCTTCCGCCGCGAACTCGACCGCGAGGCGACCGACCCCGTCGGCGACGAGCTGAAGTGGCTCGCCGGGGTGCTGGGCCTGGAACGCGACCGCGAGGTCCTCGCCGAGCGCCTCCGCGACCGCGAGGCCGAACTGCCGGAGGAACTCGTGACGGAGGTCCTCACCGCGCGCATCGGCGGCGACGCCCCCGTCCACGAGGGCGCCCGCAAGGAACTCCTGCGCGAACTCGGCGGCAGGCGCTACTTCCGGCTCCTGGACACCCTGGAGTCACTGCTCGCCGACCCGCCCCTGCTCGACGCGGCCGCGGCCCCGGCGACCGACGCCGTCCCCAAGGCCGTGCGCCGCGACCACCGACGGCTGCGCACCCGTGTCGAGTCGGCCCTGGAGATGGAACCAGGCCACGAGCGCGACCTCGTCCTCCACGACGCCCGCAAGGCCGCCAAGCGGGCCCGCTACAGCAGTGAGGCGGCCCAGGCCGTCCCGGCGCTGCGCAAGCCCGCCAAGAAGCACACCAAGCGCATGAAGGCCGTCCAGCAGCTCCTCGGCGAGCACCAGGACAGCGTCATCTGCCGCGACGCCGTCCTCCGCCTCACCTCGGACGCCCGCGAGGCCGGCGAGGACACCTTCGCCTACGGCGTGCTCTACCAGCTCGAACGCGACCGCGCCGCCGCCGCCGAGCGGCAGCTCCCGCAGGAGTGGCCCCGGGCCGACCGCGGCACGCTGGCCGGCTGAGCCGGGCCCGGGACGGCCACCACCGCGCCGCCGCGTCCCGGAGCGCCCGGGCCGGGCGCCGCGCGGACGCGGCCTGGAAGCCCTCTGTGACGCGTTACGCTGAATGGTCACCCTTGCCAGCTCACGAAAGACACCTCTGATGCCTGTCGAGTCGGTCTTCCCCCAGCTCGAGGCCCTGCTGCCGCATGTGCAGAAGCCGATCCAGTACGTCGGCGGGGAACTGAACTCCACCGTCAAGCCCTGGGACGAGTGCGACGTCCGTTGGTCCCTGATGTACCCGGACGCCTACGAGGTCGGGCTGCCCAACCAGGGCGTCATGATCCTCTACGAGGTGCTGAACGAGCGCGAGGGGGTCCTCGCCGAGCGCACCTACAGCGTGTGGCCGGACCTCGAGGCGCTGATGCGCGAACACGGCGTGCCGCAGTTCACCGTGGACGCCCACCGCCCGGTCAGGGCCTTCGACGTCTTCGGCCTCAGCTTCTCCACGGAGCTCGGTTACACCAACATGCTCACGGCCCTGGACCTCGCGGGCATCCCGCTGGAGGCCCGGGACCGGACCGAGGACGACCCGATCGTGCTCGCCGGCGGCCACGCGGCCTTCAACCCGGAGCCCATCGCGGACTTCCTGGACGCCGCCGTGATCGGCGACGGCGAGCAGGCCGTCCTGGAGATCACCGACGTGATCCGCGCCTGGAAGGCCGAGGGGCGCCCCGGCGGCCGCGACGAGCTGCTGTTCCGGCTGGCCCGCACCGGCGGGGTGTACGTGCCGAAGTTCTACGACGTGGAGTACCTGGCCGACGGCCGGATCGCCCGCGTCGTCCCCAACCGCTCCGGCGTGCCGTGGCGGGTGTCCAAGCACACCGTCATGGACCTCGACGAGTGGCCGTACCCCAAGCAGCCGCTGGTCCCGCTCGCGGAGACGGTCCACGAGCGCATGTCCGTGGAGATCTTCCGCGGCTGCACCCGCGGCTGCCGCTTCTGCCAGGCCGGCATGATCACCCGCCCGGTGCGGGAGCGCAGCATCACCGGCATCGGCGAGATGGTCGACAAGGGCCTGAAGGCCACCGGATTCGAGGAGGTCGGCCTGCTGTCGCTCTCCTCCGCCGACCACACCGAGATCGCCGAGGTGGCCAAGGGCCTCGCCGACCGGTACGAGGAGGACAAGATCGGCCTGTCCCTCCCCTCCACCCGCGTCGACGCCTTCAACATCGACCTGGCCAACGAGCTGACCCGCAACGGCCGCCGGTCCGGTCTCACCTTCGCCCCCGAGGGCGGCTCCGAGCGCATCCGCAAGGTCATCAACAAGATGGTCTCGGAGGAGGACCTGATCCGCACCGTCGCCACCGCCTACGGCAACGGCTGGCGCCAGGTGAAGCTGTACTTCATGTGCGGGCTGCCCACCGAGACCGACGAGGACGTCCTGCAGATCGCCGACATGGCGAAGAACGTCATCCAGAAGGGCCGCGAGGTCACCGGCCAGAACGACATCCGCTGCACCGTGTCGATCGGCGGGTTCGTGCCCAAGCCGCACACCCCGTTCCAGTGGGCCCCGCAGCTCGGCGTCGAGGAGACCGACGCCCGCCTGGAGAAGCTGCGCGACGCCATCCGCGGCGACCGCAAGTACGGCCGCAACATCGGCTTCCGCTACCACGACGGCAAGCCCGGCATCATCGAGGGCCTGCTCTCCCGCGGCGACCGCCGCGTCGGCGCCGTCATCCGCGCCGTCTACGAGGACGGCGGCCGCTTCGACGGCTGGCGCGAGCACTTCTCCTACGACCGCTGGGCCCGCATGTGCGAGAAGGCGCTCCCGGAGCAGGGGGTCGACCTCGACTGGTACACCACCCGGGAGCGCACCTACGAGGAGGTCCTGCCCTGGGACCACCTGGACTCCGGCCTGGACAAGGACTGGCTCTGGGAGGACTGGCAGGACGCCCTCGACGAGACCGAGGTCGACGACTGCCGCTGGACGCCGTGCTTCGATTGCGGGGTGTGTCCCCAGATGGACACCCACATCCAGATCGGCCCGACGGGGAAGAAGCTGCTTCCCCTCACGGTGGTCAATTCCTGATCACGTTTGCCCCAGGCCCCGCCGCCGTCCCCTGCCCGGGGCCGGCGGCGGGGCCTCGGAGTTCTTCGTTCCGGTGGGGTCCGGGCGCGGCGTGACGCCCACCTCATGCCCGCCGGTGGGCTCTGGCCATGGGATACCCTTTTTGTAGCCTGCATTCATGGGAGAGACGGTTCCCGTGCACCTCGCGGTCATCGTGTAGCCGAGCGTGGCTCCGGACGACCGCAAATCCGTCTGTTTTGCCGCGCCCGGTGGACGCGTGCGCGGTTCTTCCCGTGGTGACCCTGTACCCCGACTAGAGGTGGCCGTGCCAAGTTTGTCCTCCGAAGCGGCGGAGACCGCGCCGGACGTAAGCGTTGTCGTCATCGTCTACAACGACGCGGAGCGGTTGCCCGTGGCGGTCCGGTCGGTGCTCGACCAGAGCCTCCGCACGGTCGAGGTGATCATCGCCGACGACTGCTCGACGGACGGGTCGTTCGAGGTCGCACGGTCCCTCGAGGCCGCCCATCCCGGCCGCGTGCGCGCCCTCCGGCTGCCGGAGAACAGCGGCGGCTGCGGTGAGCCGCGCAACCAGGGCATCGCCGTGGCGCGGGGCAGGTACGTGATGTTCCTCGACAGCGACGACACCCTCGAGTCCGACGCCTGCCGGAACATGTTCGAGGCCGCCGAGCGCACCGGCTCCGACCTGGTCTCCGGGGTCTGCGTGCGGGTGTACGTCGACAGCCGGGACGGCAAGGAGACCGACTGGTACCCCGCGCTGTACCGGTCGACCCGCACCGTCGAGTCCATCGAGGAGGTGCCGGAACTCCTCTACGACACGCTGTCGACCAACAAGTGCTACCGGCGCGACTTCCTGCTCGAGAACGACCTGCGGTTCCCCCGGGGCATCCACTACGAGGACCTGCTCTTCTCGGCCCAGGCCTACATCACCGCGAAGCGGATCACCCTCATACCCAACCGGGTCTACTTCTGGAACGTCGTCCAGAAGTCGGAGGTCAAGTCGATCAGCAACCGGCGCGACGAGATCAGGAACTTCTCCGACCGGGTCGAGATCCACCGGCGCATCGACGCCGTCCTCGCGGCGCACGGGCTCGACGAGCTCAAGCAGCACAAGGACCGCAAGTTCCTCAAGCACGACATGGTGCTCTACCTCCGCGAACTGCCGTTCCTGGGCGAGGAGTACCGGAACCAGTTCACCGAGATAGCCCGCGACTACCTGCGGGGCTTCCCCGACGAGGCGTACGCGGAGACCAACTCGATCCAGCGGATCTGCTCCTACCTCCTGGTGCAGGGCGACTGGGCCAACCTCATGCCCGCGATCGACACGCTGATCAACCGTCAGAAGCTGTCCGCACCGCTGGTCGAGCGGGACGGCAGGATCTACTGGTGCGCCGAGCACCTCGACGACCCGCGGGGCCGCCGGATCCTCGACGTCACCGACCTCGGTTACCACGGGCGCCCGCTGGCGAAGATGAAGCTCCGCAACCGGCTCACGTCGTACACCGAGCAGTCGGGCACGGTCGCGATGTCCGGAACGGTGGTCAACCCGCTCGGCCGGATCACCCCGGACAGCAAGCTCAAGGCGACCCTGGAGTTCCTGCCGCGCAACAGCGGCGCGCGGCCCCTGCGCTTCCCCGTCGGCGCCGTCCGTCACGAGGGCGACGTCATCGCGTGGGAGGCCGAGGCCCCGCTGAGCCGCAAGCTGCGCCCGGTCGGCGTGGTGGACCCGGTGTGGAACGTGCGCCTGAAGCTGACCGTGGACGGCGTGAGCACCCTCAGCCGGATCACGGTGGGGGACACCGAGCTCCCGGAGCAGGGCACGATACGCATCCGGCCCCGGCTGACCCGGCTCGTCGCCGACCACCTCGAACCGGAGGTGTCGACCAAGCACCACCTCGCCTTCGTGCTCTCCCAGCAGGGCAAGGCGGCCCAGCGGGCCATGGCGCTCATGCACCGCAACCTCGACGGGTTCGTGGGCAGGCCCGCCAAGGCGGGCTACCGCATGGTCGCCGGCCTGCGCAAGAGCCTGAACTCCGGCCCGGTCAAGGTGCGCATGTACCACCGGATGCTGCGCGTCCTCCCGGTGCGCAAGGGCACGGTGGTCTTCGAGAGCCAACTCGGCAAGCAGTACAGCGACAGCCCCCGTGCGATCTACGAGGAACTGCGGCGGCGCAACGTGAAGTTCCGGCCGGTGTGGTCCTACGCGGACCGGCCGGAGGACTTCCCGGCGGACGCCCGGCTGGTGCGCCGCTGGTCGTACCGGCACCTGCGGGCCCTGGCCCAGGCGGAGTACTGGATCGACAACCAGGGCATGCCCCTGAAGCTCGGCAAGCGCCGCGGTACCACCTACATCCAGACCTGGCACGGCTCCGCGCTCAAGCGCATGGGCTTCGACGAGGCCGTGTACCGCATGAAGCCCGAGGCCGAGCGCGAGGCCTACCAGCGCTCGCTGGACCGCTTCGACCACTTCGTCCTGCGCAGCGAACACGACGCGCGCACCCTGGCCAGGGCCTACCGGGTGCCGGAGGAGAAGTGGCTGCGCACGGGCTACCCGCGCAACGACGCCCTCGTCCGCGGCCGCAACGCCACCACCCCCGACCCGGCGGTGCAGGCGCTCGCCGAACGGCTCGGCATCCGCAAGGACCTGCCGGTGGTCCTCTACGCGCCGACCTTCCGGGCGCAGGAGAACGGCAAGGTCGCGCCCTTCGAGTTCGCCTTCGACCTGCAGCGTTTCGTCGACGAACTCGGCGACCGCTGCACCCTGCTGGTGCGCACCCACTACCTGAACCAGGTGACCCTCCCGCCGTCCGTCGGGAACCGGGTTGTCAACGTCTCCGACGAGCACGACATCACGCCGCTCTACCTGCTGGCCGACGCGCTGGTCACCGACTACTCGTCGGTGATGTTCGACTACGCGCTGCTGCAACGGCCGATGGTGTTCTTCGCCTACGACTGGGAGGAGTACGCCAAGGACGCGCGCGGCACCTACTTCGACCTCCTCGAGCAGGCGCCCGGCCCGGTGGTGCGGGACGCCGACGGGCTGTTCGCGGCCCTCGCCGACCTGGACGGCACCGCGTCGGCGTACTCGGCACGGCTCAAGGAGTTCGTGGAGGCCTACGGGGAGTACGACCAGGGCGACGCCGCGGCTCGGATCGTCGACCGCTTCTTCGGTGCGAAAGGGGAGCCCCGATGACGGGCCGGGACATATTCTTCGTCGCCAACGAGGTCGACGAACTCGGCGGCGTGGCCCGCTGGCAGACCCAGATGGCGCGGTTGCTGGCAGGCCGTGACCACCAGGTGCGCGTCATCGGCATCGCGCCGGCGCGCAACCCGATGGACCTCGGTCAGGACCCGGGCTTCGGGACGGAGACCCTGCACGCCGTCCGGCCGAGGCCGAAGCGCCGCAAGGGACGGCCCCTCGGAGTGCTCGACGTCGTGGGCCTGTGGCGGGACGCCCGGCGGAAGGCCGAGGTCCGCAAGGCCGTGGACCGGCTGTCCGAGCTGTTCCGCGCCGCCCGTCCCGGTGCGGTGATCATCGTCACCCAGGTGTGGGCCATGGAATGGGTCCGGCTCGCGGACACCGCCGGGCACACGGTGATCGGCATGAGCCACGAGTCGTACGAGTACTCCCGCATGTCCTCCCGGTTCCGGCGTGTGGAGGAGTACTACGCCGAGGCCGACCGCCTGCTGCTGCTGACGCAGGAGGACGCCGACCGCTGGATCCGGCGGGGCCTGAACAACGTCGGGTTCATGCCCAACCCGTTGCCGATGATGCCCGGGTCGTCCTCCCCGCGGACCGAGAAGGTCGTCGCCAGCGTCGGGCGGCTCGACGACCAGAAGGGCATCGACATGCTGCTCGACGCCTGGGCGGAAGCGGCTCCGCAGGTGCCCGGCTGGAGGCTGCGGCTGTACGGCACCGGCGAGCTGGAGGCCGAGCTGCGCGCGCAGTGCACCGCACTGGGTCTGGACGACAGCGTCGAGTGGATGGGGCAGACCGACGACGTCGTCGGGGCGCTCCACGGCGCCTCGCTGTTCGTCCAGTCCTCCCGCGGCGAGGGTTTCCCGCTGGCGCTGATGGAGGCGATGGCCTGCGGGCTGCCGTGCGTGGCCTTCGACTGCGCCCCCGGCGTCCACGAGATCGTGCAGGACGAGGTCGACGGCCTGCTCGCCGCGCCGGGCAACGTCTCCGAGCTGGCGCGTCAGCTCGTGCGGATGATCCTTGACCAGGACCTGCGAGACACCATGGGCGAGCGGGCACGGGTCAACGTCCAGCGGTACTCGCCGGAGCGGATCACCGACCGCTGGGAGGAGCTCTTCGCGTTCATGGAGCGCTGAGCGGAAGCGGCCCGAGGGGCGCGCGGGGTGCGGACGGTCACCCGGCGCGCCCCTCGGCGCGTCCAGGACCGCGTGGACGGGCCCGGTCCGGACGGCCCCGGCGAGCCGTCCGGAACCGGAAGGCCGGAACCCCCAGTAATCTGGAAGGCACAAGCAACCCCGTCCGGGGTGACCAGACGTACGAAGGACTGAACGACACTGGGCAAGCGACAGCCCGAAGGCCCGCCGCCCGCACCCGCGGTGCAGCGCATTCGACTGCGCTACACCAAGCGCGGCCGCCTCCGGTTCACCAGCCACCGCGACTTCCAGCGCGCATTCGAGCGGGCTCTGCGCCGCGCCGGGGTGCCCATGGCCTACTCGGCGGGTTTCACCCCGCACCCCAAGGTGTCGTACGCCAACGCCGCACCCACCGGCGTCGGAAGCGAGGCCGAGTACCTGGAGATCGCGCTCGCGGAGGCACGTGAGCCGGAGAAGCTGCGCCTGCTGCTGGACGAGTCACTGCCGGCCGGCCTCGACGTGGTCGAGGCCGTCGAGGCCCGCACGTCGGGGCTCGCCGAGCGGCTGGAGGCGTCCGTGTGGCAGCTGCGGCTGGACGGTGTGGAGCACGCCGAGGCCGAGCGGGCCGTGGCCGCGTTCCTCGCCGCCGGGACCGTCGAGGTCCAGCGGATGACGAAGAACGGCGTGCGGACTTTCGACGCGCGCGAGGCCGTGACCCGGCTCGAAGCGGTCGATCCGCAGGTGGCCGGGGCCCAGGACGGCATTCTCGAACGGGATGCCGATAGGCCGACACCAGGAGCTTGTGCGATACTGCGGCTGGTTGTTCGGCATGTGACACCTGCTGTACGACCCGACGACGTCCTGTCCGGCCTCCGCGCGGTGGCCGACCTCGCGCCGCCGGTCCCCGCTGCGGTGACCAGGCTGGCGCAGGGGCCGCTCGATGAGGAGACCGGCACGGTGAACGATCCGCTCGCGCCTGACCGCGATGTCGCGGCGGCGCCGGAGGGATCCGCCTAGGACCGTCGTCGTCGTGCGGCCGACGCATCCGGGGAAACCCGGGTCCGGCAGCACACATCAGACGAGACTTTCGTCGGTCCGTCAGTGCGGTGCCGACGAGCTACACGACAGTTCCCGTGTGGCGCCCGCGCCCCCGGGCGGCGGCCCCGCTGAGACGCGGGCCGCCGCGTACCGGACCAGGACGCGGCGCCCGGGAACGCGACGGGAGAAATGCCCGCATGCTCGAGACCAACGAGCCGAACGAGGCGCCCGAGAACGGCGCCACCGAAGCCGCCTCCGGCGGCACCGACACGGAGGCGACGGTCGCTCCGCGCCGCCGTCGCCGCGCGGCCAGCCGCCCCGCGGGACCGCCCGCGGCCGGTGAGGCCGGTCAGGACCTGACGTCCGGCGCCCCCGCGGGGGCCGCCGAGCCGCCGGCCATACCGGCCGAGGCCCCATCCGCCGATTCCGAGGCCGAACCCGCCCCCGTGCGCACCCGGCGCCGGGCGACCCGCAAGTCCTCCGCCCCGGAGCCGCAGCCGGCCGGGTCCGCGGAGGAGGCGGCCGAGGCCGCCCCCGCCCCGGCCCGTCGCCGCGCGACGCGGAAGGCCACCGCTCCTGCGGCCGCCCCTGAGGCCCCCGCCGCGGTGACCCCTGCCGTGGAGGCCCCTGCCACCGAGACCTCCGGGGCCGAGCAGGCCGAGCAGCCTGCGGCTCCGGCGCGTACCCGGCGCCGTGCCACGCGCAAGGTGACCAGCCCCGAGCCGGTCGCGGGCGGCGAGGAGACGGCCGGCCCCACGGCCGCCGCCGACACGCAGGCCAAGGAGCTCCAGGCCGACCTGCCGCTGCACGCCGAGGCCGCCCCCGGGGCGGAGCAGGCCGAGCAGCCTGTGGCTCCGGCCCGTGGCCGGCGCCGTGCCACGCGCAAGGTG
This sequence comes from Streptomyces sp. NPDC006207, assembly GCF_040613835.1. Lineage (NCBI taxonomy): Bacteria > Bacillati > Actinomycetota > Actinomycetes > Kitasatosporales > Streptomycetaceae > Streptomyces > Streptomyces sp. NPDC006207. Next base: position 8,317 of record NZ_JBEXSX010000095.1, on the reverse strand, counting down.
ACCAGCCCCGAGCCGGCCCCGGCCGAGGACGTGGCCGCCGCCGACGCGCCCGCGAAGGCCCTGCAGGAGGAGCCCGCGGAGAAGCCGAAGCGGGGCAGGGCCGAGAAGCCCCAGGCCGAGAAGTCCAGGACGACCCGTTCGCGGCGGCGTACCGCTCCGGCCGCCTCCTTCCTCGCCGCCGACGACGGCTCCCGCCGTCTGAAGCCGGGCGCTCTCGCGCCGCGTGACGAGGCAGCGGCCCAGGCCGGGGACGAGGCCGCCGAGGGCGCCGCCCCTGAGCAGCGCACCTACACCGCCAAGGCCGTCCCGGACGGTTCCGGCTGGGCCGTCGAGGTCGAGGACGCCTACGAGATCCGCGGCTACGGCGACACCGTCGAGGAGGCCCGCGTCGCCGCGGTCGCGGCCGTCGCGGAGGCGTTCGGCGTCCCCGCGGACACGATCGTCATCGAGGTCCAGGAGGCGCAGGGCGCCGAGCCCGCCGCGGTCCCCGAGGCCGAGGCCGCCCCTGAGGTCGAGCCCGAGGCGGAGCCCGCCCCCGCGCGGGGCCGCCGCCGGGTCGTACGGCCGCCCATGGCCGTGTTCCAGGCTCCGGTGTTCCAGGCCCCCGGTGTGGTGCAGGCGGAGCAGCCCGCCGAGCGCGAGGAGCGCGAGGAGCAGGAGGAGCCCGAGGCGGACGAGTACGCCGCCGAGACCGGTGGGCGCCGTCGTCGCCGCCGCCGGCGCGGGGAGCCCGTGGAGGCCGCGGAGGCGGTCGTGACCGAGCACGCCCCCGAGGAGCCCGCCCCCGCGCAGGAGGACGAGGCGGAGGACGAGGCCGACGAGCACGAGGCCGACGAGCACGAGGCCGACGAGCACGAGGGTGAGGGCGGCGAGCGGCCGTCCCGCCGTCGCCGCCGCGGTGGCCGCCGCCGTCGTCGCGGCGAGGCCCTCGACGGCGAGGAGGGCGCGGTCGGCGAGGACGAGGAGGGCGAGGACGCCGGGGACGAGTCCGAGGAGGACGAGGAGTCGGCCGAGAGCAGCAGCACCAGCCGCCGCCGTCGCCGTCGCCGTCGCCGTGGTGGCGAGGGGACGGCCGAGGAGAGCCTGGGCGAGGACGCTCCGGAGCGCACGGTCGTCAAGATCCGTGAGCCGCGCAAGCCGGCGGAGCCGGTCGACGAGGTGCAGTCCATCAAGGGCTCCACCCGTCTGGAGGCCAAGAAGCAGCGGCGCCGCGAGGGCCGCGAGCAGGGCCGCCGGCGTGTGCCGATCATCACCGAGGCCGAGTTCCTGGCCCGCCGTGAGGCGGTCGAGCGCGTCATGGTCGTCCGTGAGAACGGCGACCGGACGCAGATCGGCGTGCTGGAGGACGGCGTCCTCGTCGAGCACTACGTCAACAAGGAGCAGGCCACCTCGTACGTCGGCAACGTCTACCTGGGCAAGGTCCAGAACGTGCTGCCGTCCATGGAGGCCGCGTTCGTCGACATCGGCAAGGGCCGCAACGCGGTGCTGTACGCCGGTGAGGTCAACTTCGAGGCGCTGGGCATGGGCAACGGCCCGCGGCGCATCGAGGCGGCCCTCAAGTCCGGCCAGTCGGTGCTGGTCCAGGTCACGAAGGACCCGATCGGCCACAAGGGCGCCCGCCTGACCAGCCAGGTCTCGCTGCCCGGCCGCTACCTGGTCTACGTGCCCGAGGGCTCGATGACCGGCATCAGCCGCAAGCTGCCCGACACCGAGCGCGCCCGGCTGAAGCAGATCCTCAAGAAGATCGTTCCCGAGGACGCGGGCGTCATCGTGCGCACCGCCGCCGAGGGTGCAAGCGAGGACGAGCTGCGCCGTGACGTCGAGCGGCTGCAGTCGCAGTGGGAGGACATCCAGAAGAAGGCCAAGAGCGGCAACGCCCCGTCGCTGCTCTACGGCGAGCCGGACATGACCGTCCGGGTCGTCCGCGACATCTTCAACGAGGACTTCGGCAAGGTCATCGTCAGCGGTGACACCGCCTGGGAGACCATCCACGGCTACGTCTCGCACGTCGCGCCGGACCTGGCCGAGCGGCTGGGCCGCTGGACCTCCGAGGTCGACGTCTTCGCCACGTACCGGATCGACGAGCAGCTGCTGAAGGCGCTGGACCGCAAGGTCTGGCTGCCGAGCGGCGGCTCGCTGGTGATCGACCGGACCGAGGCGATGGTCGTCATCGACGTCAACACCGGCAAGTTCACCGGCCAGGGCGGCAACCTGGAGGAGACGGTCACCAGGAACAACCTGGAGGCGGCCGAGGAGATCGTGCGCCAGCTGCGGCTGCGCGACCTGGGCGGCATCATCGTGATCGACTTCATCGACATGGTGCTGGAGTCCAACCGCGACCTCGTCATGCGCCGGCTGCTGGAGTGCCTGGGCCGGGACCGCACCAAGCACCAGGTGGCCGAGGTCACCTCGCTGGGCCTGGTCCAGATGACCCGCAAGCGGGTCGGCCAGGGCCTGCTGGAGTCCTTCTCCGAGACCTGCGTGCACTGCAACGGCCGCGGCGTCATCGTCCACATGGACCAGGCCACGGCGGCCGGTGGCGGCGGCAAGCGCAAGCGCCGTCGTGGCGGCGCGGCGGAGGAGCCGGCGGTCGCGGAGACCGCCGCCCTCACCGAGGCCGAGGAGGCCGCGGAGGAGGCTCCCGAGCTGGAGCCGGTCGCGGTCACCGAGGCCGAGTTGGTGCCCGCCGTCGGCGGGGACGAGGACTGGTACGGCAGCCCGGCCGAGGCCGAGGCGGCGGCGGGCCGGCGTTCCCGGCGGCGCGCCTCGCGGCGGGTCACCGCCCCCGTGAGCTCGCCGGACGCCACGGCCGAGATCGTCACCGTCGTCCCGTCGGCCGCCCCGGTCACCGAGCCCCAGGCGGCGGAGGCCGCGACGGCCACCGCCCCCGAGGCGCCCGCCGTCGTGGGCACCGCCGAGACGGCGCAGGAGCCCGCCGCACCGGTCCGCGGCCGGCGCCGGGCGACCCGCAAGGCCACCGCGCCGAGCGCCCCCGCCGGTGAGGCCGCCACCGTGGTCGTCCCCGCGGCGGAGCCGGCCGTTCCGGCCCCGGCCCCCGAGCCGGAGCCGGTGGCGGAGGTCCAGGCGCCGGCCGCGCCGGTGCGCCGTCGCGCCACGCGCAGGGTGTCCGCCCCCGCGGGCGCGCCGTCCGCCGGCGAGGAGGCCGCGGTCGTGGTCGTCCCCGGCACCGAGGCGCAGCCGGAGGAGACCCCGGCGGCCGAGGCCGGGACGGAGGCCGCCGAGGCCGGGCAGGCGGAGCCGAAGAAGCGGGCCGCGCGCAAGACGGCCGCGAAGAAGGCACCGGCGAAGAAGGCCGCCGCGAAGAAGACGGTCGCCAAGAAGACCGCCACCAAGAAGACGGTGGCCAAGAAGACGACGGCGAAGAAGGCCGCCGCCAAGGCCACGGCCGAGGCGCCCACCGAGGCGTCCTGACCCCGCGTCACCGTCCGCGGGCCGTTCCCCACCGGGGGACGGCCCGCGGCGCGTGCGGGGTCGGGCAGGCCCCGGTTTGACCCCATCGGGGACGCCCCGTAACCTTGACCTTCGGCGTTTTGACGCCCATTCCTGAGCATCTTCCTACCGGCCACGGCCGGCAGAGGCCCCCCAGCACCGCAGGGACGGCTGGCGTCAGGAGTGACGATCCGAGCGAGAGAGTGAGTTCCGCGTGTACGCAATCGTGCGCAGCGGTGGCCGCCAGCACAAGGTGGCCGTCGGCGACATCGTCGAGGTTGACAAGATTTCCACTGGCAAGGTTGGCGACGCGGTCGAGCTCTCGACGCTCCTCGTCGTCGACGGCGACGCCGTCACCAGCGACCCGTGGGTGCTGGCCGGGATCAAGGTCCAGGCCGAGATCGTGGACCACCACAAGGGCCAGAAGATCGACATCCTGCGGTACAAGAACAAGACCGGCTACCGCCGTCGTCAGGGTCACCGTCAGCAGTACACGGCCCTGAAGATCACCGGCATCCCCGCCGCTGCGAAGTAAGGGACTGAGGAGAGATGGCACACAAGAAGGGCGCATCGTCCACCCGGAACGGTCGCGACTCCAACGCCCAGCGGCTCGGCGTCAAGCGCTTCGGCGGCCAGGTCGTGAACGCCGGTGAGATCATCGTCCGCCAGCGCGGCACCCACTTCCACCCCGGCTCGGGCGTCGGCCGTGGCAAGGACGACACGCTGTTCGCCCTCGCCGCCGGTGCGGTCGAGTTCGGCACCAGCCGTGGTCGCAAGGTCGTGAACATCGTCCCGGTCGCCTGATCGGCCGCGATACGACTTCACCGAGGGCGGACCCTGTTTCCCGGACCGGGAAGCAGGTCCGCCCTCGGCGCGTTAACCCACAGACATTCCCGTACGCATCTGGAGGAACATCCGCATGACCACCTTCGTGGACCGCGTCGAGCTGCACGTCGCCGCGGGTAACGGGGGCCATGGCTGCGCCTCCGTGCACCGGGAGAAGTTCAAGCCGCTGGGCGGCCCGGACGGCGGCAACGGCGGCCGTGGCGGCGATGTGACGCTGGTCGTCGACCAGTCGGTCACCACGCTCATCGAGTACCACCACCACCCGCACCGCAAGGCCACCAACGGCAAGCCCGGCGAGGGCGGCAACCGTTCCGGCAAGGAGGGCACGGACCTGGTCCTGCCCGTCCCGGACGGCACCGTCGTCATGGACGGGCACGGCAACGTGCTCGCGGACCTCGTCGGCCACGGGACCACCTTCATCGCCGGCCAGGGCGGCCGCGGCGGCCTCGGCAACGCGGCGCTGGCCTCGGCGCGCCGCAAGGCGCCGGGGTTCGCGCTGCTGGGTGAGCCCGGGCAGAGCCGGGACCTCGTCCTGGAGCTGAAGACGGTCGCCGACGTGGCGCTGGTCGGTTACCCGAGCGCGGGCAAGTCCTCGCTCATCTCCGTGCTCTCGGCGGCCAAGCCGAAGATCGCGGACTACCCCTTCACCACGCTCGTCCCCAACCTGGGCGTGGTCACGGCCGGTTCGACCGTCTTCACCGTCGCCGACGTCCCCGGGCTCATCCCGGGCGCCAGCGAGGGACGCGGCCTGGGCCTGGAGTTCCTGCGGCACGTCGAGCGCTGCAGCGTCCTGGTGCACGTCCTGGACACCGCCACCCTGGAGTCCGAGCGCGACCCGCTGAGCGACCTCGACGTGATCGAGGCGGAACTGCGGGCGTACGGCGGTCTCGAGGACCGTCCGCGGATCGTCGTCCTCAACAAGGTCGACATCCCCGACGGCCAGGACCTCGCCGACATGGTCCGCCCCGACCTCGAGGCGCGCGGCTACCGGGTCTTCGAGGTGTCGGCGGTGGCCCACAAGGGCCTCAACGAGCTGTCCTACGCCCTCGCCGGCATCGTTGCCGAGGCGCGCGCCGCCCAGCCGGTCCAGGAGGCCACCCGTATCGTCATCCGGCCCAAGGCCGTGGACGACGCCGGCTTCACCGTCACCGCCGAGGACGGCTTCTACCGCGTCCGCGGTGAGAAGCCCGAACGCTGGGTGCGCCAGACCGACTTCGCCAACGACGAGGCCGTCGGCTACCTCGCCGACCGGCTCGCCCGCCTCGGTGTCGAGGAGCAGCTGGTCAAGGCCGGCGCCCGTGAGGGCGACGAGGTCGTCATCGGCGCCGAGGACGACGCCGTGGTCTTCGACTGGGAGCCGTCCGTCGCGGCCGGCGCGGAGATGCTCGGACGCCGCGGCGAGGACCACCGCTTCGACGAGCCCCGGCCGGCCGCGCAGCGCCGCAAGGACCGGGACGCCGAACGGGACGACGTCCAGAAGGAGTTCGAGGGTTTCGACCCGTTCGACTCCTGAGCCGCGACCGCGAAGGACAAGGGCCGGCCCCCTCACCGAGGGGGCCGGCCCTTGTCCGTGCACTGCCGGCCGGGGGACCGGCCGGCGAGCGGTTCAGCTCATGGACGTCTGCAGAGGCGTCGCGCTGTCGCTCTCGTGGTACGAGCGGGCCTCCTCGTCGAGGTCGGCCATCACGCGCTCGAAGTCGCGCGTGGAGAGCAGCAGCTTGTAGATGATGGCGAACTCGAAGATCAGCAGCAGCGCGGCCGCGGCGATCGTGGTCCCGATGATGGCACCGGTCAGCGGCGCGATGATGAAGACCGCCATCTGGAACTCGATGCCGCTGATCAGGTGCGGCCGGACCCGGTGCCGGATCAGGAAGTCGCGGAAGGCCGCGTAGGGGCCGAAACGGTCCTTGAACGTCACCTGAAGGTCGATGACCCGTCCGGGCGCGGCGTCCGAAGCCTGGTCGGCCGGGGTGGCGGCGTCCGCCGCGACCGTGGCGGCCGGCCGGGCGGCGTCAGGACCGGTCCACTGCGCGGGGACGGTCCGCACGGACGCGTCCGCCTCCGTCTCGGCCTCGGCCTCGTTCCTGGCCTCCGCCTCGGCCTGCGTCTCGTCCTCCGAGCGCTCGCGCAGCAGGTCCTCCATGAAGGCGTGCGGCTTGGCGGAGTCGAGCTCCTGCAGGCGCTTCTGGATCTTCTTGCGCATGCCGTGCCGCACCTTGAAGATCTGCAGCGCGTCGAGGTACCGCAGCGCGTCGAGGAAGATCACCGCGAGGGCGAGCCACATGTAGACGGGGTTGTCCGTGCGGTAGAACTGGCCGCCCATGAGGGCCGCGGCGCAGCACACCACGCGGATGCGGTCGAAGATGTAATCGAGCCAGCCGCCGAACTCGGAGCCCTTGCCGGTGAGCCGGGCCAGCTTCCCGTCCATGCAGTCCAGGATGAAGCTGAAGTGGTACAGCACGGCGCCGATGATCAGGTACTTCCAGTCGGCGAGCGCGAAGCAGGCCGCGGCTCCCAGGCCGAGGAAGAGGGCGCCCCAGGTGATCTGGTTGGGGGTGAGTCGGGTCCACCTGGCCGTCCAGCGCACCAACGGGGTCGCCACGGGGTCGACCAGGAAAACGGTCCACCAGGCGTCCCGCTTCTTCTCGGTGAGGCGCCGTACTTCCGCGAGCGGCGGTATTTCCATGGACCAGAACCCTTTCGAGGCGAATCAGGCACCGAACCGGGGCAGCGGATCGGTTGAGGCTGGGACGCGTCCGCGATGCTGCGCGGGCCGTCGGGCGAGCGGTGTCCCGCGGTGGGGCCCGCTCCAACCGTTCCTACGACGCGGGGCGACGGCAAACGGTTGTGTGGATGAATGGATAGTAAACAAAAAGTCGGCGGAGTGTACCGCGAGGCCCGTCCCGCAGGGGGTTCGGGGCCGCCGTTGGAGAGCCGTTAGGATGCGTCGGATGACGTGGTTGATTACTGGCGGTGCCGGATACATAGGGTCGCATGTGGTGAAGGCCATGGTCGACGGCGGCGAGCAGGTCGTCGTCGTGGACGACCTGAGCACCGGCGACCCGCAGCGGCTGCCCGCCGGGGTGCACCTGGAGAAGGGCTCCGTGCTGGACGCGGAGCTGCTGGACCGGGTGCTGCGCGATCACTCGGTGCGCGGGATCGTGCACATCGCGGCGAAGAAGCAGGTCGGGGAGTCGGTGGAGCGTCCGCTCCACTACTACCGGGAGAACGTCCAGGGCCTGCAGACCGTCCTGGAGGCCGCGGTGCGCGCCGGGGTGACCAGCTTCCTGTTCTCGTCCTCCGCCGCGGTCTACGGGATGCCCGACGTCGACCTGGTGACCGAGGAGACCCCGTGCGCGCCCATGAGCCCGTACGGGGAGACCAAGCTCGTCGGCGAGTGGATGGTCCGGGCGACGGGTGCCGCCCACGGCATCGCCACCGCCTGCCTGCGCTACTTCAACGTGGCCGGTGCGGCCACGCCCGAGCTGGGTGACGCGGGGATCTTCAACCTCGTGCCGATGGTCTTCGAACGGCTCTCCCAGGGGAAGCCCCCGCTGATCTTCGGCGACGACTACGAGACCCCCGACGGCACCTGCGTGCGCGACTTCATCCACGTCGAGGACATCGCCTCCGCCCACGTCGCCGCCGCGCGCCGGCTGGCGGAGGACCCGACCGCCGCCCTGGTGCTGAACATCGGCCGCGGCGAGGGCGTCTCGGTCGCCGAGATGGTGGGCATCATCGGCTCGGTCACCGGCCGCACCGACGCGACGGCGCAGGTCATCGAGCGCCGCCCCGGCGACCCCGCCCGGGTCGTCGCCTCCGCCTCGCGGATCGAGGAGGAGCTGGGCTGGACGGCCCGCCACGAGGTGCGCGAGATGGTCGCCTCCGCCTGGGCCGGCTGGTGCCTGCGCCACCCGGAGCAGCCCCGGCACTGAGTTCCGTCCCCAAGACCGCGGGAGGGGGCTCAGCACGGACGAGCGTTCGCCGTTCGCCGTATGCGCATGATGGTTCGGTCCGTCTC
>NZ_JBEXSX010000094.1:0-27782 GCF_040613835.1 Streptomyces sp. NPDC006207 | reverse complement strand
TCCACCGTGCTGGTCGGCAAGTTCGGCGACCTGTTCGGCCGCAAGGTCGTCTTCCAGGTCAGCGCGGTCGTCTTCGTCGCCGGCTCGGTCTTCGCGGGCGCCGCCACCAGCATGCTCATGCTGATCGTCGCCCGCGCCGTCCAGGGGATCGGCGGCGGCGGACTCATGGTCACGGCGATGGCCCTGATCGCCGACGTCATCCCGCTGCGCGAGCGCGGCAAGTACCAGGGCGCGCTGGGCGCGGTCTTCGGGGTCACGACGGTCGTCGGCCCGACGCTGGGCGGTCTGTTCACCGACCACGCCACCTGGCGCTGGTGCTTCTACGTCAACGTCCCCGTCGCGATCGTGATGGTCGTGATGGCCGCCCGTACCGTCCCCGTCGTCCGGGCCGCCGTCCGCCCCGTCGTCGACTACGCGGGCATCGCGCTGGTCGCCCTGGGCGCCTCGGGACTGGTGCTCGCCCTGGAGTGGGGCGGCAGCCAGTACGCCTGGGACTCCGCCGTCGTGGTCGGGCTGTTCGTCTCCTCGGCCGTGCTGCTGACCGCGTTCGTCCTGGTCGAGCTGCGCGCGAGGGAGCCGATGCTCCCCATGCACCTGTTCCGCAACCCGGTCTTCGTCGTGTGCTCGCTGCTCAGCTTCATCGTCGGCTTCGCGCTGCTGGGCGCGCTCACCTACCTGCCGACCTACCTCCAGTTCGTCGACGGGGTCTCCGCCACCGAGTCCGGGGTCCGCACCCTCCCGCTCGTCGCCGGACTGCTCGGCACGTCCATGGCCTCCGGCACCGTCATCGGCCGCACCGGGCGCTACAAGGCCTTCCCCATCGCGGGCACCGCCGTCATGGCGCTCGGCCTGTACCTGATGTCCACCATGGACCGGGCGACCGGGCCGTGGCTGGAGTCCCTGTACATGCTCGTCTTCGGCCTCGGCATCGGCCTGGCCATGCAGGTCCTGACGATCGCCGTCCAGAACACCGTCGCGTACGCGGAACTGGGCACCGCCACCTCCGGGGTGACCTTCTTCCGCACCCTCGGCAGCGCCTTCGGCACCGCCGTCTTCGGCACCCTGTACGGCAACCGGCTCGGCCCCGCCCTGTCCGCCGCCCTCGCCGAGGTGCCCGGCGTCCCGGCCGCCGCGGCGCAGGACCCGCAGGCCCTGCGGGCGCTCCCGCCCGACCGGGCCGCCCCGATCGTCGACGCCTACGCCGACACGATCCAGCACGTCTTCCTGTGGGTCGCCCCGGTGGCCCTGGCCGGTTTCGTCATCGCCTGGTTCCTCAAGGAGGTGCCGCTGCGCGACAGCGCCCGCGCCGGCGCCTCGGACATGGGCGAGGGCTTCTCCGCCCCCGACTCCCCCGACGCCGTCGTCCAACTGGAGCGGGCGGTCGCGGGCGTCATGCGCCGCGAACACGCCGCGGAGCCCGCCGTCGCCCTCCGCATCCTGGCCGACTCCGGTTCCCCGCTCACCCCGGGCGAGGCCTGGGCGCTCGGGCAGATCCACTGGCGCGACCGCTTCCAGGGCGGCGCCTCACTGGACGCCGTCGCCCGCGCCCACCACATGCCCGGCGAGGTCCTCGAACCCGCCTTCGCCAAGGTGGCCCGCGGCGGCTGGGCCCGCGTGGACGGCGACACCCTCACCCTCACCGCGGCCGGCCGCGCCCAGCTCGACCTCCTCGCCGCGGCCTGGCGCCGCTGGCTGGACTCCCGGCTCGACGACTGGACGATCGCCGACCCCGCCGACCGTGCCCTGATGGACCGCGCCGTCGACAGCCTCGCCCGCAAACTCCTGGAGGAGAGCGAGGACGACCGCCACCCCGCACCCGTGTAGGGGCCGGTCCGTGGGGCGAAGGAATCGCCCCGCATCCGTAGGGTGGTCGTATGACGCTCGATCTCGACGCCTATCTCGCCCGCATCGGCTGGGCCGGGGAACGCCGCCCCACGGCGGAGGTGCTGCGGTCCGTGCACCGCGCCCACATGCTGGGCATCCCGTTCGAGAACCTCGACCCCGTCCTGGGCCGGGCGCCCTCGCTCGCGCTGCCCGATCTGGAGGCAAAGCTCGTCCACGGCCGGCGCGGGGGCTACTGCTACGAGCACAACACCCTGTTCGCCGCGGCGCTCACCGCCCTCGGGTTCCGAGTCACGCTGCTCACCGCGCGCGTGCTGGTGGGGGCGAAGCCGGGGGACGTCCGCCCCCGTACGCACATGCTCATGCTCGCCGAGGTGCCCGGCGAGCCGGTGCCGTACGTGAGCGACGTCGGCTTCGGGAGCATCGGCGCCCTGCTGGAGCCGTTGCCGCTGGTGGCGGACGTGGAGCTGCACGACGCGCCGCGCCGCCACCGGCTGGTCCACGCGCCGCACGACGGGCCGCTGGAACTGTGGAAGCTCCAGGCGTACCCGCCCGGCGCCGCTGACGACGGCTGGGAGGACCAGTACGCCTTCACGGTGGAACCCTTCCAGGCCCCCGACTACGAGGTCATCAACTGGCACGTGGCGACCAACCCGCGCTCCCCCTTCTCCCGCGGCGTCTACGCCCAGCGCACCACCGGCGACGCGCACCTGTCCCTGACCGGACGCCGCCTGACGGAGACGACGGCCGACGGCACCCGCAAGGAACGGGAACTGGCGGACGCGGACGAGGTGCTGCGGGTCCTGGCGGACGACTTCGCCGTACGGCTCCCGGAGGGGACGCGGCTGCCGGAGTGACCCGGCGGCTACGACGCGTCCTTCCCCTCGGCGAGCGTGTGCGCCACCAGGGCGTTGGCGTGTCCGTGCCCGAGTCCGTGCTCGGCCTTCAGCCAGCCGACGAGCTCCATGTGGCGGGTCAGCGGGGAGGAGCGGATGAGCTCCTTCCACTCCTCGACCGGCCGGCCGTACTTCTTCTCGATCGACGGGAAGTAACTCGCCGGGCCCTTCACGTTTTCTGTCATGCCCGGTGGACCGCGCGGGCGCCGTGAATCCATCGGCACCGTGGCGTGGCCTGCGTCACACCCGGTCCTCGATTCCCCGCGTCAGGTGAATTCCGCCGGTTCCCGGCGTGCCGCCGCCCGCCGCGTGCCTAGCGTGGCGCTGCGGGACGACGCCAGGGGAGCCGGACGGGGGTGGCCGCGTGACGGTCGAGGACAAGCGCTCGGTGAGCATGAGGATCTTCGGGGACCTGCTCAAGGCGCTGCGCGAGGGCCAGGGGCTCACCCTGGACGCGGTGGCGGCGCACACGGGCTACTCGAAGTCGCAGACCGTCAAGATCGAGTGCGGTGAGCGCATCGCCAGCACGGCGTTCATCGACAGGGCCGAGCAACTGCTGGGCTCACCCGGGGTGCTGAAGGCGGTGGCACCCCATCTGTCCCGGGAGAAGCTGCCCGTGGGGTACGGGGAGTACGCGGACGAGGAGGCCCGGGCGCTGAGCCTGGGATCGTACAACACCCACGTCATTCACGGCCTATTGCAGACCGAGGCCTACATCCGTGCCGTGTTCGGGGCCCGCTGTCCGGCCCTGGAGGAGGACGAGGTCGAGCGCTGGACCGAGGACCGGCTGGCCCGCCAGACCCTGATCACCCGCCGGCCCGTGTGCATGCTCTCCTTCGTCCTGGAGGAGTGGCTCCTGCGCCGCCCGACGGGCGGACGGGCCGTGATGGGGGCACAGTTGCGGCACCTCGTCGAGGTGGGGCGGCGGCGCAACGTCCAGATCCAGGTCATGCCGGCCCGCTACGAGTCGCACGCCGGACTCGACGGTCCCTTCACCTTCCTGGAGAACCCCGAACGCCAGTTGCTCGCCTACGCTGAAGGTCAGGTCGGGGGCCTGCTCACGGATGACCGGAAAAGGGTCAGTCTGCTCCACCAGCGCTATGGCATGATCCGGGCGCAGGCCCTCACGCCGGAGGACTCTGCCAAGGTGATCGAGCAGATTGCGGGTGAACTGTGAGCGCTCTCGTGTGGTTCACGTCCCGTCACAGCGGCAGCGACGGCGGCGAATGTGTGGAAGTTGCGGTCGGCCCGGCTGCCGTCCACGTACGGGACTCCAAGGACAGGTCCGGCCCGGTTCTGGCCTTCGAGCCGGACGCGTGGACCGCGTTCGTGGCCTTCGCCAGCCAATTGTCCGAACCCCAAGGATAGTTACCAACCGGTAATCCGAACGCCAGTTTCCGCTCACCCGCACCAGCGAACGTACGGTGCATGACAACCCTCAAAACCCTCACCTGGAGACGCGGCGCCGTCGTCGCGGCGATCATCGCCGCCGGGGTGTCCGGCATCGCGCTCCCCGCCGACGCGCACGCCTCCGAGCCCACCGGCGTCCCGGTGGTGGCGGCCACCACGGCCTCCGCCACCGCCGTCTCGGTCGGCCACGAGACCTGGCTGCGGGACGTGCGCCCGGTGATCGACCAGGCGCACACCTACGTCCAGGACCGTACGGCCGCCCGGAAGCCCGGCGAGAAGCTGGCGATCGTGCTGGACATCGACAACACCGCGCTGGAGACGTACTTCGACTGGTGGTTCCCGCCGGCCGTGGCGCCGACGCGTGACCTCGCCCGGTACGCGGACTCCCGTGGCGTGGACGTCTTCTTCGTCACCGCCCGGCCGGACTTCATCTACCCGGCCACGCACTACAACCTCGACCGCGAGGGCTACCCGGTCGCCGGGCTCTACGGCCGTTCGATCCCGGACCTCTTCGACGAGGTCAGCGCGTACAAGACGGCGCAGCGCGCCGCCATCGAGAAGCGCGGATACACGATCGTCGCGAACATCGGCAACAACACCACCGACCTGGTGGGCGGCCACGCCGAGCGCACCTTCAAGCTCCCCGACTACGACGGCCTCCTGGACTGACACCGTCCGTGACCGGGCCACGCCCGGGGGACGATCGTTCCCCGGGCGTTCACCATGCCCTCATGCGCGGGCTTCGTACGCGCTCGACCTGCGGCTTAGCGTCGCCAGGTCCTGTTCGTCCGATGTAGACGAGGTGTAAATGTCCCTCCGGCACGCAATCGCAGCCCTGGCCGTCGTACCCGCGCTCGTGGTCCCCACCGCCGCCCAGGCGGCCACGGCCCACCACGGCCACGGCCACTCCCCCAAGGCCTCCTTCGACCTGCAGGCCCACCGCGGTGGCATCGGCATGACCACCGAGGAGTCCCTGGAGGGCTTCGGCAAGGCCCTGCGCCTCGGGGTGAGCACCCTGGAGCTGGACACCCACGTCACCAAGGACCAGAAGGTCGTCGTCAACCACGACCGCCAGATCAGCGCCCAGAAGTGCAAGGACACCGGCCCCGTGACGGCGGGCGACCCGATGTACCCGTACGTCGGCAAGTACATCAAGGACCTGACGCTGGCCCAGATCAAGACGATGGACTGCGGCTACCAGCAGCTGCCCGGCTTCCCCGAGCAGGAGCAGATCAAGGGCCACCGCATGGTGGAGCTCAAGGACGTCCTGGGCCTGGTCAAGAGCTACAAGGCCAAGAAGGTCAAGCTCAACATCGAGACCAAGGTGGAGGCCGGCGCCCCCGAGCAGACCGCGCCGCGCGAGCTGTTCGTGCGCCGGGTCTTCGAGGAGATCCACCGCTCGGGCATCGAGAAGCAGGTCACCATCCAGTCCTTCGACTGGGGCGCCCTGAACGAGATGCACAAGCTCGCGCCGAAGTACCCGCTGGTGGCGCTCACCAACTACGACTTCCTCCAGGTCGGCAAGCCCGGCGCCTCCCCGTGGCTCGGCGGCATCGACGCCGACGACTACGACGGCGACTTCGTCAAGGCCGCCGCCGCCATACCGGGCGTCAAGGCGCTCTCCCCGGTCTACGGCATGCCGCAGAACGGCACCATCGCCGACCCGAACTTCACGTTCTACGTCACCGGGAAGATGGTGGACGACGCCCACGAGCGCGGCCTGAAGGTCATCCCGTGGACCTGTGACGACAACCCGACCATCGAGGCCCTGATGGACATGGGCATCGACGGCATCATCACCGACTACCCCAACCACGTCCGGCAGATCATGGCCGACCGCGGCATGCGCCTGCCCAAGGCGTACCCCGCCCCGCGCCACTGACGAGCGGCGCCCTGCACGCGGACGCCCCCGGGACCGGCTGCCGGTCCCGGGGGCGTCCGCGTGCGGTTCACATGGTCGAGGCGGCGGGTTCCCCGGCCGGGCTGGCCAGGTGCTCCTCGGGGTGGACGCACTTGTACAGGCACTGGGTGCGGGACATCGCGAAGACGCCGTAACTGAGGACCGCGAACCCCGCCAGCGCGGGCAGCAGCCAGAAGCCGGTGCGCGGCTGCTCGCCGTAGAGCGCGACCCCCAGGCAGAAGCCGACGACGGCGTCGCCGAGCGTCAGGGCGGGCTGGGAGGCGATCAGCGGTCCCCCCTGCATCGCGGTCCCCAGCAGGAACAACGAGAACCCGCCGGCCGCGGCGAAGGCGTAGGTCTGCCAGGACAGCAGCCAGGCCGCGATCCCCTGGTGCTCCAGGACGTCCATGGACGACTTGATCAGCGCGGCCGTGAGGGCGTTGCCGACCGCCGCCGCCCCACCGAGGCAGGCGGCGCGCATCAGTCCGGTGGGCCGCCGCAGCCCGGCGAGCACCAGCGCGGCGCCGAGCCCGCCGACGATCAGCAGCGTCGGCACCCACCAGATGCCCGGCACCTGGTCCCGCCCACCGCTGGGCGCCATCGAGAAGAGGAACAGCGCCAGGCCCCCGGCGATGCACGCCACACTGGCCCACGCCTTGTGGGACAGCTCCACGTGGAAGACCATGCCGCCGATCACCAGGGCCAGCGGCAGTTCCAGGATGAACACCGGCTGGACCGCGGCGAGCGAACCGGTGCCCAGCGCCAGGGCCTGGAAGATCGCGGCGAGGATGACGCCGAGGATGCCGGCGAGCCAGACCGGGGTGCGCAGCAGGTCCTTCATCAGGCCCAGGCGCAGCGACTTCGAGGCGGGGACGGTGAGCACCGCGCGCCGCTGCAGGACCGTCCCGAAGGCGTTGCTGCAGGCCGCGAGGACGGCGAAGAGGATGGAGATCATGACAACGGCACCACTCCCGCGTGCTCGGCCGCGGTCGTCCTCGTCCGGCTCGGCGCCGGACGACGCTCGATGGTTTCTATGTCTTCGATGGGTTCGTCCCGTTTTCCGCGTAAAGGGAAAGTCTAACGTCGAACGTATGCGGAGGCCCGCCGCGGTCCGGCGGTCACCGCGCGGCCGTCACAGCGCGGCCCGGTCGCCGGTGTCCACCGGCTCCGTGGCGCGCGCCCCGCGCAGCGCGTCGGAGCGCACCTCGTCGGCGGTCAGCACGTAGCCCGTCGTGGAGTCGGCGGTGGAGCGGGCGAAGACCACCCCGTAGACACGTCCGGAGGTGTCCAGCAGCGGGCCGCCGGAGTTGCCGGGGCGCACCACGGACCGGACCTGGTAGATGTCGCGGGTGACCGTTCCGTCGCCGTAGATGTCCTGGCCGGTGGCGCGGATGCGGCCGGCCACCGTCGCGGCGCGCAGGTCGAGGCCGCCGTCCTGCGGGTAGCCCGCCACGACCGCGCCGTCACCGCTCACGGCGTCGTCGGTGAAGCTCAGCGCGGGCGCGTCCAGCCCAGGGACGTCCAGGACGGCGACGTCCTTGCCGGGGTCGAAGAGCACCACGGTGGCCCGGTAGGCCCGCCCGAGGCCGCCGACCTGCACCGCGGGTTCGTCCACCCCGGCCACCACGTGGGCGTTGGTCATGACGTGCTCGTCGGCGAAGACGAAACCGGTGCCCTCCTGGCCCTGACGGCGGCCGTCCACGAAGGCGACGCCCTCGATCTTGACGGTGCTGCGCGCGGCCGCGCCGGCCGCGGCGGTGGTGACGTTGTCCCCGGAGGGCGCGGGCACCCCGTTGACGGGCTCGGACTCGAAGGGGTTGAACACCTGCGGGAACCCGGCCTCGGCCAGTGCGCTGGTCGCCCTGCTGAACCAGGTGGGTGCCTGCCGGGGCATGGTGTCCTGGACCGCGCCGAGCACCTCGGACCCGCGGATCGACTGCGCCAGCACGCTGGAGGAGGACGTCACCAGCACGCTCGCGGCCACCCAGGCGACCAGCAGCACGGCCACGGCGTTCGCCACCGCGCCGCCCACCCCGTCGAGCCAGCGCAGCGGGCCCCAGTCCAGACCCGTCCGCACCTTCCAGGCGACCCCGGAGGCGAGGGCGTGCCCGCCGGCCGCGGGCACCAGGACGGTCAGCAGCGCGACCAGCGTCGCCCGTGGCGTGCCCGACTCGACGTACTGCAGCACGTACGGCAGCAGCCACACGCCGACCACCGCACCGCCGAGGAAGCCCGCGAGCGAGATGCAGCCCACGACCAGTCCGCGCCGGAAGCCGGCGACGGCGTAGGCGACGGTCAGCACCAGCAGCAGGAGGTCGAGCAGGTTCAACCGAGGGGCCTTTCGACGAAACCCTGTGGACCAGTGAAAACGCACATTAACTGCCCATAGGTTCCCTTTTGCGGTGCACCGCACGCAGATTCCGTCACATCTGCCCCGGGCTCCCCGGATCACCGTGGAATCGCATGGGAAAGGCCCGGCACGGCTTCCGTGTGCAACCACGGACGCCGGCACCGGGCCCTCCGTCGCACCGCACCCCGTCCCCACGGGTCGGCGCGTGCGGGACCTTCCCACCGCTCAGGGGCGGCCCCGCAGCTCATTCCCCCTACATGTGGACGACCGGGGCGGCCTCAGCATTCCCGTCCTGAGCAGGAATTCCACGCCGGTAGAGCAGGAAGCTGATCACCAGGCCGGCCGCGAAGAAGGCCGCGGCCCACCAGTAGGCCGTCGCGTAGCCCTCCAGCGCGGCCTGCGCCTTCACCAGCGGATCGGTGCGGTGGGCCAGGGCGTAGTCGGTGGCGGCACCGGTGGCCAGGGTGTTCAGCAGCGCGGTGCCGATCGAGCCGCCGACCTGCTGCATGGCGTTGACGGCGGCGGAGGCGACACCCGCGTCCTCGGCGCCGACACCGGTGGTGGCCAGGTTCATCGCGGGCGGGAAGATCAGGCCCATGCCCAGGCCGATCACCAGCAGCGGCGGCAGCACGTCGGCCGCGTAGCCGCTGTCCAGGCCGAGCCCGGTCAGCCAGGCCAGGCCCGCCGCCGCGAGGCCGAAACCGGCCGGCACCACGGGCTTCGGGCCCACCCGGGGCACCAGCACGGTGGTGGCGACCTGGGCGCCGACCATCAGGGCGCCGACCAGTGGGAGGAAGGCCAGGCCCGTCCGCACCGAGGAGTAGCCGAGGGTGAGCCGCAGATAGTAGGTGAGGAAGAGGAAGACCGCGAACATGCCGGCGCTGGAGACCAGCGAGGCGGCGAAGGAGGCGCCCCGGTTGCGGTCCAGCAGCACGCGCAGCGGCAGCAGCGGGTGCCGCGCCCGGGTCTGCCACCAGGCGAAGGCGGCCAGCAGCAGCGCGCCCGCGGCCAGGCAGCCCCACACCTGCGGCGAGCTCCAGTCGTGGCTCTCGGCGTTGGAGAAGCCGAAGACGACGGCGAACAGCCCCGCGGAGACCAGCACGGTGCCGGGCAGGTCGATCGTCGCACCGGGACGGCGGCTCGCCCGCCGCAGCAGGGCCGCGCCGCCGAGGAAGGCGACCAGCGCGAAGGCCAGGTTGACGTAGAGGGTCCAGCGCCAGTTCAGGTACTCGGTCAGCACCCCGCCGAGCAGCAGGCCGACGGCCGCCCCGGAGCCGGCGATGGCGCCGTAGATGCCGAAGGCGCGGGCGCGCTCCCTGGCGTCGGTGAAGGTCGTGGTGAGCAGCGAGAGCGCGGCGGGTGCGAGGAGCGCCCCGAAGGCTCCCTGCAGGGCCCGGGCGGTCACCAGCATCTCGAAGCTGCCGGCGGCGCCGCCGAGCGCGGAGGCCCCGGCGAAGCCCGCGACGCCGACGAGGAAGGCGGTCTTGCGGCCGAAGAGGTCCGCGATCCGGCCGCCGAGCAGCAGCAGGCTGCCGAAGGCGAGGGCGTAGGCGGTGACGATCCACTGCCGGTTGCCGTCGGTGAAGCCCAGGTCGGCCTGGGCGGAGGGGAGGGCGATGTTCACGATGGTCGCGTCGAGCACGACCATCAGCTGGGCGATGCCGATGACGGCGAGGACCCACCAGCGCTGCGCCGCCGGGGCGTCGGGCGCCTTCGTCTCGGCCCCCACGGGGGGTGCGCCGGTGCCGGCCTTCGGGTCGGCGGTGCTCTGGGACATGCGGGACGCGCTCCAGTCGGTCACGGGGAGGGCAGGGAGGGGTCGGGACGCCGGGAACCCGACGAGATACGAAACCGTTTCGTACACGTCGAGACTAGGGCCCGCCTTATCGAAACGCAAGTGTTTCGATCGCAGGGGCGCAACCGGCTGCCTAGAGTGGGAGCCGAGGACCGAGGAGGTGCGGCCGTGGCCGAGCAGCACGCGGGAGATCGCCCCGAGAGGGCGATCCTGGAACGGATCAGCGCGATGGTCTCCGACGAGCGGACCCTGCGCGAGCTCCTCAGCGAGGGGCGGGTGGACAGCGGGACCGAGCAGGCCCGGCTCGACGAACTGGAGCGCGAGCTCGACCAGTGCTGGGACCTGCTCCGCCAGCGCCGCGCCAAGACCGAGGCGGGCGGGGACCCGGGCGAGGCGAAGGTGCGCCCCTCGCACACCGTGGAGGGCTACCAGTCGTGAAGAGCGACGCACAGGTGACGGACACCCCCGGCGCGCGACGCTACGAGGCGCACGTCGGCGGCAGGCTGGCGGGCTTCGCCACGTACATCCGCACCCCCGAGATGATCGCCTTCCTGCACACCGAGGTGGACCCGGAGTTCGAGGGCCGGGGCGTGGGTTCCGCGCTCGCCCGCCACGCGCTGGACGAGGCGCGGGAGCACGGCCAGAGCGTGCTGGCGGCCTGCCCGTTCATCGCGGGCTGGATCGCGCACCACCCCGAGTACGAGGACCTGGAGTACCGGCCGCGCAGCACGGTCAGCGACTAGGCCTGTCGTCAAAGCAGTGCCGGCCGCCCGGAGGGCGGGCCCCGCGGGGTCTGGTGCGGTACTTCGCACGGCGGAGAGGCGCCCTCGTCGTGGGCTACTCGGACGATTCGCCAACGCAGCGAGGCGCCGTGCCGCGACCGGGTCCGATGCCGAGCGCCGGCAGCACCACCGCGTCGATGTAGCGGTGCATGAAGGCGGCGTCGACCTCCACGTCCTCCAGCAGGCGGCGGGTGATCACGGCGCCGAGCATCATGTGCGGCATGAACTCGGCCGCGGGGACAGCCGCGTCGATCTCCCCCCGGTCGGCGGCCCGCCCCAGCAGCTGCCGCACCCCGGTGAGCTCGGGCTCGATCAGGTGCTGGCGCATCGCCTCGGCGAGGTCGGGGTTGGTGGCGGAGGCGTGAGCCAGGCCCCGGATCAGCGGGGTGTCCACGTCCGAGCCGTCGCCGATGCGGTCGGCGAGCTCGTGCAGGTCGCCGGGGAGCGAACCGGTGTCCACGTTCTCCACGTGCACCGGCTTGGTGCACCTGAGCGCGGTCACGACCAGCTCCGGCTTGCTCTTCCACTGCCGGTAGAGGGTGGCCTTGCTGGACCGGGTGCGGGTGGCGACCGCGTCCATCGTCAGCGCGTCGTACCCGACCTCGCGCAGCAGGTCGATCACCGCGCCGTACAGCTCCTGCTCCCGCTCGGGCGTCAGCCGGGTGCGGCGCGCCGGTACGCTCGCGTCGGTCGTCATGTTCCGTGCTCCGTCTCTCGTCCCCTGCGAAACGGTTTCGTATCCCAACGACAATATGGCACCGCCCACCGAAACCGAAACGTTTCGATGGGCGGTGCACACGGTCCGGCTCACGCGCCGGCGCCGCGCGGCGTCAGGCCAGCGAGGCCGTGAGCGTGATCTCCGTGCCCGCGAGCGCCTTGCTCACCGGGCAGTTCGCCTTGGCATCCTCGGCCGCCTTGACGAACTCCGCCTCGTCGATCCCGGGCACCTCGCCCTCGACGGTCAGGTGGATGCCGGTAATCCCGGTGCCCGGCTTGAAGGTGACGTCGGCCTGCGTGCGCAGCCGGGTCGGCGGGGTGCCCGCCTTGCCCAGGCCGGCCGACAGGGCCATCGAGAAGCAGCTGGAGTGGGCGGCGGCGATGAGCTCCTCGGGGCTGGTCTTCCCGCCCGGCTCCTGGGAACGGGCGACCCAGGTCACCGGGTACTCCCCGATGCCGGAGGAGTCGAGGGTCACGACCCCGCTGCCCTCCGTCAGACTGCCGTCCCAGACGGTGTGCGCGACCCGCGTGGTGGAGTGCGGCGTGGTGGACATGGTGGATCCTCCCAAGTACGGCGTACGGCTGCGGCGGGTCCAAGTCTTCACCACCGCGCGCCGCTTCGCGAAGCGATCTCCCCCGCCGTGACGGTCGTGTTGCCCCCTGTCAAACGGGCCGTCACCCACAAGGGTGGCTGTACGCAGGGATTTCACCGACCCGCCCCCCGTCGCCGTGCCGCCGCCCTACGTTCGGGACCTGGGACGCGGACGTCAAGGAGTGAGCCTGGTGGTCGAATCCGTGCGGGTACCCATCCTCGCTTCGTGGGAGCGCTGTCAGACCGCCGGCCTCGACCCCGAACGGCTCGTGGTCCCGTACACCGACGACGTCGACCCCACCGGGGCACTGGTCCGGGCCGCCGGTCCGGTCCTCGACCGGCTCGCCGGCACGCTCTCCGGCACCCGTACCGCCGTCCTGCTCACCGACGACCGGGGGCTGGTGATCGACCGCCGGGCCGCCGAGCCGCCGCTGCTGCCCGCCCTTGACCGGGTCCGGCTCGCCCCGGGCTTCAGCTACCACGAACTCGACGCCGGGACCAACGGCATCGGCACCGCCCTGGCCGCCCGGCACCCCGTCCGCGTCTCCGGCGAGGAGCACTTCTCCGCCGCCCTGCGCGGCTTCACCTGCTTCGGCGTGCCCGTCCGCCACCCCCTCAGCGGCCGGGTGGAGGGCGTGCTCGACCTCACCAGCCTGTACGGCGACGCGCACCCCCTCATGGCCGAACTCGCCCGCGGCTGCGCCCTCGCCATCGAGCAGCGGCTCCTGGAGGAGTGCGGGGAGCGCGAACGCGCCCTGCTGCAGGGCTACCTGACCGCCGAGCACCGCGGCGCCGCGGCCGCCCCCCTGCGGCTCGACGGCGTGGGGCACATCCCCGGCGTCGGCCCGCCGGCCGGGCTCACCGACGGGGACGAGTCGGTGCTCGCCGAGACCGCGGCCGGGCTGATCGCCGCCGGACGGCGGGAGGCGCTCGAACTCCCCCTCTCCCACGGCCGCACGGCCCATCTGCTGTGCCGGCCCCTCGCGGGCGGCGCCGTCGTGGAGGTCAGCGTGCCCGGGGACGCCGGCGCGCGCGGCAACGCCCCGGGCGGGGCCGCGAGCCGCCCGCTGCTGGTCGGCGAGCCGGGGGTCGGCCGCCTGGCCGTCGCCGCGCGCCGCCGCCTGGAACTGCTCAGCGACGCCGCCCTGCGGATCGGCACCACCCTCGACGTCGCCCGCACCGCCCGCGAGATCGTCGAGGCCGCCGTGCCCCGGTTCGCCGACCACGCGACCGTCGACCTGTACTGCCCCGTCCTGGACGGCACGGCCCCCGGTGCCCCCGGTGCCCCCGGGGCGGAGCTGCGCCGGGTGGCGACGGACGGCGCGGCCCGCGGCCACGGCCCGTACGCCAGGGGCGAACCGATTCGCCTCGCCCCGGACAGCCCCCAGGCCAGAGCGCTGTACGGCGGCTCCGCGGTCCGCGACACCACCCCGGGCCCCGACGGCGAGCCGAGCGCCGTCCTCGCCGTCCCCCTGCGCGCCCGCGACACCCTGCTGGGCGTCGCCACCTTCCAACGCGCCGCGCGGACGGAACCGTTCGCCGAGGACGACCTCACCCTCGCCCGCGACCTCGCCGCCCGCGCCGCCGTCTGCATCGACAACGCGCGGCTCTTCACCCGCGAGCACCACCTCGCCCTCGAACTCCAGCGCAGCCTGCTCCCCCACGGCGTACCGGAGCAGCACGCCGTGGACGTCGCCCACCGCTACCTCCCCGCGGCGCGCGGCCGGGTCGGCGGCGACTGGTTCGACGTCATCCCGCTCTCCGGCGCGCGGGTGGCCCTGGTCGTCGGTGACGTCGTCGGGCACGGGATCCACGCCGCCGCCGCCATGGGCCGGCTGCGCACCGCCGTGCACAACTTCTCCGCCCTCGACCTGCCCCCGGACGAGCTGCTTGGCCGCCTGGACGACCTCGTCGTCCGCCTCGACGACGAGAGCGGCGCCGGTCCCGGCCTCGCCGGCGCGACCTGCCTCTACGCGGTCTACGACCCGGTCGCACGGCGCTGCCAGCTGGCCCGGGCCGGCCATCCGCCGCCCGCGCTGCTCGCCCCGGACGGCGAGGTGCGCTTCCCCGACCTGCCCGCCGGGCCGCCCCTGGGCCTGGGCGGACTCCCCTTCGAGTCCGCCGAGTTCGCGGTCCCCGAGGGCAGCGGCCTCGTCCTGTACACCGACGGCCTCATCGAGGGCCGCCACCTCGACCCGGACACCGGGATGCGCCGGCTCGGCCGCGCCCTCACCGCCGTCCCGCGGGGCTGCCCGCCGGAGGAGGTCTGCGCGGCGCTCGAGGCCGCGCTGCGCCCCGCCCCCTCCGCCGACGACGTCGTCCTGCTCGTCGCCCGCACCCGGTCCCTGGACGAGCGTCAGGTCGCCTGCTGGGACGTCCCCGACGACCCCGCGGCCGTCTCCGCGCTCCGCTCCGCGATCACCCGCCGGCTGCGCGCCTGGGGCCTCGACGAGCTCAGCTTCACCACCGAGCTGATCGCCAGCGAGCTGATCACCAACGCCATCCGCCACGGCGCCGGCCCCGTGCAGGCCAGGCTGCTGCGCGATCGGGCGCTGGTCTTCGAGGTCGCCGACGCCAGCGGCACCTCCCCCCGGCTCCGCCGCGCGGCCACCACCGACGAGGGCGGCCGCGGGATCTTCCTCGTCGCCCAGCTCTGCCGGCGCTGGGGCACCCGCTACACCGAACGGGGCAAGGTCATCTGGACGGAGCAGCAACTGCCCGCCTGAAGCTGCCCCGACCGGCGGCCGCGGACGCCGGCACCCTCGGGCGCCGCCTGCGGCCTCGCCCTGATGGCCCACCAGTCGCGCGGGATCCCGCTCCCCATGCGCCCCGGGCGATGTCCACGAAGCGCGCTCCCGGCGCCGCCGCCCGTCCCGCCCCTGGGGCCGGTCACCACGGCGGGGACGCCCCTCGCCGTACGGGTGAAGCGGCGGGACACGCTGGTTCCGGCTGTGCGCGGACGCGGTGTTGCCTACGGTGGGACCATGACCACGGCGGCAGACAGCAGCACGAACGCGAGCACGGACACCTACGACGTCATCGTCATCGGCGCGGGCCCCACCGGGGAGAACCTCGCCGACCGCACCAGGCAGGCCGGACTGACCACCGTGGTGGTCGAGGCGGAACTGGTCGGCGGCGAGTGCTCCTACTGGGCGTGCATCCCCAGCAAGGCGCTGCTGCGCCCGCAGGCCGCCCTGGACGCGGCGCGGGCGGTCGCGGGGGCACGAGAGGCGGCCGGCGGGCGGCTCGACGCCGCCGCGGTGCTGGCCCGGCGCGACTGGTGGACGGGGAACTGGAAGGACGACGGGGCGGTGGGCTGGCTGGACTCGGCCGGCATCGACCTCGTCCGGGGGCGCGGCCGGCTCGACGGCCCGCGCCGGGTCGTGGTCGACACCCCGGACGGCGGCGCGCGCGTCCTGGTCGCCCGGCACGCCGTGGCGGTCTGCACCGGTACCCGCGCGCAACTGCCCGACCTGCCCGGCATCGCCGACGACCACGTGTGGACCAGCCGCGACGCCACCAGTTCCCCCGAGGTGCCGGGGCGGCTCGTGGTGGTCGGCGGAGGCGTCGTCTGCGTCGAGATGGCGACCGCCTGGCGGTCGCTCGGCTCCGAGGTGACCGTGCTGGTCCGCGGCTCCGGGCTGCTGCCCCGCTGGGAGCCGTTCGTGGGCGAGCTCGTCGCGGACGGGATGCGCGCCGCCGGGGTGGACATCCGCACCGGCGTGTCGGTCACCGAACTGCGGAGGGCGTCGGAGTCCGGGCCGATCACCCTGGCGCTCTCGGACGGGTCGGAACTCGTCACCGACGAGGTCCTGTTCGCCACCGGCCGCGTCCCGCACACCGACGCCCTGGGCCTGGAGACGGTCGGCCTGACCCCCGGGTCGTGGCTGGACGTCGACGACACCTGCCTGGTCAAGGACGTCGAGGGCGGCTGGCTGTACTGCGCGGGCGACACCAACCACCGCGCCCTCCTCACCCACCAGGGCAAGTACCAGGGCCGTATCGCCGGCGCCGCCATCGCCGCCCGCGCCATGGGGGAACCCCTGGACACCGCCCCCTGGGGCCGGCACGCGGCCACCGCCGACAACGTCGCCGTCCCCCAGGTCGTCTTCACCGAACCCGAGGCCGCCGCCGTCGGCATCACCGCCGAGCAGGCCGAGCGGGAGGGCCGCCGCGTCAAGGTCGTGGACTACGACATCGGCAACGTCTCCGGAGCCGGGCTGTACGCCGACGGGTACAAGGGCAAGGCGCGTGCCGTCGTCGACCTGGACCGGGGTCACCTCGTCGGCGTCACCTTCGTCGGCCCGTCGGTCGGCGAACTGCTGCACTCCGCCACCATCGCCGTCGCCGGCGAGGTGCCGCTGGAACGGCTGTGGCACGCCGTACCGGCCTTCCCCACGATGAGCGAGGTGTGGCTGCGGCTGCTGGAGACCTACCGGGACGCGCCGGACGGCGAAGGCTGACGGAGACGGCGGCCCCGGGCGCCTGCCGATAGGATCGCGCCCTGCTCGTCGAGTCCAGGTCGAGGGGACAGCTGAGGTGGGGATTTTCCGGCGCGGGCCGAAGCGTGACCAGCGGGACGCACCCCGCGACCCCGAGTACGCCTTCTTCTCGGTGGACGAGGGCGCGCGCTTCCGCGCGATCGTGCGCGAGTCGTTCGCCGAACTCGGGCTGGAGGTCACGGTCTTCGCGGACATGGTGACCGACGACTCCGGCCGTCGCTTCGGGCTCGGCAACCTCGCCGCGCTGTGCCACAACGACCGGCGCGGCCCGCGCGTGTGGCCGCTGCTGGCGCGGGAGCACATCGGTGCGGTGCTGCGCACCCTCGACGGGCCCTCGCCGCTGGAGACCCTGCCCGCCGAGGAGATCCGCGAACGGCTCTACCCGCGTCTGGTCACCCCCGAGGCGATCGACCCGGAGACCTTCCGCTACGCCCGGATCGCCGCGCCCGGGCTGCTGGAGGTGCTCGCCCTGGACCTCCCGGAGAGCGTGATGACGCTCGCCGACCACGCCCTGGTCCCGCTCGGCGACGCCCGTGAGCTGCGCGGCCGCGCCCTGCTCAACCTGCGCGACCTGCCGGTGGAACGGCACGAGGTGGTCCGGCACGCCGACGTGCGCTTCGACGTCCTCGTCGGGGACTCCTTCTTCACCGCCGCCCGGGTGCTGGTCCTGGACGAGCTGGTGGAACGGGTCACCGGGGAGCCGCTGACCGCCGACGGGGCGCTGGTGGCCATGCCGTTCCGGCACCAGCTGGCCTTCCACGCCATCCGTGACAGCGGCGTCATCCCGGCGCTCAACGGCATGGCGGGTTTCGCGGCGGCGGGCCACGAGGACGCGGTGGGCCCCATCAGCCCGTACGTCTACTGGTGGCGGGACGGCGTGCTGACCCAGCTCAGCCGGAAGGACGGCGACGGGCTGCTGATCACCGTCGGCGAGGAGTTCCAGGACGTCCTCGAACGCCTCGTGCCCGACCAGGCGGGCGAGGAGAGATGAACGACGGCCGGCCGGGCGGGACGACCGTCAGACCGCTGATAGGCGTGGGCCCCGAGGGGCCCGCGCCCGACTACGCCGAACTGTTCCCCGACACGCAGCACGGCACGGGCGGTGGCCCCGGCGACCCGCAGGAGCCGCGGCGGGTACCGCACCCGGCGGGCGGGCACCGCAGGGCGCGCGGCGGGGCGGCCCGCCCCCGGCGGCGCCTGCGGGCCGTCGTCACCGTGGCCGGGGCGGTCGCCGGCGTCGGTGTCCTGGCCCTGCTCGGGCACCTTGTCACCGGTCCGGGCGGGGCCGACCGCGCGCTGCCCGATCCGAGCACCTCGCCGCCGCGGCTCGCGCTGCCCACCCTGCCGGACTCCGACGGCACCGCGGAGCCCTCGCGCGGCGCCCCGGTCCCGTCGGCGCGCACGGGCGCGGGCGAGGCCTCCCTGTCCGCCTCCGGCTCCGGTTCCGCGTCCGGCACCCTGCCACGGGCCTCCGCCACGGGCACCGCGACCGCCGCCCCGGGCGGCACCACCGGCACCGCGACCGCCGGTTCCGGCGCGGTGCTCAAGCCCGGTTCGCGCGGCCCCGAGGTCGTGGCGCTGCAGCAGCGGCTCACCCAGGTCCAGCTCTACGACGGTCCGGCCGACGGCAAGTACGACGGCAGCGTCAAGTACGCCGTCCAGCGGTACCAGATGGGCTACGGCGTCACGGGCGACACCTCCGGGTTCTACGGCCCCGCCACGCGCCGTTCGCTGGAGTCGGTCACCACGGCGCCCTGAGGCCGCAGCGGGTTCGGCAGCGGCAGGTAGCGGGCGGCGGCGCCGTCCGCGCCGGTCCAGCGCAGCAGCAGGTTGGTCTTCGCGGGGATGTACGGGGCGGCGAGCAGCTCCCGCACGGGCGCCGGGTCCCCCTGACCGGCCACCCACTCCACGAGGAACGCCCGGGCCCGCGCCCACAGCACCGGCGTGAGCTCCGGGTGGCGTTCGGCGACCGCGCCCGCGATCTCCAGCAGGTTGTTGGTGACGAGGCAGTAGACCAGCCGTTCCCAGCCGTGGGCGGCGTCCACGCCGGGCCCGGGCGCGTCCGGACGTGCGTGGCGGCCGAGCAGCTCGTGGTGCCGCTCCTCGACCAGCTTGACGCCCTCGTGGTCGCGGAAGAGCGCCTGGCCGGGCACGCCGTCGGCGTCCACGGCGACGAGCACGTTCTGCAGGTGGCACTCCAGCACCGCACCGTGCCGGAGGTACGCGTGCAGCACCGGTGGCACGACCTGCCGCAGGTACGCCTCCCACCAGGCCAGCGCGCCGTCCACGGTCAGGCCCGGCGCGGCGAGCGGGCTGCCCTCGTACCCCTCGGCGACGGCCGCTGCGAGCAGCGGGGTCAGCCCGGGGCGCAGGTGCTCCCCGAAGCCGTCCCGGACGAGCACGGCCAGCCCCTCGAACGCGTCCCGGCCGCCCAGGTCGGCGGTCCGGTAGCCGCGGTCGGACAGGACGTCCGCCTCCGGTACCGCGCGCAGCACCTCGTCCACCGGCCCGAGCCAGCGCAGGTCGTGCCGCCACAGCCGGCGGATGTCGTTGGTGATCCGCACGTCGAGGCTGAACTTCAGGAAGAGGTCGGCGTCCGGCAGGTAGACCGTCCGCAGGGACGCCGTCGGCACGGCCGGTACGGCGGTGTGCCCCAGACGCAGCAGACGTCCGTCCCGGAACGCGGGGAGGCCGCCCAGCAGGGCCAGCTGCCAGGGGTGCGCGGGCAGGACCCGGTAGCCCTCGGGGACGTCCGGGTACAGCCGGTCGAGCACCGAGGTGTCGCCCTCACCGGCCAGCAGGTCCGCCCGGACCGCGAGCAGCGTGAGCGGGAAGCTCGTGTGCGCCTCCGGCGCGTACGGCAGCCAGCTCTCCGGCGGGCCGCCGCCGCGGGTCTTGGGGGCGGGGTGGTGGCGGTGGCCGGCCACCAGGGCCTGCTCGGAGCGCAGGTACGGATCGGCGGGCGGCGGCGCGTGCTCGCGGGCCTCCAGCAGGGCGGCGAGCACGTCGCGGCTGTCGCCGATCTCGGCGGGCAGCCCGGTGCCCGCGACACCGGTGCGCGCGGTGAGCTCCGCGGCGGCGACGTCGACCAGCGCCTCCAGCGGGAGCGGCCGCCAGCCGTCCCCGGCGCGCAGCTCGGGCCCGGCGGGATGGCGCCCGGCCCGCACCCGCAGCAGCCGGCCGGTCGCGGGCAGCCGGTGGACCGGACGGCCCCCGTCCTCGCCCGCGGCCTCGGCGAGCTCGCGCAGCAGGCAGTTCAGCAGGGCCGTCGCGGAGAGCGCCTCGGCGCGGTCCCAGGCGTCACCCACGACGGCTCGTTCCCGCTGGTCGGTGCCCTGGTCGATGCACGGTCGGCCGCCTCCTCGTAGGGTAGGGACCCATCATGTACCCGCACTCGGCGGCTGCGACGCGGCGCCCCCTGGAGACGGCGTTCGCGACCGAGCTGGCGACGCTCCGCCCCGACCTGCACGACGCGTACACCGCCGCGCTCCCCGGTGCGCGCGCCGCCGTCCTCGGCCGTCTGTGGCGTGCCCTGCTCCTGGAACCCCTGCCGGGCATCGCCTCGCGCGGCCCGGACCGCGTGCTGTTCCTCGACGGCCGGGTGCTCACCGGGCCGCGGCGGCTGCCGCACGACCTGGGGTCGCCGGACGAGCCCGCCCTGCCCCTGCTGCTGGACGGCCGGTCCCACGACCACCCGGCCGCCCTGGTGGAGGCCCTCGGGCTGCCGGGATCGGGCCTGCTGCGCGACGAACTCGACGACAGCGTCGCCTCGTTGGCCCTGTCCCTGGCGGGCGCCGCGGGCCTGGCGGGGCACGGCGGCCGGCCGCCGACCCTCGCCTCCTTCGAGCAGGGCGTCGTCGACGGCCATCCCTACCACCCGTGCTGCCGCAGCCGTCCCGGCTTCTCCGTGGCCGAGCAACTGGCCTACGGGCCCGAGCACCGGCCCGTCGTCGCCCTCGACCTCGTCGCCGTCCCGGCCGCCCGCTCCCTGGTCACGGGCGCCTGGCCGGACCGGTTCCGCGACGGCAACCGGGTCCTGCTGCCCGTCCACCCCTGGCAGACCCGGCACATCCTGCCCGCCCTGGGGCTGCGCCCGTACGCCGAGGCCGCGGTCCTCACCCGGCCGCTGATGTCGGTGCGCACCCTCGCCCCGCTCGACGGCGGGCCGCATCTGAAGACGGCGCTGAGCATGCGGATGACCTCGGCCGTCCGCGACATCTCGGCCCGCTCGGTGACCGACAGCGAGCCGCTGTCCGCGCTGCTGGACGAGCTGACCCTGCGGCTCGGCGGCGGCACGCTGCGCGTCACCCGCAACCTCGCGGCGGCCGCCGCCGTCGTCGGCGGTGAGGCCAGCCCCGACCTCGCGGCGCTGCTGCGGGAGTCCCCGTCCGGTTTCGCCGACCCGGCGGCCGGGGAGAGCGTGCTGCCCGTCGCCGCGCTCACCGGGCGGCCCGCCGACGGCGGGCCGCCCCTGCTCCGCTCACTGCTCACGGCCGCGGGACCGGGCGCCCCGCACGACGGCACCGCCTGGCTCACCGCCTTCGCCCGGCTCGCACTGCCGGCCATGCTGCGGCTGCTGTCCCAGGGCGTCGCCCTGGAGGCGCACGGGCAGAACCTCCTGGTCGTCCTCGACCGGCACGCCCGGCCGCTGCGGCTGGTCTACCGCGACCTGGCCGACGTCCGGATCAGCCCGGCCCGCCTCGCCCGGCACGGCATCACCGTGCCCCCGCTCGGCCGGGGCCTGAGCGACGACCCCGCGGTCCTGCACGCCAAGCTCTACGGCTCCCTGGTCGCCACCACGTTCGGCAGCCTCGTCTCCGCGCTCGGCGAGGCCCATCGCCCCACCGAGGCACGGCTGTGGGCCGCGGTGCGCACCGAGGCCGCCCGTGCCTTCGACGCCCTTCCCGCCACGGCGGACACCCGCACCGACCGCGCGGCCCTGCTCGCCGCCCCCGAACTCCCCGTCAAGGCGCTCACCTTGATGCGGCTGGAGACCTCCGCGAGCGGCGACCACTGGACGGGCCTGCCCAACCCCCTGCGCTGACCACCCGATCCGGCGGCCCGGGACGTTCGCGCCCGGCGACCAGATGACGCCGCCGAACGGCACGAGCAGCGCACCGCTCCCCCGTGCCGGAACGGCCACGACGAGAGGCCGCCGACCAGACAGAAGGCCAGGACGGACGCGCACGTGGCGACCAGCACACGGGTGCGCCCCGCCCGGGCCACCAACGAAGACCACTGGACGGGCCTGCCCAACCCCCTGCGCTGACCACCCGATCCGGCGGCCCGGGACGTTCGCGCCCGGCGACCAGATGACGCCGCCGAACGGCACGAGCAGCGCACCGCTCCCCCGTGCCGGAACGGCCACGACGAGAGGCCGCCGACCAGACAGAAGGCCAGGACGGACGCGCACGTGGCGACCAGCACACGGGTGCGCCCCGCCCGGGCCACCAACGAAGACCACTGGACCGGCCTGCCCAACCCCCTGCGCTGACCACCCGATCCGGCGGCCGGAGCTGGGCATCGGGCCGGGGTCAGGCCCTCGGCCGGAGGGAGCCGTCGTCCAGGAGCCATTCGCGGTGCAGGGCGCCGAGCGGGACGCGCTGCTCCATGAGCGGGGTGCCGAAGACGCCCAGGCGCAGTTGCAGCGCCCCGGTGAGGTCCACACCGCCGTACAGCGTCCAGGCCAGGGCCGCGGAACCGGCGCTGCCCCGGGACGCGGCGCCGGCCGTGGCCTCACCGCGCAGGTAGGGCGCGAGGTCGGCGGTGACCCCCACGGCCCCGTACAGGCCGACGCTCGCCTCGGCGCCGACCGTGGCCTTGACCCGGCCGGTGGCGGTCAGCGCGGCGCGGACCGGGGTGCTCGTCATGTCGGCCGCGGTGACCGGCCGCCAGCCCGCGGTCCGCTCGTAGTCGCCGCCGAGGCGGAAGCCGCCCTTGAGGTCCTGCCGTACGTCGACGCTCACCGTGCCGTCCGCCTCGACCTGGAGGTAGCAGGTCAGGTCGAGGTTGACGACCACCGGGACCGGCCCGACCTGGATGACCGGGTCCGCGTGCAGCCTGGCGAAGGGCACCCGCAGCGGCCGGCCGCCGTCCGCCGGCACGGCTGCCCGGCCGCGCACCTCCCAGCCGGAGGTCCACCGTCCCGACAGGCCGAGGAACGCGGCGTCGGGCGAGAGCGCCGGACCGCCGTCGTAGGAGAACTCGACCTCGGGCGCGACCTCGACGTAACCGGACACCCGCAGGCCCGCGGCGGGCACCCCGCCCTCCGCGCCGACGTCCAGGCGCAGGCTGCCCAGGGGCAACCGGGCACCGCCCGGGCCTGTCGTACGGCTGCCCGGCGTGGCCCGGGAGACCTCGACGTCCGCCACCAGGGGCTCGACGTCGACCTCCGCGGGGTCGACCGGCACGGTGCCCTCGGCCTTGTCCCGGCCGAGCAGGGCGCTCATCGTGGCGGGCGCCGTCTCGACCCGGGTCCGTGTGCCGTCGCCGTCCAGGACGCGGGTGACCTCGGCCAGCAGCCCGTCGGGGGCGCCCGGGGCAGGACCGCTGGCGATCACGTCGCCGGTCCGCGGCGCCTCGGCGGCGGAGATGACGGCCCGCCGGGTCCTGTCGTCGTACGAGGCGACCTTGAGCGCCGCCCGCCGGGCGCGCCCGTCGCCGCCTGCCCGGGCGACGGCGGTCGAGGTGTTCGTGGGCGCCGCCTTGACGGCGAGGTCGTGGGACGGCGCGGCCTGGACGCCGGCCGCGGCCCGCGCGGTGGCGGACGGCGGTGCGGCCGGGGCGGAGGTGGCGGCCGAGGGGGCGGCGGCGGCCGAGCACCCGGCGAGCAGCAGGGAGACGGCCGCGGCGGCGGCCAAGCGGACGTGCCTGGAGGCGGATGCGCGCATGGAGGGTCCTCGGAGCGTGTGGTGGGGGGTACGCACGGCAGAGAGGGCGACCCGCGACTTACCGACGGGTAACAACCGCCCCGAGCATCCCGCGTGGCCCGGGCGCCCCGTGACGGATCCACCCCCGGCCCTGCCATGACCTCGGTCACACGCCACGCCCCCCGCCCCGGCCGCGGACGTTGTCGGTCCCGCCCCCTACCGTGGCCGCCATGTCCGAACCGTCCGACGCCCCGCAGTCCTTCACGACGTTGTGGACCAACGACCTCTGCCGCCGGCTGACGCGCGACGGCTACACCGGACGCCCGCTCCGCGTCCTGTTCGGCGGCCCGCACCAGTCCCTGCCCAGCTTCCGGCTCGCGGGCGTACGGCCCGGCGACCGCGTCTTCCCGCTGCGCGTCCACCGGACCAGGCTCCATGTGCTGGGCCGCCTGGAAGTGGCACGGATCATCCCGTACGAGGAGGCCGCGGACGAGCTGGCGAAGCTGCCCGACTGGTCGCCGCTGGAGGGCGGTTGCGTGTCCGAGGTACTGGTCGGCCCACCCGGCACCCCGCTCGACTTCGGCACCACCGTCCCCGGCGAGCTGCTGGAACGGCTCACCTACCGCTCGCGCCGCGCCGAACGCCGGCTGCGGTTCGTCGAGGACGGCCGTCTGATGCGGTCGGTCGGCCTCCAGGGCGTCTACCGGCTCGCGCCCGGGTCGGCCGCCGAACTCGACCGCCTCGTCGAGGCGGCCGCCGCACCCACCGCCGGTCCCGCCGAGGTGACCGTCAGCCCCGGATGACGCCCGCCGCCCGCGCCGCCGCCAGCCACTGCGGGAACTCCTCCATCAGCGCCGCGTACAGCTCGGCGTCCGACGCCGCCGCGGGCTCCTCCCCGGCGGCGTGGAAACCGGCGTTGTCCACCACCCGCTTGGCGGGCACCGGGAGTTCGTCCAGCTTGCGCAGGAAGTCGAAGTCCTTGCCCTCCGGATCCCCGAAGCCGACGAACTGCCAGAAGAGCGGCAACCCGGCCGCGGAGCACAGCAGCCGCTCGGCGGCCGTGCGTGAGGAAGGACCGCCGTCCGTCTGGAAGATGACGAACGCGGGCTGCGTCGCGCCGGACGCCCGGTAGTGGTCGATCACCGCCTGCATCGCCAGGTGGTAGTTGGTGCGGCCCATGTGGCCGTAGCTGTCGTGGAGCGCGTTGATCCGCCCCTCGTAGCCGTCGAGGCCGATCTCGGCGACGCCGTCCACCTCGGTGGAGAAGAAGACCACCGGCACGACCCCGTCGTCGTCGAGGTTCGCCGCGAGCCCCAGGGCCTGCTCGGCCAGCCGCTGCACCGTGCCGTCCCGGTAGTGCCGCCGCATGCTGCCGGACCGGTCCAGCACCAGGTACACCGCGGCCCGTTCCCCTGCGACCCCGGACTTCTCCAGCGACACCCGGGCACCCTTGTACAGGCTCACCAGCCCGGGCGCCGCCGCCTGCACCTTCTCCAGACCGATGGCCATTGCGCCCCGCCCCCTCACGCTCGCGCTTCCTCTTCCGCCCCGATCGTGCCACCTCCACCCGCCCGGGGTCACCGGTCAGGTGACGCTCCACAGCCGCCGGTAGAAGGCGGTCCGCTCCGGATCGGGGGCGATGCCGTACGCGTCCAGGAGCGCGTCCTCCCAGCCGGGGCCGTAGTTCCACTCGGTGCTCCAGGTGGCGACGGCCAGGTCGGCCCAGCGGTCGGCCAGCCCGAGGGCGCCCATGTCGACGTGGCCCGACCAGGTCCCGTCTTCCCCGAGCAGCGTGTTGGGCGCGCAGGGGTCGCCGTGGCACACCACGAGCCGCTCGACGGGCGGCGCCGGCGGCAGGTCCCCCGGCACGTCCCTGCCCGACCGCCGGGCGCGTTCCAGGCGGGTGCCGACGGACCAGTCGTACGGGCAGCGGTCCACGGGCAGCCGCTCGTGCAACGCGCGCAGCCCGGCTCCCAGCGCACGCACCGCGGTGCCGGGATCCGCCGTCCAGCGCGGGCTGACGGCACTCTCCCCGGGCAGCCCGCGCGTCACCAGCCAGGCCCCGTCCCCGTCCGCCCCGTGCTCCAGCACGGGCGGCACGGGTGTGAAGCGGCCCGCCCACTCCAGGCGCTCCGCCTCGGCCCCCAGATCCAGCCCCGAGCCCGCCGGCGCCCACTTGGCGAACAGCCGGTCCTCCCCCGCCCCCAGCCGGAACGTCACCCCGCCCGCCTCGTTCCGCCACACCGGCAGCGGCGTCCGC
Source organism: Streptomyces sp. NPDC006207 (assembly GCF_040613835.1). Lineage (NCBI taxonomy): Bacteria > Bacillati > Actinomycetota > Actinomycetes > Kitasatosporales > Streptomycetaceae > Streptomyces > Streptomyces sp. NPDC006207. Next base: position 1,867 of record NZ_JBEXSX010000094.1, on the reverse strand, counting down.
TCCCCCGCCAGCGCCCCGATCGGCGCGGGCACCTCCACCTCGCCGTCCGGCGGCCCCGAAATCCCCACCGTCGCATGCTCCCCCCGAACCCCGCCGAAGGCCAGCCCATGTCCCGCGGCCGGGGCGGCGCGCAGCCGGGCCCCGTAGCGAGGCCCGTGCTCCAGCAGGGCGAGCAGCCCGTGGCGGATCGACATACCGAGTATGTCGGGCCCCGCCAACGCTCGCCGCGAGCACCTGCCGTGCGAAGGTGCGCTCCATGAAGGCCCGTTCACAACCCTCGGCCCGGGCCCCCCGCCACCGGGGAACACACGACCCGCGAAGACACCTGCGCCGACGCAGGCGTATTCGCTGGCGAAGGCAGCACATCATCGGGTAAGCAAGGAGCGGCGGCCCGGAATCGAGGGTCCGCCGGCGCGCCCTGGGTGCGCCGCAGCAGCAGCATGCGAAGGACGAACACCGTGGCATCTGGCGTCGTGAAGTGGTTCAACGCGGAGAAGGGCTTCGGCTTCATCGAGCAGGACGGGGGAGGGCCGGACGTGTTCGCCCACTACTCGAACATCGCCGGCAACGGCTACCGCGAGCTCACGGAGGGTGAGCACGTCACCTTCGACGTGACGCAGGGACAGAAGGGCCCGCAGGCGGAGAACATCGTCCGCGGCTGACGGGCCCCTGCCCCGCGCACTGAGTCACGCCACCCGCGGTGGCGCCGACCCCAGGCGCGGCGGCCCGGCAGACCGCAACTCGGTCTGCCGGGCCGTGTCCGCCGGGCGTGTCCGCCGGCCGGGAACGACTCAGGACACGCTCTTGTAGGCCTTCCAGCCCGTCGCGATCTTCACACGGGCGGCGAAGGTGCCCTTGCCGTGACCGGTCTGCCGGTAGAGGACGCCGGCGGTGTCCCGGGCCACCAGGTCAGCCTTGCCGTCGCCCGTGATGTCACCGCCGCCGACGACCGCGTTGTACGTGGCGCCCCCAGTCCTTCGCGACCAGGACCCGGGCCTTGAACGCGCCCTTGCCGTCGCCCTCGTAGCGCCACAGCTCGTTGGACTTGTCCTGGGCCAGCAGATCGCCGAACCCGTCCCCGTTCAGATGCCCCGCGCCGATGAGCCTCTTGTACTCGCCCCACGACGCCCGGATCCGCTTGCCCGCCGCCAGCTTCCCACCGCTCGTCGCGGCGAACAGGTAGATGTCGCCGTTGGAGGACTTGCGCGCGATCAGATCGGCACGGCCGTCGCCCGTCACGTCCCCCGGCGAGGTCAGCACGTTGTACTGCTGGAAGCCGGTGCCCAGGGAGGTGTACGGCGTCGACGTCGTGACCGCCTTGCCGCAGCCCGGCTTGTACGCCCGCAGGGTGCCGCTGCTGAAGCGCACGATCACGTCGTTGCACCGGTCACCGCTCACGTCGCCGTACCAAACCCCGCGTGAACCGGGCGTGAGACGTTCTTCGGCGAACTGAAGGCCAAGCAGGGCCGTGCTCCTGGCCGTTGGCCGGACCGCCTCGATCGGAGCCCTTCCCGGTCGGGGTCCTGCCCCGGCCGTGAGCCGGGACATGGACTGTCCCTGCGCCTCGTCTGCCACGGCTGGCGGTACGGCGGATCACGAATCGGCTTAGTGGAGGTCGTCCACGGCCTCAGGGGACGTCTGCACCTGCCCTCGTGAGCACGCCGGCTCAGTCCTCTTCGGGGCGATCGGGGCGGACGGCGATGTGGTCGGGTTCGAGTTCGAGCATGACGCGGTTGCGGATGTCGAGGGCCTGGGTGTAGTCGCGGGGGAGTTGGAGGCGTCCGGAGCGGTCGACGGTGGCGTACTCGCTGGCGTGGACGGTGGTGCGGCCTTCGTCGTCGACGCTGGTGCGGCGGACGACTTCGGA
>NZ_JBEXSX010000093.1:0-27999 GCF_040613835.1 Streptomyces sp. NPDC006207 | reverse complement strand
GAGGCGCTCCAGCAGATCGCGGAGAAGAAGCGCACCCTCAACCAGCAGAAGGCGGAGGCCGCGAGCAAGCTCAACGAGCTCGACGAGACCCGCACCGAACTGGGCAAGAAGAAGAAGGAAGTCCAGGCGAAGCTGGCCGAGGCGCAGAAGCTCCTCAACTCGCTGACCTCCGCCCAGCGTGCGTCCCTCACCGCCGCGGAGAACCGGGCCAACCGCTCCAACGACCGCGTCGACCTGGGCAACGTCCCGCCGGCCTCCTCGCTCGCCGCCGCCGCCCTCGCCGCGGCCAAGACCAGGCTCAACCTGCCGTACGTCTACGGCGCGTCCGGTCCCAATGCCTTCGACTGTTCCGGCCTCACCTCCTGGGCCTACGCCCAGGCCGGCGCACACATACCGCGGCCTTCCCAGTTGCAGGCCAACGCGGGCACGCGCCTGTCGATGAGCCAGCTCGCGCCCGGCGACCTCGTCCTGTTCTACGGCGACCTGCACCACGTCGGCCTCTACGCGGGCAACGGCATGGTCCTGCACGCGCCGCGCACCGGCACGCTCGTGCGCTACGAGTCCATCAACAACATGCCGTTCCAGTTCGGTGTCCGCATCTGAGCGCCGTGCGCCGTGCGCCGAGCGCTGAGGACGCGGGCCGGGAAATCGGTCGCGTCCCGTGAGGTGAGCCGTTAGCTTCGCCTGTGAGCAGCGAGGGAACGCGACCGCGGAGGGAGCCGGACACATGGCGACAGAGGGCGCGCGGACCGGCCGACTGGGCTTGCTGCTCGACCAGTTCGACCACGCCCGGGAGATGGCCCAGGTACGGCTCGAGGGGCTCGGTGACGAGGAGTACCTGTGGGAACCGGTGCCCGGTTGCTGGTCGGTCCGTCGGCGGTGTGAGGCGACGACGCCCAGGGCGTTCGGTCCGGGGGAGTGGGTGCTCGACCTGGGTGCCCCGGACATCCCGGCGAGCGAGTACGCGGAGGTGGCCCGGCAGGCCGCGGGCGGCATGACCGTCGACAAGATCGCCGAGGACTGGAGCGTGAGCGTCGAACGGGTCGCGCAGGTCCTGGCCCACACCGGCCCGCCGGAGCCCGACCGAGTACCGTTCACGACCATCGCGTGGCGCCTGGGGCACCTGCACTTCTGTTTCGCGGGCGGATGGGAGTGGACCTTCGGCGAACGGCGGCACGAGCCCAAGCTGCTCGTCGACTTCACGCCCTCCGCAGCCGTGGCGCTCCAGCGGTTCTGGGCGGTGATCGACCGCTGGCGCGAGAGCGTCGCCACCGTCACCGACGAGCAGCTCGACACGATCGGTTTCTCGCAGTACCCGTACGGCTCCGACCCCGACGAGCCGTTCGTCGCCGTGCTCGCGGGCGGCAACCTGGAACTCATCCACCACATGGCCGAGATCGCCCTGCTCCGCGACCTGTGGCAGGCGAAGGGTGCCTCCGGGGCCCTTACCAGTTGATCTTCGCCATCAGGAAGGGCTCGTTCTCCGGGGCCTCCTTACGGGCCCGCAACACCTGCTCGGCGGGCGCGCCGACCGGCACGCGCAGTGCAGGCGCGGGCTGTTCGATCGTGCCGGCCACCGCGGCGGCCACGTCCTCGGGGGTGATGAGCTCACCCCGGAGGGCGGGCAGGGCCGCGTAGAGCGGGGCGTAGGGATCGTCCTCCTTCAGGAACACCTTGGCGCGCTCCTCGCCACCGGAGGAGACGGCGCCGGGCTGCACGATGCTCACCTTGATGCCGAAGTGACCCGCCGGCGTCCTGGACGGCCTGGTCGACGCTCTCCTGATCGGTGACGTCGAGCCGCAGGCGCCGGTCGACGGGGAGGCCGGCCAGTGTCTCCGGGCGGCGTGCGGTGGCGATCACGCGATGGCCCCGAGCCGCCAGCTCGACGGCGATGGCGCGCCCGATGCCTCTGGACGCGCCGGTGATGAGTACGGACGACATGATCGACCTCCTGGTTGCGGTGGGCGATGCGCCACGGCCGGGCGGCCCGCGCGGCACGGGTGGGTCAGGAGTGTCCGACGCGGACGAGGAGCTTGCCCGTGTTCGTGCCGTCGAAGAGCCTGTGGAGGGCTGCCGGGGCCGCGGTCAGCCCCTCGATCACGTGCCCGCGGCTGCGCAGCTCGCCCCGGCGCACCCGGGGCAGGAGGCCGGCCTCGATCTCGTCGAAGCGAGCCTGGTGGTCCATGGAGATGAAGGGCTCAGACCCCACGGCGCCGCCCGCGGCGGTGACGACGACGGTCTCGCCCTTCTTCGGCCGCCCGATGTCGTGCACTCCCAGCTACTCCCCGAACGAACCAAGCGCCTCATCCGCCATGACCTCGACGGGGGCCTCCTCGACCCCGACGGACGCTGCCAGGAATGCGGTGCGGGCGTCCCGGTCCCGGAAATCCGCATGGAGCCCGGACCGGGCTTCCAGCCTCAGGGGACCGACGACGATCCCGTCTCCAGTGCGATCAACACCCCGCGGCGGCTGCTCGAGCCCATCGTGACGGCGCGCACCACGGCCCGGGGGCGGGGGCGCGACCAGAGCGTGTGACGGCTGGGCCCCGGGCGCCGTCGAATGGCCCGTGGCGGAGAACCCTCCGCCACGGGCCGCGGCACGTCCGACGATCAACTCACCTGTGGGCAGCACCCGTTGCCGCTCCGCGCGGCCCCGCAGCGTCGCGGGTCACTTGCCGCGCTCGCGCGCGGCGCGGCGCACGCTGTGGCGTTCGGCGGGGGGCTGCTCGGCGCGGATGTCGGCGAGGAGCGCGGTGATGGCGGTCATGATGTCCTCCGTGGCGTCCTTCAGAACGCCCGGCGTGAGCTCCTTGCCGTGGTGGCGGCTGAGGTCGACCGGGGGTCCCGCCACGACGTGCACGGTCTGGCGGGGCACCAGCCACACCCGGCGGTTGCCGCGTCCCCCGCGCGCGTAAGGCGGTGCGATCCGGTGCGCGCCCCACTGGGCGACCGGGATGACGGGCGCGCCGGTCGTCAGCGCGATGCGTGCCGCACCGGTCTTGGCGGCCATCGGCCACAGGTGCGGGTCGCGGGTGACGGTGCCCTCCGGGTAGACCGCGACGCACTCTCCCTTGTTGACGGCGGCGATCGCGTCCCGGAGCGCCAGCGCGGCGTCGGCCGTTCCGCGGTGGACGGGGATCTGGCCGGTCTTGCGCAGCACCGTGCCGACGAAGGGGATGGTGAAGAGGGACGCCTTGGCCAGAAGCCGGGGCGGCCGACCGCTGTTGTACTGGAAGTGCCCGTAGGTGAGCGGGTCGAAGTACGAGATGTGGTTGACGGCGGTGATGAAACCGCCCTCGGCGGGTATGTGTTCGTGCCCGCGCCACCGGTGCCTGACGAGGACGAACAGCACGGGTTTCGCGATGGCCGCGGCCAGCCGGTACCAGAAGCCGTAGGGGTTGTGTGATCTGCCGGACACCCCGGTTCCTCCCTCACATGCGCGGCGCTGACCGGCCGCTCGTTCCTGTTTTCCCCGGTGCGTGGCAGACCGGTGGCGTGTCAGGCGTCCTCGTCGGCTCACCGTTCGCCGGGAGCGCCTGCACGTCCGACAATTTACTTGATCAGGCAAGAGCCTAATGGGTGTGTGGTGCAACGATCAACTTGCCTCCCGGCTGCCGCTCCCGGCCGTGGCCTGCCGCCTGTCGCCTGGATCGCGGCGTCAGCCGCCCGGAAGGCCGACGGCGTCCGGTGTGCGGCCGGCGAGCCAGGCGGCGATCCGCCCCTTGAACTCGCGGATGACGTAGGGGCTGTCGTCGAGCGCCATCATGGCGAAGCCGGAATGGCCCGCGTGGACGCCGAGGAACGCCGATGCCGCGCCCATTCCCATGACGTCCCAGCGTTCCAGGAGCCGGACCCGGGCCCAGACCGCCGGCGCGACGTGGCTGCCGCTGTGCTGTTTCCGCAGGGCGGCCTGGCGCGTTCGGGCGCCCTGCGGAAGCTGGACGAGGAATTCGCGGCGATGGTCGAAGAGTCCCGAGGCGACGGCGAGGTCGTACCCGTCCTCGTTGAGCCGCTCGACGAGCCGTGGGTGTCGTACGGGTGGCAGAAGCTGCCGTCCACGTCCTCGGTCGCGTATCCGTGGACGAACGGCATCGTGCCGTCCGGCACGGCGTTCGGGATCACCTCGAGGCCGGCCCGCCGCAGCGGCCGGTACACCTTGCGGTCGCGCTCCCGGATGCCCATCGGCGCCTGTTCTACCAGGCCCGCGGCGCTCCGTCACCCGACTTACCGGAGCTGACGGGCGGAGGCGGCCGGCCGGGCGGCCGGTCCACGCGCGCCGGCAACGGCCGCCTGGTCTTCTGCCGTGACGAGGGCAGCATGAACCGCTGGAACGATTGAATGCGGGGCCGGCGGCGAATGATGCGCGTCCGCCCACAGCAGGACCGCGTTCTCGGTGTCACGGCCCACCCGTGTGGTGACATGCAGGTATGGCCTTCCTCGGTGTCGACGTCGGCACATCCAGCAGCAAGGGCGTCCTGGTCGACGCATCGGGCACGGTGATCGCGACCGCCGTGCGCACGCACACCGTCTCCCGCCCGAGACCAGGACACGTCGAGATGGACCCCGATGTGTGGTGGCGGGAGTTCTGCGACATCACCCGCGACCTCCTGTCCGGCGGTACGCGCGTGGATGCGGTCGGCGTCAGCGGCATGGGCCCGTGCGTCGCTCTGGCCGACGCCGCGAACCGGCCGCTGCGTCCGGCCGTCCTGTACGGCGTGGACACGCGGGCCGTCGCGCAGATCGCCCGGCTCGACGCCGAACTCGGCCGCGGGGCCGTCCTCGACCGGTGCGGCAGCGTGCTGTCCACACAGGCGGTGGGGCCGAAGGTGGCCTGGGTGGCCGAGCACGAGCCCGAGGTGTTCCGCGCGGCACGGCGGCTGTTCATGCCGGCCTCCTTCCTCGCCCACCGGCTCACCGGCGCCTACGTGCTCGACCACCACTCGGCAAGCCAGTCGGTCCCCTTCTACGACACCCGGGCGCAGGAGTGGTACTGCCCCTGGGTGGACGCGGTGTGGCCGCACGCGGAACTGCCCGAGCTGCGCTGGCCCGGTGACCAGGCCGGCACGGTGACGGCCGGGGCGGCAGCGGCAACCGGGCTCCCGCCGGGGACACCCGTCCTGACCGGGACGATCGACGCCTGGGCCGAGGCCGTCAGCGTCGACGCGACCGGACCGGGCGACCTGATGCTCATGTACGGCACGACGATGTTCCTCATCGCCACCGTCACCGCGCAGCTGCGCGTGCCCGAACTGTGGAGCACCGTCGGCGCCTTCCCGGGCACGCGCTCCCTCGCCGCCGGGATGGCCACCTCCGGTGCGGTCACCGAGTGGCTGCGCGGCCTGTTCGGCTCACCCGGCCGCGCGGACCTGCTGGCGGAGGCCGCGGCCAGCGGCGTCGGCGCGCGCGGGCTCGCGATGCTCCCGTACTTCGCCGGTGAGCGGACGCCGATCGCCGACCCCGACGCTCGCGGGGTGATCGCCGGTCTGACCGTCGAGCACACCCGCGGCGACCTGTACCGGGCCGCGCTGGAGGCCACCGCTCACGGCGTGCGCCACAACGTCGAGGCCATGCGCCGGGCGGGCGCCGACATCGAGCGGGTCGTCGCGGTCGGCGGGGGCACGCAGGGCAGGCTCTGGACGCAGATCGTCTCCGACGTCACCGGGCTGCCCCAGGACATTCCCACCGTCACCGTCGGAGCCGCCTACGGGGCCGCCCGGCTCGCCGCCCAATGGGACGGTGGAACGGCCACCGCGACGTGGAACCCCGTCCAGGAGCAGTGCGTACCGGACCCGGCCACGGAGACTGCGTACGACAGGCTGCACAGCCTCTACCGGGGCCTGTACCCGGCGACCCGCGACACGGTCCACGCCCTCGCCCGCCTCCAGCGTGACGCCGCGGGAATCGCGGGCGCCGGGCCCGACCCCTCGGCTTCCTGACGAGCCGTCACACCCCGCTGCGGTCAGTCACGGGCGTAGGGGTCGCCGCCGAGCCAGGTCCTGCCGTCGATCAGTTCGCGGGCGGCGTCCAAGTGGCCGCTGTGACAGGCGACCTCGGTGAGCACGTGGATCAGGATGTGGCGCACGTCGGGCAGCCGCCAGTCGGGCCAGATCTCCTCGGGCCAGGCGGCAGGCGGCTGTTCGAGTGCCGTGGAAGCCAGGACGGCGTCCGCGCGCTCGACGGCCGTCCGGTAGTCGGCGAAGACCTCCTCGGCACTCATCGTCTCGGGCACGGACCAGTGTGCCTGCGCCCCCGCCGTGAGCTGCCGGGCCACAGCCGGCTCGCCCGCGATGACGCCGGGGAACCAGAAGCGTTCGACGTCCAGGGTCAGATGCCGCACCAGGGCCAGGCAGCTCCAGCCGCTGGGCAGTACGGGCCGGCGCAGATCGTCCTCCGAGAGGCTGGCGAGGATCCCGAGGACATGCTGCCGCTGCCGGTCCAGGCCGCCCTTGAGGGCGTCGAATTCGGCGGTCACCGGACGGCGCACAGTTCGGCGAGGCGTTCCAGGGTGCTTGCCATCTGGCTCTGCCACCAGGCGCGCCCGTTGACCACTTCCGTGCGCTTGTCCTCCGGCATGCGCGAACCATCGAAGATCTCGGTCACGATCGTCGCCCCGGCGCCGTTCGGGCGTAGATCGAAGATCCATCGGTGCCCCCACACCGCACCAGGCGCGGCGACGTCCGGATGCCCGCGGCCGGGTCGCGGCTCCCAGCCGATGCGGCGGTCCGGCTCGTACTCGACGACGTGGTTGTTCATTTCGTAGTCACCGTGACGCTCGTGGTGCATCCGCATCACGAAGACGTCTCCGACGCCCGAAACGGGGGCGTCGGTGGCGGCACCGCGCAGCATCCCCGAGCCGTCGAACGCAGAGTGTTGTCCCGGGTCCGCCAGGATCCGGAAGATGTCCCCCGCCGGGGTCCCGAAGAGCCGGGACACCGTCACGGTCTCGCCTGTTGTGCTCGTCATCCACGCGCCTCCGTCAGCCGCACACCGCAATCCCGACTCCGGGCGGATGCTACGCCGGGGGTACGACAACGCTGGGAGTTCCACCTTCCGGCCCGACCGGCCAGGGGAGTGATCGTGTACGCACGTTTCGCAGAGAAGGTCATCCTGATCACCGGGGCCACCTCGGGCATGGGCTGGGCGACGGCGGAGCGCGTCGCGGGCGAGGGCGCGAAGCTCGTCCTCGCGGCACGCGGCCGGGAGGTCGGTGAGGCGCTGGCGGCCGACATCAAGGCCGCCGGAGGCGAGGCGACCTTCGTACCCACCGACGTGACCGTGGAGGCCGACGTGGAGGAGGCGGTCGGGCAGGCGCTGGGCCTGTACGGCAGGCTCGACGGCGCGTTCAACAACGCGGGCGCCCCCACCGCCGACGGCAGGGTCACCGAGGTCGACAGCGGGGCCTGGCACGCGGACCTGGAGCTGAACCTCACCAGCGTCTTCTACGCCCTGAAGTACGAGATACCCGCGCTCCAGGCGAGCGGCGGGGGCGCGACCTGAAGAACGCCTCCGTCTGCGGCGTCGCCGCGTGCCCGCACATGGCCCCCTACAACGCGGCCAAGCACGGCGTCATCGGGCTCACCCAGTCGGCGGCGCCGGACGCGGCCGCGGCCGGCGTCCGGGTCAACGCCCTGGTCACCGGCGGTGTCGACACGCCCTTGTCGCGCGCTCTCGCGCAGGCCGACCCGGACCTGACGCCGGAGGACTCCTGGCGCTCGGCCGAAGCGATGCATCCGCTCGGGCGGATGGCCCGGGCGGAGGAGATCGCCGCGTTCGCGGCGTTCCTGCTGAGCGACGAGACCGGGTTCATCACCGGAGCCGCGCTCGCGATATACGGCGGGATGACCGCCCGCCTGTAGACGGTCAGTCTCCGGCCGCCGGACGCCGCCGCCGGGGCGTCGTGGCCTCGTCGAAGCGTTCGGTCTGGAGTGCGGTGATCCGCCGGAACGCGTCCTTGAAGCGTGCGTACTCCTGCTTGCCGATCTCCTCGGCGTGGCGCTCCTCGATGGCGGCCATGATGGCGTCGGACTTGCGCATCTGGTCGCGTCCCAGGGCGGTGGGCACGATCAGTTTCGCGCGCCTGTCGCTGGGGTCCGGGCGGCGCTCCACGTAGTCCAGGGCTTCGAGTTCGTCGATCAGATTGCCGATGACCTGTTTGTGGGCCCCGGACAGCCGGGACAGTTCCGTCGCCCGGCTGCCCTCTTCGTCGATGTACCCCAGCACCGCGCCGTGCTGGGGGCGCAGCTCGGGATGGCCCTGTTCGGCGAGCTTCTCGAAGAGTTCCTTCTGGACCGAGAAGAGCAGGCGTGCGGACATGATCCCGATGTCGGGATCCGTCACCTTCCGTTCACTGCGCCGCACGGCCGGCCACCCCTTTGCGTCTGGAGTCCCTCACTACGGTCGATCGTAGTGTGGCGGCCTCGCCGGGTGCCCGCTGTGCATCCGGGGCGCACCGCCCGTGTGTTCACCGCGGTGGATGACCACGCGCATGACGCCCGGCCCTCCGTCCGGCCTCCGCTCTCGCTTGCCGCCGTCCCCGGGGACACCTAAGGTGAATAGTCAAGATCAGTGACTATCAAGTTTGCTCACTAATCGTGTTCCGTGCATCACCCGTCAGGAGCTGAGGATGTCTGTGATCGAGCTGACGACGTTCGTCGTCGCACCGGACAGGACGTCGGACATGCTGTCGGCGCGCTCCGGCATGCTGTCGGCGTTCCGCAAGGACCGCAGGGGCTTCATCGGCGCACGCCTGGTGCGCGTCGCCGACGACACCTGGCTGGACGTCGTCGAATGGGCGGACGCCCTGGCCTTCGACGAGTCGCGCGCGAAGGGGGGCAACCTCCCCGAGATCGCCGCGTTCTTCGCCACGATCGACCGGCTCGTCAGCGCCGACAGCGGGGTGCGCTACGACGACGCGGCCGATGGCTCCCGAGCGGTACGGACCGTCGCCTACGGACCCGAGCCGTCCCAGGTTGGAGAGCTCTACCTCCCCGAGAGCGAGGGGCCCTTCCCCGTCGTGGTCCTGGTGCACGGCGGATGGTGGACGGCCATGTTCGACCGCCGGCAGGTCGTACCGCTGGCCGAGGACCTCGTGGCACGCGGCTACGCCGTCTGGAACGTGGAGTACCGCAGGATCGGCGAACCCGGCGGCGGGTGGCCGGGGACGTTCGACGACATGGCGGCGGCCGTGGACGCCGTCGCCCACCTCGACCCGGCGGTCGACGCGGGCCGCGTTCTGGTGGTCGGACACTCGGCGGGCGGGCACCTGGCCACATGGGTCGCGCACCGCTCCGCCCTGCCGGACGGCGTTCCCGGCGCGCATCCCCGGGTCAAGCCCGTCGCAGTGGTGTCGCTGGCCGGCGTGCTGGACCTGGTCCACGCCGACTCGGTGGCACTCGGCAACGGCATGACGGACTCCGATGCCGACGTCCCGCCCAACGCGCCGCCGCCGTCCCACGCCGACGTGTGGCCTGCGGTGGCCGCTCAGGCCGGGGACGGCATCGCCCGGCTGCTGCTCGGAGGGAGCGTCGCGGAACACGCCGACCGGTACGCGGTCGCTTCCCCCGTCGAACTCGCCGACGGCGGGGTCCCGGTCCTGGTCGTCCACGGCTCGGCCGACGAGGTGATCCCGCCGGCCTACGCGCAGACCTACGCGCAAGCCGCCACGGCCAAGGGAGCGGACGTCACACTCGCGATCTCACCCGGAGCGGACCACTTCGACGTGATCGACCCGGACGGGCACGCCTGGGGCGTGGCCCGTACCTGGCTGGACGAGCGGCTGCGGCAGCAGACCGGCGAGTAGCCGAGGCGGCACGCGTCATCCCGGTGCCGGGGCCGATTGCGGTCCCGGCGCCGGGACAAGGCACGCGGCGCTACGCGCCGTACGCGGCGGAGATCTGCCCGACGAGCACGGCGAACGGCATGTCGAGGGCCGCGTACACCTCGGCGGCCTTGGCCGAGGCGTTGTCGCCGAGGATCTCGACCATCAGCGTGGCGTAGTCGCTGACGATGACACCCGCCTGCTGGAGCCGGATGAGGCCGGCCTCCCGCTTGGCGCCGGAGAACGTCCCGGACGCGTCGAGCGCGACGTAGGTGTCGTAGCCCTCCGCGGCGGCCGCGATGGCGGGCAGCGTCGCGCACACCTCCAATGAGATGCCCGAGAAGATGAGCTTGCCGCGTCCGGTGGACGTGAGGCGCTCACGTACCCGGTCGTCGTGCCAGGCGTTGACCGTGCTGCGGTCGATGACCTTGGCCCCGTCGGGCAGCACTTCGGCCAGTTCGCCGATCAGCGGACCCCACAGGCTGTCCGCGGACGAGGTGACGAGGAGCGATGTGTCACGTCGTCGTGTGTCGTGTCGTGGGCGTGCGGCCGCCGGGAACCTGGGCCGCTACCGGGGCGGGCGTTCGTCCAGGAGCCGGGCGACGGACTCGGCGTCCTCGGCTTCGACCTTGGCCGCCTCCTGGAACACCCGCTCCAGGCTGGCCTGAGGGATGACCACGGCTCCCGCCGCGTCGGCGAAGACGTAATCACCGGGAGTGATGCACACCCCCGCGACTTCGACGGCGACGCCGGCCGCGTACGGCATGACGACGTCGCCGCCCCAGCGTGTCGCCTCGCCCCGGCACCATGACGCGAAGCCGTGGTCGCGCAGTTGGGCGAAGTCCCGCAGCCTGCCGTCCGCCAGCACACCGGCGAGCTGGTGACGCTTGACCCGGGACAGTTTCGTGCCGCCACCGTGCGAGACGTCCGGGTACCCGCCGCTGGACAGCACGAGGACCTTCCCGGCCGGGTCGTCGCCGACCGCCTGGTCGAAGAGTTCACCGAAGCCGGTCCCGGCCTGTGGCAGATCGTCGCGGTAGGGCAGGTACGCGATGGTGACGGCCGGACCGAACAGCGTCCTGGAGGCAACGGGGCTCGACAGGGCGAGGATGTGCGCGCGATGGCTGTGGACGCGGCCCATCGCGTCCACCAGCGTGGCGCAGCCCAGCCGTGCCGCCCTGGCCGCGTAATCCGCGTCGTCATGGCTGCTCATGCTTCTCCTCCGAGCGTGCCGCGGCGGTGCCGACCGCAACCGACGTCCTAGCTCGACGGATCGTCGACCTTGATCGCATCCCCCGTGTTGCCGATGAAGACGACCAGCAACTGCGCGGGCTCCGTTCGGCTGGCGTTCTCCGACAGCACGTGGTGGGCGCCCGGCGGCTCGACCCAGTACTCACCCTTGCGGTAGGTGTGAACCGGCTCTCCGGCGAGCTGGCTGCGCACCGTGCCCTTGAGGACGTAGGCGTAGACGAAGGCATCCCCGTGCCGATGCGGGGGCGTGCTCCCATCGGGCGGGTAGTCGACGACCGCCGAGGTGAACGTCTTGCCCTTGACGTTCGGGAGAGCCTGCTCGAGCAGGACGGACAGCTTGTCGGTCGGCCGCATGGACGTTGCCGGAGCGACGACGGCGGCCGGCGCCTCGCCGGCGCCGTCCTTCGCCGCGGGGGCGCATGCGGCGACAGCCGCCATGGTGAGGCCGAAAGCGAGAATGCCACGACGGAACGCCATCGGGGTCATGGCGGCTCTCCTATTCCTGTTCGAATTCTGCGATGTGCGGCGCGCAATACGAAGGGCTCCGGAATGCGAATCCGCTGCGGCAGCCGGCCCATCGAGGATCCTAAAGCGGAATCGGCTCCTCCGCCTGGTCTGCTGTCGAATGCCGATCGGGTGGAATCCGGCCCGCGCGAAATGGCTCAAGCCCCCGGGAGCGGCCCCGGGGGCTTGAGCGCGGCCATCCTCGCTGTCCGGCGTCAGACGGTGCTGACCACCTCGTCGTAGGCCAGTCGCGGGCTGCGCGCGAACCACGCGTCCGTGCCCGGGTTGCCGATGTTGACGACGGCGAGGACGGAGTGGTCGCCGTCGGGGAAGAACTCCTTGTTGATCGCGTCGGCGTCGAAGCCGGTCATCGGGCCGGCGGCGAGCCCGGCGGCGCGGACGCCGACGATGAAGTAGCCCACCTGCAGGGCGGCGTTCAGGGCGGCCGACCGCTCGCGGACCGCGCGCTCGGCGAAGAACACGTCCTTGGCCTGCGGGAAGTGCGGGAAGACGGCGGGCAGTTCCTGGTGGAACTCGTTGTCGGCGGCGAGCAGGGCGACCAGCGGCGCGGTCGCGGTCTTCTTCTTGTTGCCCTCGGCCAGGTGCTGCACAAGGCGTGCGCGGGCGTCCTCGGAGCGGACCAGGATCACCCTCAGCGGCTGCTGGTTCATGGAGGTCGGGCCGTACTTGACCAGGTCGTAGATGTCCTGGACCTGCTCGTCGGTGACCGGGGCGTCGGTGAAGGTATTGGCGGTGCGGGCCTCACGGAAGAGCAGGTCCTGTGCGGCGGGGTCGAGTACGAGCGTCATGGCGGTTCCTCGGGTCGGTACGGTCGGTACGGTCGGTCCGGGTGACGGGGGTGAGGGGCGCCGTACGGTCCTGGCCCACCAGAACTGGGCGCCCGCGCCGAGCAGGTACACGCCGGTGGCGGTGGCCCCCACCAGGCCCCACAGCAGGGGGCCGGACAGGACGTGCGCCAGCAGTGCGCTGAGCACGGCGCCGAGGGCGACCGTGGCCAGGTGCAGTGCGGCCCAGACGGGGCCGGCCGGTGGTGCCGTGCGCGCCAGGGGACGCCCGAGGCCGCCGTGGGCGGCGGCCCCCACCGCGACGTAGGTGAGCGTGGCGCCGGTGAGCAGCGCCAGCACCTCCGCGGCGGACGGTGCGTCCCGTGCGGACGCGGTCACGGCGGTGGCCGTCCACAGGGCCAGGGTGTAGCCGTGGGGTGCCGCGCCGGCCGCCACGATGCCCTGGAGAGAGCCGCGGTATCCGCGCGCGGTCGTCATGGTCCCTCACTCCCGGAACTGAGTGGGGCGGCCACCGGACCGGAGGCCTGCCCCGCCACCAGCATCGGGAGGAGGGCCATGGGCGGGCATCGCCCATTCAAGGGATCTTGGCGGCCCGCGCGGTGAGGCCGCGATCAGGCCGCGGTCAGGCGGCGGTCAGGCGGCGGTCAGGCGGCGGTCAGGTCCGGTCGGCGCCCGCGCCGGTCCGTTCCACCGCCAACCGGGTCAGTTCCACGCGGGTGTTGATGCCGAGCTTGGTGAAGACGTGCTTCAGGTGGGTGTTGACCGTGTGGACGGACAGGTAGAGGCGGTCGGCGATGGCCCGGTTCGTGAGTCCCTCCGCGACGAGGGGCACCACCTTCAGCTCGGACTCGGTCAGGCTGTCCCAGCCGGAGGTGGCGGCCGCGCGGCGGGTCATACCGGAGGCGCGTACGCCGAGGTCCCGCAGGAGGCGGCGGACGCGCTCGCTGTCGTGGAGGGCCCCGGTCGCGGCGGCGAGCCGCGCGGCCTCCTCCAGCGACGCGACCGCCGCATCGGTACGGCCGTGCGCGGCCAGGAGGGTGCCCAGGTCCTCGTGGGCCGCGGCCAACGCCGGGAGGCGGCCCCCGAGACGGTGATCTGCGACGGCTGCCTGCAGTGCCGCGGCGTCGTCGAGAAGGAGCCCGTCGATGTGGTCCCGTACGGCCAGGACGACGTCCTGACCGCCGTTCTCCTCGGCCACGGCGCGCACGACCGTGGCAACCGCCTCGGCCGTCGCCCGGTCGCCACCGCGCAGTGCCGTACGCGCCAGGGCCGGCCAATGGCCGGGGGGCAGACAGAGCAGCCAGGCCGTACGGTCACCCGTGTGGAAGAAGGCGCCGAGTGCCTCGGCCGCCGCCGCGCCATGGCCCTGGGCCTGCAGGAGGCGGGCGTGGGCGAGCGCCGTCCACGGGCCGTACGGGGTGCCGTCGGGTGCGGCCGCGGTCGCGGCCCGCAGATGCGCACCGGCCTGGGCGAGGTCACCGCGCGCGGTGTCGACCAGGGCCAGGACGGCGCGGACCAGGGGCACCGCGCGGGCCGTCTCCAGCTCCGCGGCTACGGTGAGGCAGGCTTCGGCCTCCACGGCCGCGTCGTCCAGGGCACCGCCTTCCAGCAGGGCGATGGCCCGGCAGGCGTGCCAGTGGGGCAGTGACCAGCCCAGGCCGAGGGATTCGGCAGAGCGCTGGCCCTCGCGCAGTACCCGCGGGGCGTCCTCCAGCCAGTCGGTGGACAGCATGACGATGGCCAGCCACAGGGCCGGGATGCGGGGCGGCCGCAACCGCAGGCCGTCGGCGGTCGTGGCGGCCCGTCCGGAGGCGTTCTCGGCGAGTTCGAGGGCGCGGTCCAGGTGGCCGCGGTAGAAGGCGGTCTGCGACTGGAAGACCATGGCGCTGACGACGACGGCCGGGTCGGCGCTGCGGTACGCCGCCTCGACCAGCCCGGTGTCCGTCTCCTCCGCGGCCGCGATCTCGCGGCGGTGGATGTGGGCGGTCGCCTTGGCCTTGAGCAGCCGGACGCGCAGGTCCTGCGGGAGGTCGGGCAGCTCCAGGGCCCGCCGCAGATGGCTCATCGCGGCCGCGTCGTCGCCCGCCGCCTGGTGGATCTCGCCGCCGACCAGCCGGAGTGCGGCCTCCTGGGCGGGTTGCAGCCCGTCGGAGATGGTGGCGTCGACCAGTTCGAGGGCCTCGTTGACCCGCCGGGTCCAGCCGAGCAGTTCGGCCGCGTGGGTGAGCAGTTCGACGCGCCGCGGGTCGTGGGCCGGCAGCAGGTCCGCCGCCTGGCGTGCGAGGTCGGCGGCGGATCCGGGGACGGTCCGCGACAGCTCCCGGACGGCGGTGGTCAGGGTGTGCACGGACGCGTCGTCGATGGTGCCGCCGGCGAGGACGAGGTGCCAGGCGATCTCCGCCCGGTCGCCGCTGCCGTCGCGCAGGGCGTCGGCGGCCTCCCGGTGCAGGGCCACGCGCACGGGCAGCGGGAGGTCGTCGTGGACGGCCTGCCGGATCAGGTCGTGCCGGAAGGCGAACCGGCGGCCCGCGCTGACCAGCAGTTGTGCGCCCAGGACGCTGTCCACGGCGGACAGCAGCCCGCCGACGGGCCTGCCGAGCATCCGGGCGACGACGCCGAGGTCGAACGCGCGGCCCAGCACCGAGCCGATCTGCAGCAGATGCCGTGCGTCCTCGGGCAGCCGGTCCAGCCGCTCCCGGACGCTCCGCCGGAATCCGGCGGGCATCTCCTGGGTCAGGGGGGTCGCGGTGCCGCCGTGGATGCCGACGGCGTCGGCGTCGCGCAGCGAGCGCAGGAGTTCGATCGCCAGGAAGGGGTTGCCCGCGCTGCCGTCCAGCAGCCGGGACAGGGCGGGGGTGGGCGCCGCCCCGAGGACGTCCGCCGCCAGCTGCCGCAGCGCCGCGGGCGGGAGCGGCCCGAGGGTCAGCCCGCGCGCCCCCCGGTCGCGCAGCGTACGGCTCATCCGGGTGACGTCGGACCGCTCGGTGCCGGAACGTACGGCGATCACCCACAGGACCCGGGAGGCCGCCAGCCGCCCGGGCAGCGTCCGCAGGGCGAACAAGGTGGCCGGGTCCGCCCATTGCGCGTCGTCGACGAGGACCGCCACCGGGGCGCGCTGGGCGCGGTCCTCCAGGGCGTCGGTGATGCCGTCCAGCAGCCACAGCCGCTGGTCGCCGGTGGCCTCGGGGGCCCGGCGGGCGCCGGCGGCGGGGCCGTGCACCGCGGCGTGCAGCGCGGCCAGCGGGGCGTACTGGTCGAGCTCGTCGGCCCGTACCCACAGGACGTCGAACCCGGCCGCGCCCGCCAGCTCTCCCAGGCGGGTCAGCAGTCCGCTCTTGCCGGTGCCGGACGCGCCCTCCACGAGGACGCACGCGCCCTCCCCGCGGAGCACCCCGTCAAGGGCCGCGCGCAGGGCGGCGATCTCGTCGTCGCGGCCCCTCAGGCGGGGGGAGTGCGTCGTCCGGGAGACCGCATCGTGCATGCCGCAATCGTGCCGCACGGGACCGGGCCTCCTCAATGCCGGAGGGCCTGTGACCGGCGGTTTCACCCGGGGTGATGTGCCGCGGCGGGGCGCGCTCTCACCCCGTCGGGGCGCAGGCTGCGTTCCGTCCAGATCCCGTGTCCCGGAAAGGAGCACGACGTGCGTACAGGCAAGGAATACCTGGCGGCACTCGACGACGGCCGGAAGGTGTGGGTGGGTGACGAGCTCGTCGACAACGTCGCCACGCACCCGAAGACCAGGGCGTACGCCCGGCGGATCGCCGAGTTCTACGACCTGCACCACCGCCCGGACCTCCAGGACGTCATGACGTTCGTGGACGAGGACGGGGTCCGCCGGTCCATGACGTGGTTCCAGCACCGCAGCAAGGACGACCTGAAGCGCAAGCGGCGCTACATCGAGACCGTGCTGCACGAGCTGGGCGGCGGCGCCACCCCGCGCACCCCCGACGTCAACAACTACGTCCTGCTGACCTACGTCGACGACCCCGAGCCCTGGAGCAGCCAGGCGGTGGGGACCGACGGCCGGGACCTCACCGCGGGGATCCTCGACTTCTGGCGGCAGGCGCGGGACGGCGACCTCAACACGACGCCGGCGTTCGTGGACCCGCAGACCGACCGTTCCCGGGAGTCCGCGCAGGCGGAATCGCCCGCGCTGAAGGTCGTGGCCACCTCCGACGAGGGCATCACCGTGCGGGGCGTCAAGGCCATCGGCACGGGCGCGGCCTTCGGCGACTGGATCCACATCGGCGTGTTCTACCGCCCGGGCATCCAGCCGGAGCAGGTCATCTTCGGCGCGGTCCCGCCCAACGCGCCCGGCGTCACCATCATCTGCCGGGAGAGCAACGTCCGCGACGGCGAGGACGTCGAGCACCCGCTCGCCTCGCAGGGCGACGAGCTCGACAGCGTCATCCTCTTCGAGGACGTGCTGATCCCCTGGGACCGGGTGTTCCACATCGGCAACCCCCAGCACGCCGCGCTGTACCCGCAGCGCGTCTTCGACTGGCTGCACTACCAGGCGCTCGTGCGGCAGATGGTGCGCGCCGAGCTGATGCTCGGACTGACCCTGCTGATCACCGAGCACATCGGCACCTACCAACTGCCCCCGGTGCAGGCGCGCATCTCGCAGTTCGCCGGGTTCCACCAGACGCTGAAGGCCCATGTGCTCGCCTGCGAGGACGAGGGCTTCACCACCCCGGGCGGCCTGTACAAGCCGAACGTCCTGATGTTCGACTACGGCAGGGCGTACTACCTGGAGAACATCGCCCGCATGGTCAACGAGGTGATCGACCTGGCCGGGCGCGCCTCGCTGATCTTCCCCACCGAGGGGCAGTGGCAGCGCCCGGAGCTGCGGCCCTGGCTGGAGGCACTGCAGACCGGCCCGGTCGGCAGGCCGCACGACCGGCTGAAGATCAGCCGGGTGATCCGCGACCTGTTCCTGTCCGACTGGGGCGACCGCATCAGCACCTTCGAGAACTTCAACGGCACGCCGCTGCTGGCGATCCGCACGCTCACCATGAAGCGCGCCGAGCTGTCCCCGAGCGGGCCCATCGCCGACCTCGCCCGGAAGGTGTGCGGCATCGACGGTCCCGCGGAGGAGAAGGACACCGCGTACACGGCCCAGGCGGACTACGCCCGCCGGCAGGACGCCTCGTAGGAGGTGCCGGGCCCGGGATGCAGCACGCCGCACTCCCGGGCCCGGGCCACCGCGCCGCTGCGGCTGTGCGCGTCGAGCTTCCGGAACAGGGAACTGACCTGGGTCTTCACGGTGTTGCGGGACACGTGCAGCTCGGCGGCGATCTCCCGCAGCGTCAGCGGACCGCACAAGGCGCGCAGGATCCGGCGTTCCCCGGGGGACAGGTCCTGCGCTCGCGGTACTGCACCTGCACCTGCTGCTGCGGGCCCGGGCCGTGCCGTGCCAAGGCGCGCGAGCAGACCGCCCAGCACCTCAGGAACGGCACCGCCCTCCTCGGGCACGGACACGGGGACGGCGCCGCGAACGCCGCGCGGCAGTCCCGAGGCGACGACACCGGCCAGCGCCCACAAGTGCGGCTCGCCGCCGTGGACGGTCGCCGTCATCGCCCGCGCCGCGCCGGACAGGGCCTCGGCGGCGTCGGTACGGGCGAGGTCCTCCAACAGCAGTCCCGCATGGCACAGATGGGCGGGCGCCGCGGCGAAGTGGCCGGTCAGACCCTCGGCACGGGCCGTGTCCAGCGCCTGCTCCACCAAGGTGCGCGCCCGTTCCCGGTTCCCGTCCAGATACGCGCACAGGGCCCGCGAGCCCAGGGCGCGGACGAGGACCAGCGAGTGCCGGGCGCCGTGCGCGTCGCGGACCGCCTCGGCCAGGTGGGCGTCCGCCTCCTGCGTACGCCCCTGCCACAGCAGCGCGGTGCCCTGGGCGACGCAGGCCAGCGCCCGCCAGGCGGTCAGCGCGGCGGGACGGCGGACATCCGCCCCGTCGAGCCGGACCTGGGCGGCGCTCTCCCCCCGCAGACAGCGGACGAGAGCCTGGGCAACGGCCGCCGCCTGCGCCACCGTTCCCCCTTCCCCCACGGTGCCCGGCCCGCACGGCCGGGCCTTCGCCACGTCGAGCCACCGCTCCGCCGCCTCGGGATCGCCCTCGCACAGCGCCGTCATCGCCGCCACGACACACAGCCGGGCGTCGGCGCGGACCGCGCGGGCCGGCAGCATGCGCAGCCACCGTGCGACGTCCGCGGTCCGGCCCGCGGCCAGGGTCTCCTCCCAGGCCTGAAGGACGGCCGTCAGCGCGCCCGGGATGTCGCCGGCCTCCACGAAGTGCCGTACGGCGGGCGTCGTCCGACGCCGCTCGCCGTACCAGTGCCCGGCCGCGTGGTGCAGCGCCGCGGCCCCACCTGGCTGCTCGGTGGCCAGGACCCCGGCCAGCAGTGCGCGCAACGCCGGGTGGTGCCGGTAGGCCCCCGGAGCCGTACCCGAGGGCACGAGCAGTTGCACGGTCCGCGCGAGGTCGCGCAGCAGCACTCCGGCGCGGTCGCTGCCCGTGACGGCACGACAGGACTCCGGGCTCAGTTCGTCCAGGACGCTGGTGCGCAGCAGGAAGGCGCGCTGCTCGGTGGTGAGCCGGTCCAGGACCTCGGTGCCGAGGTAGTCGGCGACCGCGCGGGCGCCGTCGACGGCAGGCCCGCCGGGACGGGCACCGGCCGCGTCCCCGGCGCGCGTGCGCCCCAGCATGCACAGGCCCGCCGCCCATCCCTCGGTCAGGTGGTACAGCTCGCGCACCCTCCGCTCGTCCACCGGGCCGGCGGAGCGGCACGCCAGCAGGGCGGCCGCCTCGTCAGGGGCGAAACGCAGCTCGTCCGCCGCGAGGTCGGCGGCGAGCCCCCGGGCGCGCAGCGCCGGCACCGGCGCCCCGGGGAGGTGGCGGGTGGCCAGCACGGCCCGCATGCCCGCGGGAAGCGCGGTCAGGAAGTCCCCCAGGCAGCGCAGGGCCGCCTGGTCGGTGAGCCACTCCACCCCGTCCAGCACCAGGGTGAGCGGCGATCCGCCCGCCGGCGCAGCCAGGATGCGGGGCAGCAGGTCCTCGACCCAGGCCTCCAGCGTCCATGCCCCGGCGGGCGGGGGAGTGGGCAGCCCCGGCCGGAACGGGCGCAGCGCAGCGAGGACCCCGGCCCACAGCCGCGCCGGGGTGTTGTCGTACGCGTCCAGCTCCAGCCACGCCACCTGGCCGTCACGGGCCTGGAGGGCACGGGCCCAGTCGGCGAGCAGCACGCTCTTCCCGGCGCCCGGCGGCGCCGAGACGACGACCACGGGCTCCACCGCGGCGTCCAGACGACGCAGCAGCCGCGGCCGCGGCACGAACTGCCGTGGCCGCGCGGGCGGGTGGAGCTTGTACTCGGCAATGGTGTTCACCAGGTTCCTCCGAGGATGCCCCGTCCTGCGGACCGGCGAGGCATCGGTCCCCTGCGGAGCAGGGCAGGAAACGAGGTATCGCGCCCAGGGCGAAAGGCCGGCGGGTAGTGCGTGTGTCGTGCTGAGCGAGAACCAGGCCAGCGCGACGGCGCGTTGCGAGAACCAAGCACGAGCCACCTCAGCTTTGGCATACACAACCGGGCGGGTTCCGTCCCGGCTGGTGTTGAGGGAGTAAGACCTTGCGGGTCGCTGACCCGCGGGGCTTCCTGAGCCAGGAATCCCCTTGCGGTCAGCACGGGGAGGGTTCAAGGAGCCTCCCACCGGGCCGTAGGGGCCCCGGTGCCCGGCGGGCACGACACGGCACCGGGCACCGGGGGGACTGTCACGACAGGGCCTAGCTCAGGACGCCGAAGCCGCCCGCGAAGTACAGCAGCGGACGGGCCTGCGCCTTGTGCTCGAAGTGCCGGACGTCGCCGACGAAGATGGTGTGGTCGCCGCCGGGCAGCGCCTGGGAGACGTCGCAGACCATCGTGGCGATCGCGTCCTTGAGCACCGGCACGCCGTGGTCCTCGTCGACGCTCACGCCCGCGAAGCGGTCCTTCACCGGAGCGGAGAAGGTGCGGGCCAGGTGCTCGCAGTCCTCGCCCAGGACGTTGACGGCGAAACGGCCGTGCTCGGAGATCGCGGTGCGGGTGAACAGGTGGTTGCCGATGCACACGATCAGCTGCAGCGGGTCCAGCGACAGTGCGGAGACCGCACTGGCCGTCATGCCCACGGGGGCGCTTGCGGTCCGGGTGGTGATGACGCTGACCCCGGTGGCCAGGCGTCCCATCGTGGCGCGGAAGGCGACGGTCATGTCGAGGGTTTCAGTCATGGGAGACCTCCGGGAAGGAGTGTGCCGAGCCCTGGTGGACGTGGTGAACTGTGCGCCGCCGCCTGTTAATAGGAGGGAAACCGCACTGTGGCCGGGGGTTCACGGCTCATCGGCGCAGCCGCTCGACCAGGCGTCTCATCTCTTCCGACGGGCGCACGCCGAGATCGGCCATGGCCCGCAGGTAACCCCGGTACAGCTCGATGAGTTCGTCGTCGTCCCCGGCCGCCTCGGCGCCGGCCAGCGCCAGCCGCCAGGCCTGCTCGCGGTACGGATCACGTTCCAGCGCCGCTCCCGCCAGCTCCCGTGTCTCACGGATCCGGCCCAGGCGCAGGGCGACGGCGCCGGCGTCGACCTGCGCCTGGATGAGCGCGGCCGCCAGTTCCTCGCGCCGGGCGTCCAGCCACGGCGTGGACACGCCCTCGAAGTACGGGCCGCGCCCCGCGGTCCGCAGTGCCTGCAGGAGGGTGTGGAGCCGGTGCTCGCCGTCCTGCCTGCCGGCCTCGGCCAGCAGCCGCCGGAAGGCTCCCGAGGAGCCCGTCGCGGACGCCTCGGGCGTCAGCCGGTAGACGTCGCCGTCCTGCAGGAGCGCCAGCCCTTCCGGCAGCACCTCCCGCAGCCGGTACACCGCCTGCCGCAAGTAACTGCGCCCCGCGGCGTCGCTCCGGCCGGGGAACAGGGCGCTCAGCAAGATAGGGCGCCGCGCGGTCGCGGCGGGCCTGGCCAGCAGGAACGCCAGCAGTTCGGTGCTCTTGGCCAGACGCGGCTGTACCTCCCGCCCGTCCGCGGACAGCCGGACCGCCCCAAACTCCTCGAGGACCAGACGCGGTGCGACGGGAGCACTGAGCGCCGGGCCGGAGGACCGCGCCGCCACCAACTCGTGCCAGGGTGAGGAGTGCGAGGGCTCGGCGTCGGCCCTGCGCACGGCGACCGCCGGCATGTCGTCCAGCGCCTGCAGCAGCAGATGACGGCCGCCCTGGGCGGCGGACACCCCCAGGGCCAGGTCGGCCGCGGCGTCCGCGGCCTCCACGTCACCGGCCCGCCACATCGCCTCGCTCAAGTAGACGGCCGCGGTCGGCAGTTCCAGCAGCCGGTCGCCCGCGGTCATGGCGGCGACCGCGTCGGCCAGCGGGCGGACCGCCTCCTGGTCCCGGCCCGCCAGGAGCAGTTGCAGGCCGCGCCACGTGCCGGACAGTTCCCCGGTGAAGGCGTAGCGGGCGCTGCCCCGAAGTCCGGCCGCGGTCAGCGCCCGGGCGGCCCGCGCCAGGTCGCGGTCGAGCCGCAGCGCCAGTTTGGCCTCCAGCAGCAGGCTGAGGATCTCGTACACGCGTGAGCCGGTCGCGGCGATGGCCGGGCGTCCGGCCGCCAGCGCGGCCCAGGCCTCCTCGCGCCGGCCGAGGTCGGCCATCAGCTCCACGTCGTCGATGGCGGTCAGCCACACCGGCCGGAGTCCGTCCCCGAGGGACGCGTACATCTCGCCGGCCTGGGAGATGCGGCCGGTCGCGCGGAGCGCGGCGACGGTCCATGGGGCGCCGGTCGCCCGGCGCCAGGCACCGGGCGGGGCGGGATCGTCCTGGAGCTCGGCGAGCCGTCCGCCCATGTAGGCGATCCGCATCAGCATGACCTCGACCGGGCCCGCGGCGTCGGCCCGCAGGTCCGGGAGCGGGGTGAGGGGGCCGCCGTCCGCCAGCGACATCAGCGCGGCGGCGATGTCGCGGTGGCGGCCGGGGGGCATCACCTGCAGCATCCGCCGGGCCTCTTCGAGCCTGCCCGCGTGCCAGAAGCACCACACCAGCAGCGTCAGGTCCTCGCTGCCGCCGGGCTGGTCGGGCAGCCGGCCCCACCAGGACCGTCCGTGGTGGTCGGCCAGCCGCAGCCCGCGCCAGCACTGCTCACGGCCGAACGCGACGCGCAGCGCGGCGGACGCGATCCCCGGGGCGGGCGGCCCGGGCACCGGCCGCATCCGGTCGAGCCAGCTCTCCGCCGTGGCCAGGTCCAGCCGCTCCAGGATGCCGGGCAGGACCTGTTCTGCGGCGCGCCGGGCCGCCGCCGACTCCCCGGCCATCAGCAGCTCGGTGACGGCGTCCTCGTGACGGCCCGCCGTCTCCAGCAACGCGGCGTGCCGGCGTCTCAGCTCGCGCCGGGCGCCCTCCTCCATGGCGTCGGCGCGTTTGCGCAGGTACTGACGGAACCGTGGCAGCGCCCGCATGGTGCCGTCGCGGGACCAGGTCAGCGGCAGCCGGCGGTGGCGCAGGGAGGCCATGACCCGGTCCGTCCCGTACAGCCCCAGCGCGTTGGCGGACTCGGCGGTCACCTCGTCCAGCACGCTGGTCGCCACGAGCAGTGCCGTCTCGTCCTCGGTGAGTTGCCGCAGCAGGTCGGCGGAGAGCAGGTCGAGCCTGCCCGCCGCGGCCGCGGGGTCCGTGGCCCACCAGTCGTGCAGGACCCCGGTGACCCAGCCCCCGGTGTCCCGCACCCGCAACTGCGCCTGGCCGTCCTGCCCGGTGGGTCGCAGGGCGCGGGCCGCCTCGGAGACGTCGAAGGCGAGGTCGGTGTCGTCGAGGAACGCCACGCGATGGACGTCTGCGAGCCCTCCGATGCCCTGGGGCGGCTCCGTGCGCGTGACGAGCACCAGCCGGAGCCCCCGCGGCGGTTCCACGACGAGCGCGGTGAGCGCCTCCTCGGCCATGGCCCGCCCTGCGACGTGCTCCAGCCCGTCGACCACGAGCAAGGGCGGCCCCGCGCCGCCGGCGGACACGGCCTCCGTCAGACGGCCGCGGAGGACCTCACCGGCGCCGTCCCCGGTGGGGAGGCCGCCCAGGGGTATCCAGGCGGCCGGGCCCGGCAGGGCCCGTGCCGCCTGGAGCACCGCGGTGGTCTTGCCCGACCCGGCGGAGGCCGCGACGACCAGCACCGGATGTCCCGCCAGCGCCTGAAGGACACGGCGGGTCACCCGCGGCCGGGGCACGACGTGCGCCGGCAGGTCCGGCAGGGCCGGGCGCCGCCCGTCAGGAAGGCCGGGGGTCATGAGCCGACCGTCCCGGCTCGAGCACGAAGGTGTGACGGAGCAGGGTGTACGGCTGGTCGGTCCGCGTGCCGTACGGACCGGTGCAGGCCGGGTGGTTCGCGTACTGCGTCACCAGCGACTGCTTGACGCCGAAGACCGGGTCCTGGTCGAGGTACAGGTCGTCGGAGGGGAACAGCATCGTGGTCACGCGCTGGAACCCCTCGGCGGCGATCATGACGTGCAGATGCGCCGGCCGCATCACGGACCGGCCGGTGGCCCGCATCATCTCGCCCACCGGACCGTCGTCGGGGATGGGGTAGCTCGACGGGCGGATCGAGCGGAAGCGGAAGCGCCCCTCGCCGTCGGTGCGCAGCAGGGCCCGCATGGCCGGGTCGGACAGGCCGGGGACGTCCACGTCGTAGTGGCCGTCCGCGTCGCTGTGCCAGACGTCGATCCCGGCGTTCGCGACCGGCGCGCCGTGGTCGTCGGTCACCACCCCCTCGAAGAACAAGGGCGTGCCCGGCAGCCCCTCGGAGATGTCGGCGCCGTCGGCCGCCTGCGGGCGGTCGTCACGGAAGAAGGGACCGAGGACGCTGTTCTGCGTCGATCCCTCCGCCCGCCGGTTGCCGAGCGCGTCGACCAGCATCGTGATCCCCAGCACGTCGGACAGCAGGATGAACTCCTGCCGCGTGGGGGTGCACTTCTGCCCCGTACGCGTGAGGAAGTCCACGCCGCGCGCCCACTCCTGCTCGGTCAGACCGGTCTCACGGACGAAGTCGTGCGCATGCCTGACCAGGCACTCGAGGATCTCGGCGAGGCGGTCGTCCTTCGCGTCGCGGACCGTGGCGACGACGGCCTCGGTGATGGTGGAATCGGTGAGGTCACGCATGACGGGCTCCCGTCGGGTCGGAGGAATGGTCGTCGGCGGCCCGGTGGGGCGGTTCGCCCGCCCAGGCCCGTTGCAGGAGGTCGCGTACGGCGTCCCGCCGTACCGGGCGCGGGTTCCAGTAGCCGTCCCGGACGATCAGGTCGGCGGCCTCGCCGATGCCCGACTCGGGCATGCCGAGGTCACGCAGCGCCCGGGGCGCGCCGATGTCGCCCGCGAAGTCGAAGACCGCCGTCGCGGGATCGAGGTCGGCGCCGGGCAGCGCCCGGCCGATCCGGGCCATGGCCGCCTCGGCCGCCGGGGCGTTGTACGCGATGACGTGGGGCAGCACGACGGCGTGGGTCTCCGCGTGCGGCAGACCGAAGGAGCCGCCCAGGACATGGCACACCTTGTGGTGCAGGGCCATGCCGACGGTGCCCAGACAGGTCCCTGCCAGCCACGCCCCGTACAGCGCGGCGGCGCGCGCCTCGGTGTCCGCGGGATCCCGAAGGATCGCCGGCAGGGCCGTGGCCAGGGCGTCCAGGGCCTCACCGGCGGTGAGGAAGGCGAGCGGGTCGCCGTCCTGGGCGTACAGCGCCTCCACGGCGTGCGCCATGGCGTTGAGCCCGCTGACCGCGGCGACGTGCGGGGGCAGGGTCAAGGTGAGGTCGACGTCGTACACGACCGTGTCGAGCAGGATCTCCGGCAGCCGCCGGGTGGTCTTCACACCACCCTGGGTCTCGCCCAGGATCGGGGTCATCTCCGAACCCGCGTAGGTGGTGGGAAGGGCGAGCTGCGGCAGCCCGGTGCGCAGCGCGACGGCCTTGCCGAGGCCGATGGTCGAGCCGCCGCCCACGGCGAGCAGGCAGTCCGCGCCGGCCGCGCGGGCCGCGTCGACCGCCTTCTCGGTGACGGGCACGGGCGTGTGCGCGGCCGCCTGGCCGAACACCCCGGCGGCGAGCGGGCCGAGGAGCTCGCTCACCTCCCGGGCCTGGTCGGTCTGCCCGGGGGTGCACAGCACGAGGGCCCGGCCGCGCCCCAGCGCCCTGACCTCGTCGGCGAGCCCCTTGCGCGTTCCGCTGCCGAAGACCACTTTCGTGATCTGTCCTCTATGCACGAACGACTTCATAGTTGCCCCTTGCACATTCTTTACCGGAAATGGAGTCTCATCGGCCGCGCGGTGATGCGTCAATGAATGTTTCGCGCGATCGCGCGCGCACGGCGCCGATTACCCCATTCACGCGACGAACGGCCGGCTCCCTGAATCCGGGGACCGGAGGGGATATCACCCATACTGGCGATGCGCGCGGCGTGGGGGCCGCCCACGGAGGAGGGCAGCGGAAACACCACCGTGGGTACGGGCGACGGAAAGGCCCCGGCTCCGTCAGCGGCCCCAACGGGCCCTCGTTCCCGCTCCCTTGCGCGCCTCGGCTGCGGACGGGGCGCCTACGGGGTGTGTGCCGTGTTCCGCATGCGGGCGGGGCGTCCCGGCTCGGGGGAGCGCCGAACTGGCGGTGGTACTCGCGGCTGAACTGCGAGAGGTTGTCGTACCCGACGCGTTGGCCGACTCCGGTGACGTCGCCCGGGTGGTTGGCGAGCAGCAGCCGTGCCTCCTGCAGCCGGATCTGCTTCTGGAACTGGATCAGGCTCATCTCTGGCCGTCGCCAGTACTCCGGCGGGCCCGGCGTCTGGACCCGGGAGTTGACTTCCTCCCCCGTCTAAAGGCGGGGGATTCAAGCGGTTGCCCGCTGGGGTTCCTGCTTCACCGACGACCGCCCGGTCCGGGAAGACTCCCGAAGAGGTCTTACACCGTCTCCACAGGCAGACACCGCCAGCCCGGCGGCCAGGATGTTGCGCGCCGCGTTCACGTCGCGGTCATGCACGGCACCGCAGTCGCACGTCCACTCCCGGACGTTCAGCGGCAGCTTCTCGCGGACCGCGCCGCATTCCCCGCACAGCTTCGAGCTGGGGAACCAGCGGTCGATCACGACGAGGTCGCGCCTGTACCAGGCGCTTTTGTACTCCAGCATGGAGCGCAGTTCCGTCCACGAGGCGTCGGAGATGGCGCGCGCGAGCTTGCCGTTCTTCAGCAGGTTGCGGACGGCGAGGTCCTCGATCACGACCGTTTGGTTCTCACGGACGAGGCGAGTCGACAGCTTGTGCAGGAAGTCGCGGCGCCGGTCGGCGATCCGCGCGTGGACGCGAGCGACCCTCCGGCGAGCCTTCTCCCGGTTCGCCGAACCCTTGGCCTTCCGCGACAGCTCCCGCTGCGCGCGAGCAAGGCGTGCGCGGTCGCGGCGCTCGTGCTTCGGGTTGGCGATCTTCTCGCCGGTGGACAGGGTCACCAGGGACGTGATCCCGGCGTCCAGGCCGACCGCCGTCCTGGTGGCGGGCGCGGGGGCGATGGCGTCCTCGCACAGCAGGGAAACGAACCAGCGTCCTGCCGCGTCGCGGGACACCGTCACAGTGGTCGGCTCCGCGCCCTCAGGCAGCGGACGCGACCAGCGAATGTCCAGAGGCTCGGCCATCTTGGCCAGAGTCAGATGCCCCTCGCGCCACGTGAATGCGCTGCGCGTGTACTCGGCCGACGCGCGCGACTTCTTCCGCGACTTGTAGCGCGGGTACTTCGCACGCTTGGCGAAGAAGTTCCCGAACGCTGTCTGAAGATGGCGAAGCGCCTGTTGGAGCGGGAGGGAGGACACCTCCGTCAGGAAAGCCAGTTCCTCGGTCTTCTTCCACTGTGTCAGCGCGGAGGAGGACTGCAGGTAGGAGATGCGTCGCTGCTCGCCGTGCCAAGCCCGTGTTCGCTCCTCGAGCGCCTTGTTGTACACGAGGCGGACGCAGCCGAACGTGCGCGACAGCTCAGCCGCCTGCTCGTCCGTGGGGTAAAGGCGGTACTTGAACGCCCGTGTGACCTTCTGCGTCACGCCCACAATCTACCTGCTTCCGTGTGAGTGTTGGGTTTCGGCCGGGTCGCCGGTGGACGCTAGTCCTCCCCGACGGCAAACTGACTCCTTCTGCCCTGCTCCACAGGAGCCTCGTTTCCTTCCTGGCCTGAAGGCCGGGGTATCCACGAGGGACAGAACCGACGAACGCGTTCGGATGGCGTGCGGTCCTCGGTGTCCGCACCGACGCCGAGGTGTCCCCGTACGTCTGGCCCGCGCTGGCCGACGACCTCTGGGGCCTGCCGACCACCTACGTCGACACCGGCTCCGCCGAAGTCTTCCGCGACGAGGACACCGACTACGCCACCCGCATCTGGGCGGCCGGCGGCCAAGCCGAACTCCACGTCTGGGCAGGCGGTTTCCACGGCTTCGACGCCCTGTACCCGCAGGCGCGCATCTCGGCCACGGCCCGCCGGACCCGCACCGACTGGCTCGCCCGGCTCCTGACCCCGCACGGCGCCGCGTGACGCCGAGATGCGTGAGGGGGTGCGCCGGGATCCCCGCGCCCCCCCCCGCCCCCACCGCCGGCTCTCGGCGTAACCCTCGG
>NZ_JBEXSX010000092.1:0-29158 GCF_040613835.1 Streptomyces sp. NPDC006207 | reverse complement strand
GCGATAGTAGGGATACATGGTGTCGAGTTCCTCGGCGGCGTCGCCGGTCAGGAGCAGCGCTCTGGGCACCTGCTTCTCCTCGCATCTGAGGCGGGGTGACGTCGATCCAATCCAATCCGATCTGATCCAATTGCGTTAGCATTCCTCGGCCCAGCCCGCCCGTCAAGCCTTTACGCCATACCGTCCGAACCCTTGATTTCGTCGAACAATCGCCGGAACCGCTCGCCGGACAGCAGGATGTGCCGACGCATGGCGTAGGCGGCGGCGTCGGGGTCACGCGAGGCGATCGCGCCCACAACGTCTTCGTGCTCGGCCATCGCCAAGTGAGTGACCTGGGTGTCGTGGAGAAGCCGGAACAGGTGCACGTGCGCGTGCAGGCGAGCGAGCGCTTCGCGGATGAGCTGGTTCTCCGCGCTCAAGGCGATGAGATCGTGAAAAGCGGCGTCGCGGAGCCCGAAGGCGCCATAGGCCATGAGCCCGGTGCCCCCCTCCAGCTCCGCCATCTCCTCCAGCAGTCGCCGCAGGCCGGCCACCTGCTGCAATGATGCGCGTTCGGCGGATCTGCGCGCCGCCGCCGGCTCGAGGAGCAGGCGGAGCTCGAGCATGTCCTCGAATCGCTGACGGGTGATCTGGGGGGGAATGTGATAGCCGGCATGGGGCACACGCACGACCAGGCCCTCGGCCTCCATGCGGTTCAGAGCGTCTCGGATCGGCGTCTGCGAGACCCCCAGCTCTCGCGCCAGGACGTCGATCGTGACGCGGGAACCAGGCTCGATCCGTAGCGACATCAGCTGTCCGAGCAGCGTGTCGTACACCTCGTCGGCAAGCCGGCCACGAGATCTTCCCGGCGGCGTTCCGCCCGTCATGGCCCCACGGCCCCTCGCGATCATCGCTTCGTCGTCCATCGTGACGTGAGGTCCTTTCTTACGTCTTCGCGAACCTGTTGACATCGGTCGCAATGCTGCGGGATGTTGATGCTCCCATTCAGATCGTATAGGAAAGGTGACGGACGCCAGCCCTCCTTCACCCGTCCACCCGTCGCGGAACCGCCCGCCATCGCTCCGCTTTGATCAGTTGGAGCTCCTATGAGCATGCTCGATGTCCTTCTCGGTTCGCCGCCGGGCCGCACAAGGGCCGAGGGACCTGTCGACTGCTTGAAGCCCCATTACCTCGCGGCGTACTCGTGACGCCGGTCTGCGGGTCAGCCCTTGCGGCAGCCGTCGACCCGCCTGAACATCCCCCAGCAATTGCTCGGTGAAGCACGCAGGAAGGCTCCAGAGCTCCCCACCCAGAAGGCAGGCAGGAAGATGCGGCATCCAGAGCGAATAAGACGACTGTCCGTTTCCGGTCGAACGGCGCAGCTGGTGACGGCGGCCGTATTAGTGGCCGCGACCATGGCGGCTTGCGGGCAGGACGACGGCGCGGATTCGAGCGCGCCCAAGGCGCCGGCGACCATCCCGGAGCTCACCAAGGACCCGCTGACCCTCAGCTTCATCTGGTTCGACTGGCCCCCCGCTCACGCTCTGGAAGCCTTCGCCAACGCGGAGTACACCAAGGAGCGGCCGAACGTGACCATCAAGGTCAACACCGTGCCGAACGCGAACTGGCACGACGCGATGTTCACCCAGTTCGCGGCGCACAAGACCGACTTCGACATCCCGATCCTGGACTCGCAGCACATCGGTGAGGCCGTGACGAACGGCAACATCCTCGACATCACCGACTTCGTCAAGAAGAACATCGACGTCAAGGCCTACAACCCGTACCTCCTGGCGGCCTACGGCCAGTTCCCGCAGGCGGAGACCGGGAAGCGCGACGAGAACGCCAGCCTGTACGGACTGCCGCTGCTCGGCGACACCTGGACGATGATCTATCGCAAGGATCTGATCGGCGACAAGCCACCGCAGACCTGGGACGAGATGATCTCAGTCGCCGAGAAGTGCCAGGCGGACAACCCTGGTGTCAGCGGGCTGGCTTTCCACCAGGCCAACGGCTCCGACGCCGCGGCCGTGACCTACAACACGGTCAACGGCGTCTACGGCGGCAACCTCTGGGACGCCAAGACGCACAAGATCGAGGGCGTCCTCAACGACGCGGCGGGCCAGGAGGCGATGGACGTCCTGGTCAACAAGATGAAGCCGCTGACCGCCAAGGGCTCCGGCAACTGGTTCATCGACGAGGTGAACGCGGCGGTCGCCCAGGGCAAGGCATGCATCGCGTTCAACTGGATCGCCGCGAGCGGCGGCCTGCTCGACCCGAAGCAGTCGACGCTCGGCACCACGCGGGAGCAGATCCTCGACAAGCTCGGTTTTGCCACCCTGCCGAGCCAGAAGACGAACCTGGTGCCTCTCGGCGGCATGGGGATGCACGTGTCGGCCTACTCCTCCAAAGCGAACCAGGCGGAGGCCCTGAACTTCATGAAGTGGTTCGAGCGGGCTGACATCCAGAAGAAGTGGGCCGCGGCCGGTGGCGTGCCCGCGCGTACGGACGCCCTGCAGTCGCCCGAGTTCCTCAATGCCGGGCCGTTCAACCAGGTGTACGCCGACTCGGTTCCGCGGATGCGGGACATGTGGAACGTGCCCGAGTACGCGCGCCTCGTCGACATCGAGAACACCAATGTGAACGCGGCTCTCAACGGCACGAAAAAGCCGAAGGATGCGCTCGACGACATCGCCAAGGAGCAGCAGAGCGTGCTCGACTCCGGCAGCGGCAAGGGCGGCGGCGGACTGTGAGTGACCCCGCCCCGCTGACGACCGACCACCCCGAGCAGGTGGCGTCCGCGACGCCGCCTGCACCGGGTCGGTCCCGCCGCTTGAGTGACCGCGGGCTCGCCGTGGCCTTCATCTCCCCCGCGCTGCTGCTGCTGCTCGCGATGTCGGTGTTCCCGTTGCTGTGGGCGTTGTACCTGTCTTTCACCGACTACTCGGCCACCCGCGGGGGGCCGGCCCATTTCGTCTGGTTCGAGAACTACACCGCCATCCTGACTTCGGCGCAGGTCCACACGAGGGCCTTGACGACGTTGATCTACGTGGTCGGCGCGGTCACCCTGCAGACCGTGCTCGGCTTCTCCATCGCCTACCTGATCTCACGGCGCACGCACGGGCGAGGACTGCTGACCACTGCGTTCCTGGTCCCGATGATGCTGTCGCCGGTCGTGGTCGGGCTGTTCTGGCGATTCATGCTCGACGCGCAGTTCGGCGTGATCAACAGCATGCTCGACTCGCTCGGCCTGGGGCAGGTGGAGTGGCTCACCCAGCAGCGAACGGCACTGATCTCCCTGATCGTGGTCGACACCTGGCAATGGACGCCGTTCATCATGCTCATCGCACTCGCGGGCCTCACCGCGGTCCCCAAGTACCTGTACGAGGCCGCCTCGATCGACCGGGCGTCCGAGTGGTTCCGGTTCCGCACCATCACTCTTCCGCTGGTGTGGCCGCTGCTCCTCATCGCTGTGCTGTTCAGGGCCATCGAGGCCTTCCGGCTGTTCGACCTCGTCTACATCCTCACCAGCGGCGGTCCGGGCGTCTCCACCGAGACGTTGTCGTTCCACGTCTACAAGGTCGCGTTCCTGGGCTTCAACACCGGAACCGCCTCGGCGTACGGGATCCTCATGGTCCTCGTCGTCATCGTCCTCACGCAGCTCTACCTGCGCTACTTGAACAAGCTCAAGGAGGACTGATGGCCGTCTCCGTCGACGAGGCCGTGTCCACAGGCCCTGTCCAGGATCACACGCCCCCCGCGCGTCGCTTCGGCGGCCGGGGTCGCTCCGTGCTGGAGGTCGCGCTGCTGACCGTGCTGGCCGTCGTGATGCTCTTTCCGGTGCTGTGGATGATCGAGACGTCCATCAAGGAGAACCGGGACGTCTACGCTATCCCGGCCAAGTTCTTCCACTTCACGGTCACCATGGACCATTTCAAGGACGTGTTCCTCGCCCCCGGCGGCGGTCGCTCGGAGTTGTCCGTCGCGTTCCTCAACTCCCTCCTTGTCGCCGGGGCCTCCACGGTGCTGGCCACCGTGCTGGGGGTCCCGGCGGCCTGGGCCTACTCGCGCTTCGCCGTGAAGGCCAAGAAGGACCAACTGTTCTTCATCCTGTCCACCCGCTTCATGCCGCCTGTGGTGGTCGTGATCCCGATCTTCCTCATGTACCGCGAAGTCGGGCTCATCGACAGCAAGCTCGGCCTGATTCTCATCTACGCCGCCTTCAACGTCCCGTTCACGATCTGGATGATGAAGGGGTTCGTCGACGAGGTGCCCGCAGAATACGAGGATGCCGCCATGCTCGACGGCTACACCCGCTTGCAGGCGTTCCGGCGGTTCACCCTTCCCCTGCTCCTGCCCGGCATCGCCGCGACGGCGGTCTTCGCACTCATCTTCTCGTGGAACGA
Organism: Streptomyces sp. NPDC006207; assembly: GCF_040613835.1. NCBI lineage: Bacteria > Bacillati > Actinomycetota > Actinomycetes > Kitasatosporales > Streptomycetaceae > Streptomyces > Streptomyces sp. NPDC006207. The sequence goes on along the minus strand of NZ_JBEXSX010000092.1, from coordinate 24,773 downwards.
GTTCGTGTTCGCCATCTTCCTCACCTCCAGCGACGACGTACGGACGGCCCCACCCGCCATCGCCGGGCTCATCGGCGGAACCACCGTGGACTGGGGTCTCGTGGCCGCCGCCTCCCTGGTGTTCGCCCTACCAGTGCTCGTCTTCGCCTACCTGGTGCGCAAGCACCTCGTCGCCGGTGTGACGCTCGGGGCGGTGCGACGCTGATGGCGGGCATCGAAGTGACCACCCTGCACAAGCGCTACCCGGACGGGACGGTCGCAGTCGAGCACGTGGACCTGTCCATCGACGACGGCGAGCTGTTCGTGATGCTCGGCCCTTCGGGCTGCGGCAAGACGACCACGCTGCGGGCCATAGCCGGCCTGGAGCGGCAGACGACGGGCGACATCCGCATCGGCGACACGCTGGTCAACGACCTGCCGCCGGCAGAGCGCGACATCGCCATGGTGTTCCAGTTCTACGCTCTCTACCCGCATCTGAGAACCCGCGACAACCTGGCGTTCCCGCTGCGGGCCGAGGGATTGCCCAAGGCGGAGGTGCGCGAGCGTGTCGACGATGCCGCCCGGCTGATGCGGCTCGGTCCGCTCCTGGACCGGCGACCGCACCGGCTGTCCGGCGGGGAGCAGCAGCGCGTCGCGCTTGCTCGCGCCCTGGTGCGACGACCGCGCGCCTTCCTCATGGACGAACCCCTCACCAATCTGGACGCGGAGCTGAGGGCGGACATGCGCACGGAGATCAAGCACCTGCAGGGGGGACTGGGGACGACGATGGTCTACGTCACCCACGACCAAGTCGAGGCGATGTCGCTCGGCCACAGAATCGCCATCCTCAACAAGGGCCGCGTCGAGCAGATCGGCACGCCGCTGGAGGTCTACGACCGTCCGGCGAGTCTCTTCTGTGCCGCATTCATCGGCTCCCCGCCGATGAACCTGATCGAGGTGGAGCTGGCCGACGGGAAGCTGCGCAGTCAGGGCGGACTGGTCCTCACGCCACCGCCAGGCCTGCCGCGCGACCGTCGCCTGGTCGCAGGCGTCCGGCCGGAGGCGCTGGAGGTCACGGAACCAGGGGCGGAGCGTTCGGCCCCGGCCCGCGTGGTCTCGGCGGAGTGGCTGGGAGACGAAATCATCTGCGTGGTCGACCACGGTGGCCGGCGCGACGTACGGGTTCGGATGCCACCGACTGTCCGTTTCGCCGCTGGCGCGCCGGTCGGGCTGCGGCACACCGGCGGGCCCCCGCCGGTCTACGACGTGCGCACGGAAGAGCTGGTGGCCTGATGGGAACCGTGGCAGTGCACGGGCTGCGCAAGTCCTTCGGCAAGGTCCAGGCCCTGGACGGGGTGACGCTGGACGTGCCGGACGGCTCGTTCTTCGTCGTGCTCGGGCCCTCTGGGGCAGGCAAGACGACGACCCTGCGAGCGATCGCCGGCCTTGAGAGGCTTGACGCCGGGTCGGTGCATCTGGACGGGAGGGACGCGACCGGTGACTCCCCGGCCGCACGCGACCTGGCCATGGTCTTCCAGAGCTACGCCCTCTACCCGCGACTCACGGCGTACGAGAACATCGCTTCGCCGCTGCGGGCACGCCGCTGTTCTTCGAGCGAGATCGCCGCTGCCGTCGAGCGGATGTCGAGCCTGCTGCACATCGAACGTCTGCTGCAGCGTCGTCCCGCGCAGCTGTCGGGCGGTGAGATGCAGCGTGTCGCGCTGGCGCGGGCGCTGGTCCGTCGCCCGCGCGCGTTTCTCATGGACGAGCCGCTGACGAACCTCGACCTCAAGCTCCGCGTCGAGATGCGCACCGAGCTCACCCGCATCCACCGGAGTCTCGGGGGAACCTTCGTCCACGTGACCAACGACCAGGTCGAGGCCCTGTCCATGGCCGACCAGGTGGCGGTCCTCAAGGAGGGGAAGGTGCAACAGGTCGGAACGCCGACCCAGGTGTACGAGCGACCAGCCAACCAGTGGGTCGCAGGCTTCGTCGGGAGCCCGTCGATCAGCCTCCTCCCCTGCCGCGCCGAGGGGGATCGTCTGGTCGGGGCGGAAGGCTGGACGCTGCCGCGGCCCCGCTGGACCACGGCTGAGGACGGTCGTCCGCTGCTGCTGGGCCTGCGGGCAGAAGACTTGTCCATCGAGCAGCGTGGGGACGCGTCGTTGTCGGGTGAGCTCTACGGCCTTGAGCCGCTCGGTGACAGAACCGTGGTCGACGTCCGAGTGGGGACGGAGATCCTCAAGGTCAAGGCACGACCCACCGTCACGGGTACGCCGGGCGAACGGCTGCTTGTCACGGTCGACCTGGACCGCGCGCACCTGTTCGATGCGGGCACCGGGCTGGCGCTGTCCGAGGCCGGGAGGTAACCGGGCAGGGCGGCGACGTCAACATGCGCCCGTGAGCACGCCTTGATGACGCCGAAGCAGCCCTGGCCCGAGAAGGCGATCGGAGGCGCGGGGCGTCGCCCTGCAACCAGGGCCACGTTCGACCCGCTCGGCAACCTCGACCCCGACGAGGTCGTGTGACCGCTTCGTCCACGCGCGTGGCGCGATCGCCGATGTCACGCCGGACATCACCAAGAACATCACAGGAGGCGACGCAATGAGTGACCCGATGGATGTCCTGGCCCCCGAGCACCGGCGGCTCCGGATTGGCGACGTCTGGCGCGACGCCGCCGGCGGAGCCACCTTTGTCGTCGAGGACCCGGCCACCGGCAAGACCATCGCCGAGGTGGCGGGCGCCGGCGTCGTCGACGGGCTCGCCGCTCTGGACGCGGCGAGCAAGGCAATGGCTGAGTGGGCGGCGACCCCGCCGCGAAAGCGGTCAGAGTTGTTGACCGCGACGTACCGGGCACTGACCGAGCGATCCGAGGAAGTCGCCCGGCTGATAACGCTCGAGATGGGCAAGCCGCTCGCCGAGGCTCGGGGAGAGGTGGCCTACGGTGCCGAGTTCTTCCGTTGGTTCGCCGAGGAGGCGGTGCGCGTCGAGGGGCGCTACAACGTCGCTCCCGCTGGTGGATATCGCATCCTCACCGTGCCGAAGCCGGTCGGACCGTGCGTCTTCGTGACGCCCTGGAACTTTCCGTTGGCCATGGGCGCCCGCAAGATCGCTCCTGCGCTGGCGGCGGGCTGCACGACGATCACCAAGCCGGCAGCCCGGACGCCACTCACCATGCTGTTCCTGGCCCGCATCATGGAGGAGGTCGGCGTTCCCCCGGGCGTTGTCAACGTCGTGACAACCGAGCGTTCCGGCGAGGTGGTCTCAGCACTGCTGGCCGACCGTCGGACCCGCAAGCTTTCGTTCACCGGGTCGACCGAGGTCGGGCGCGTGCTGTTACGACAGGCGGCGGACAACGTGCTGCGCACCTCCATGGAACTGGGCGGCAACGCGGCCTTGATCGTGTGTGCCGACGCGGACCTGGACGCCGCGCTCGACGGTGCCATGGTGGCCAAGATGCGCAACATCGGGGAGTCCTGCATCGCGGCGAACCGAATCTACGTCGAGGAGCCGGTGCGCGAGGAGTTCACGGCGCGCTTCGCCCAGCGGATGGGCGCGCTCTCGGTGGGCCATGGTCTCGACGACGGCGTGGACGTCGGGGCGTTGATCGACGAGGCCTCGGTCACCGAGATCGACGAGCTCGTCGCCGACGCGGTCAATCGCGGCGCCCGCGTCCTGGTGGGCGGCGAGCGTCCGGATGGGCCAGGCCATTTCTACCCGCCTACGGTCATCGTCGACGTGCCCGAAGACGCGCGGATACTGCAGGCGGAAATCTTCGGCCCGGTGGCGCCGATCATCTCGTTCACGTCCGACGACGAGGTCATGGCGAAGGCCAACGACACCGAGCACGGCCTGGCCGGATACGTCTTCACCCGTGACCTCCAACGGGCGCTCCGGTTCACCGAGGGGCTGGACACCGGGATGGTCGGCATCAACCGCGGTCTGATCTCGGACCCGTCAGCTCCGTTCGGAGGCGTGAAGCAGTCCGGGATCGGCAAGGAGGGGTCGCACGAGGGCATCCTTGAGTACCTCGACGTCACCTACGCGGCGATCGACCTACCGTGACCGGTTTGCTGCTCCGGGTGCCCGCCGAGGATCAACGCGCCCTGTGCACACATGACCTGACCGGCCTCCACCCGTGGGGCGGGAGCCGGGCCATGGCCGGCACGAATCCGTTGGCACCCGGGGACGCCGTCGACTCCGCCGGTGTGCGCGCCACAGACGCGGCCGCGGCGGTGGATGGGGCGATCAGCCGTTTCGGTGGTCCCAAAGGCTACGCCCTCGGGCTCATGATCGAGGTGCTGGTCGCGACCTTGACTCGTACCGCCCTTGGCGACGATGTCCGCGGGACCCCGACTGACCCGCCCACCAGGGGCGACGTCTTCATCGCGATGCACCCGAGGGCGCCCGGGCACGACCGAGTCCGGGAGCCCGGCGCGCGCCTGCGCCATCCGGCAGCCGACGCCGTCCCGGTCTCGCAGGTGAACTGGACGTCCGCCCAGCACATCACCGCCGACGTTCCAGAGAGGCACTGACATGCTTGAGACCGTCCGCGGACCACGCCAGCTGATAGTGGGCGAAGGGGTCGCGCAGAACATCCCACGAGTGGTGGCCGAGTGTGGCTCGCGAGTCCTCATCGTGACCGACCGCGTTCTTCTGGGGCAGCCGGGCGTGGCCGAGATCGTGGCCGCCGTGCGGGAGAAGGTCGAAGTCGTCGGGGTGTTTGCCGACGCGACTCCGGACGTGCCGCTCGCCGATGTCGCCCTGGCCGTCTCGGTCGCCGCAGAGGTGGACGCCGACGTAATCCTCGCCATCGGGGGTGGCACGGTGATCGACCTCGCCAAAATCGTCGGCGTCATCCGGCGCCACGGTGGGACGCCGCGCGACTTCTACGGCGAGTCGAAGGTGCCGGGGCCGACGATTCCTCTCGTCGCGGTCCCGACGACGTCAGGCACCGGATCCGAGCTCACGCCCGTCTCGGTGTTGACCGACCCGGACCGCGAGCTGAAGGTGGGGGTCTCCAGCGTCCACATCGTGCCCGACTTCGCCATCGTCGACCCCGAGCTCACCTACACCTGCCCTGCGACCGTCACTGCCCACTCCGGCATCGACGCGTTTTGTCACGCGGTGGAGAGCTACACCGCGCGACCCCGGGCCCACGGGCCGCGCGACCCGGTGGAGCAGGTCTTCCTCGGCCGCAACCCGATCACCGATCACTACGCGCTCCTGGCCGCGAAGCGGATCGCCCGCAGCTTGCCCCATGTCGTCAGGGACGGAGGCGACAAGGACGCGCGCGCGGACATGTCCTATGGGTCCATGCTGGCCGGGCTCGCATTTTCCCACGCAGGCAACGCGGCTCCGCACGCCCTCCAGTACCCCATCGGCGCAGCCACCCACACACCGCACGGCTTGGGCGTCGGGCTGCTGCTGCCCTACGCGCTGGACGCGGCCAGGGATGCCATCGTCGACCGGTTGACCATCCTCGCCGGGGTGTGCGGGCTCGACGTGACCGACGCCTCGGATGCCGAGGCCGCAGACACGTTCCTCACCTGGCTCGACGGGCTCCTTGCCGACATCGGCATCCCTGCCACCTTGGCGGACATCGGCGTGGCACGCGCCGACCTCCCGCGCTTCGCGGAGATGGCCAGTGGCGTCACCCGCTTGATCCAGAACCATCCAGGCCCGACCGACACCGCCAGTCTGACCGCGATCCTCGAAGCGGCCTGGATCGGGGAGCGGACCCGACACGTCCTGACTCCGGAGCAGAGATAGTGACGGGCCTTTCACATGACGGCGAGTTCCCTGCCCCACCCTGGGTATCGGAATGGTCGGCTACGACTCAGCCAGCACTCCAGCAGGATTTCGCTGTCTGACCTGGTCTTTCGCCGGGTGGCGGGAGTGTAACGGGACTTCGATCGTGCGGGGGCGGTCTCACGGAGACCGCCCCTCGATCGTGCGACAACGCCGCAGGTAGTGACAGCGGCGGGCGACTGCCTGGCGTCGGCGGCGCCAGTTCGACCAGCTCAGCGCGTGGTGTCGTCCGCGGTGTCCGCTCAGGTGCGGGGGCCGGGCACGACAAGCTGCCAGGAGTCACCGAACCTCCGCCACTGTGAGCCCGATGAGCCCGGGTGTCTCACCTGTTCCGCCCCCTTTCCCAGGGCTGGTGTGCCGTGACGGCCAGGAAAGCGTGCGCGAGCATGGTCAGAGTGATGTGCCGATACCAGCCCACGTAGCGACGGACTTCGTACTGGTCCAGGCCGCACTCGTTCTTCGCGGCCTGGAAGCACTCCTCGATCGCCCAGCGTGCCCCGGCGACCCGCACCAGCTCCTGGACGGTGACGTGAAGGGGTGCGTAGGCGAGGTAGTAGGCGATCTCGTCGGGCTTGCTGATGCTGCGCCGGGCCAGTGCCCACCGCATCCGGTGAGGGACCTCGCCCTGATAGTCGAACTCGGCGACGGCCGGCAGCCGCGCCGCTGCCCAGTGGTAGAGGCGGGGCCCCTTCGCGCCGTCGCCGCATGAGATCTTCTCCCACGCTTCGTCCGGGGCCCGCCCGAACAGAACCTCGATCCGTGAACAGACCACGCTGAACTGGGACTTGGGCACGGCCAGCATGTAGCCGACACCCGACTGATCCAGCAGCCGGCGGAATCGGTTGTCCTGACCGTAGGCGGAATCCGCGGTGACCCAGGGAATGGGCAGCGGCGAGGCGAGGGCCCGCAGCGCCATGTGCCGAGCCAGTTCGCCCTTGGTGCCGAACTCCCGCTCGTCGGGGCCCCTTGCCGCGCGGCAGCGTTCCCGGTCCTCGGTCCAGGACTTCGGGAGGTAGAACTCTCGGTCGACCAGAGCCCTGCCGCGGGTGGTGGCGTAGGCGGCGAAGACGCCGATCTGGCAGTTCTCGGTGCGGCCTGCGGTTCCGGAGTGCTGGCGCTGGACCCCGGCTGAGGTGGTGCTCTTCTTGATGAACCCGGTGTCGTCGATGATCAGGACACCGTCGCCCTCGCCGAGCCTGTCGGCGACGTATTCCTGCAGGTCGTCGCGGATGTCGTCGGGCTCCCACTTCGATCCGGCGAGGAGGTGTTGCAGGCCGTCAGGGGTGGGGTGGAGTGGCCGGCCTGTTCGGCCAGCTGCCAGCTGTTCTTGCGGGCTACCGGGGCGAGCAGCCCGCGTACGTAGTCACGCATGCGGCGGCGGAGCTCGACTCGGTCGAAGCGGTGCCCGATGGTCAGGAAGAGGTCATCCAGTTCGAGGTCCCATTGCGCGGCGGCAGACTCGGTGATCACCCTCGGAGGCTGCCCCGCTGGTGTCACTACCGGCGGCGTTGTCGCACGATCGAGGGGCGGTCTCCGTGAGACCGCTCCCGCACGATCGAAGTCCCGCTACACTCCCGCCGCCCAGCGAAAGACCAGGTCAGACAGCGAAATCCTGCTGGAGTACTAGTTCTAGGGCCGCGCCGCCTCGCGGATCGTACGCGGCGCCGCTCCCAGTTCGCGGCGGCAGGTCTTGTTGAAGGCCTGGAGGTCCGGGATGCCGACCGCCGCCGCCACCGCCGGGATCGGCATCGTCGAGGCCTGGAGCAGATGCCGGGCGCGCTCCATACGGCGGCGGCGGATATAGGACACCACCGTGTCGGCCGTGCCCGTGCGGAACAGACGGGTGAGGTGGTTGTGCGAGATCCCCGCCGCCCGGGCGATCCCCGGCACCGGCAGCGGTCCCGCCAGCCCCTGTTCGATGTACGCGAACGCCGCCGCCAGCGCCGGATGCGACTGCCCCGCCGCCTCCTGGCCGCCGCCGAGCTGCGCCGTGTGCCACAGCACCGTCCACACCTCCGCAGCCGCCCGCGCCGGCGACACCGGCATCGCGGCCACCGCGTGCCGCAGCAGAGCGGTGAGCACCGGGGCCTCCGCGCCCGCGTCCTGCATCACCGGCACGGTCCGCCGCTCACCGCGGCCGGGCAGCGCGAAGTGCGCGTACAGATGCTCGTTCCGGCGCGACTCGTAGTGGAAGTGCACCTCTACATCCGGCGGCACCAGGCTCACGTGCCCGGGCCGGATGGGATACCGGCCGCCGCCGAAGGCCAGCTCGCCGGAGTAGGTATACAGGTGCAGCTGCCACAGGCCGGGAAGCCGGAAGACGTCGTGCGAGCCGAGGGTGCCGTGCATGCCGACGCCCGCGTTCACCGCCCGCGGCGGTTCGTCCAGCGGCAGCACCACATGACCGGTCATGGTGAGAAATTACCAGTAGTCGATGAATAGAGCACACGACAGGCGAGCAGGCCCTTTCTAGGCTTGCCGTATGTCAACCAGCAAGCAGCTACTGAACTCGGCCCAGGTGGCGAGCTTCGTCGCACACGGCTCGCTCCGCCTGGACGCCGTCGTACCGCCGGAGATGAACGAGCAGGCCATCGGCGTCTTCGACGCCGGGATCCCCGAGGTGCCGTTCGGCACCCCCGTGGACGAGGCCTTCCCCGAGGGGTCCTTCGCCCGCCGGCTGATCGAGCTCCCGGCCGTCGCCGGCGCCCTGGAGAGCCTCGTCGGCCCGGGCCCCACCGTCGACCACCACTTCGTCCACGTCCGCGAACCGCACGGCGGCGAGGCCCAGCCCCTGCACGCCGACGCCGTCATCGACATCCGGCCCGACGCGTTCGACGTCCAGCTCATGTACTACCCGCAGGACGTCACTACCGAGATGGGCGGCACCCTCAGCGTCCCAGGCAGCCATCTGCGCCGCACCAACGAGTCCGACACCGGCCGCTACCAGAACCTCCGCGGCCAGACCCGCCTCGCCTGCCCGGCCGGCACGGTCGTCCTGCTGCACCATGGCATCTGGCACGGCGGCCGGCGCAACGACAGCGACATCCTGCGTTACATGTTCAAGATCCGCTTCAACCCGACCGTCCCCCAGGTCCGCCTCTGGGACACCTCCGACCTGGACGACCCCACCGTCGCCAGGGAACTCAGCCGCACCTTCCCCTGGTACGAGCCCGCCACCGGCCGCCTGGAAATCTACAACCGGGTGAAACTCTGGCGCGCCCTGACCGGCGACGACACCTTCGACATCGACTACTGGGCAACCCGCGTCACCAACCGCCCCACCCTCCGGAGCCACGCATGAAGCAGCAGGTCCTGGTCCTCTATCTGGCCAACTCGGCGCTCGACTCCGAGGTGGTGGGCTGGTCGCAGTACGACGGCACGGGCCACACCAGCCCGACCACCGGCGACAGCGACGAACCGCCGTACGAGACGGGCGTCGCGGCGCTCCAGGACGGCTGGCGACTGTTCCAGGCCGCGCAGCTGATCCCGCCGTACCCGGGCGCGGAGTACGACACGTCGTTCCTGAAGCACGAGTTCTTCTTCGAGAAGCTCCAGGGCTGAACGCGTAGGGGGCGCCCTCCGCGGAGGGCGCCCCCTACGCGTGTGGCGGCCCTGCGCTACGGACCACGCTGTACGGCCGGCATCGGGCTGCGGGCGCGGGGGCTTCGATCAGGGTAAGCCTGTTCCTGGCTTGCCCTTGCCGAAGGCGGGGCTGGGCTTGGGCAGGGCCGTCTTCAGCAGCAGTAGCGCAGTCTCGGGGAGGTGCAGCTGGAGCCGGGCGCCAACGTAGCCGCCGAGCCGAACTGAAGGGCCGTTGGCACCGCGGTGCGCCGTCAGTGTGTGCCGGGTGTGTGACGGGAGGGGTACGGCTGTGCCACGTGATCGTCAACCGGGTGTTGTGTCATGCCGGTCACCGCTTAGCATCACGTCGGACGCATGGTGAATGGTGATTCCAGGGGGCTTGCGGTCGTGAGCAGGGAAGCGGTGCGCCTCGGCTGCGCTGTCGCGGTGAGCGGCTTGGCGCTTGCCGGCTGTACCTCCGGTGGGCGCGGGCCGTCAGAACCGACGTCTGCGAAGAGGGCCGCTGCCACGACGACTGCCGGCCCGTCGGCGACCACTGTCGTGGACACCGACCCTGCCGCACTGCCGAAGACAACCGCTCAGGCTACCTCGCTGATCCGGGGCGTCATCCCGGACGCCGCTGCCTTCGGCCCCGGCGCCGTCCGCCGGGCCCCCTACGAGAGCGACCCGCGGCGCTGGCCGGTTCTCGGCGACGACTGTGTCTGGCAGCAGCAGGCGCTCCCGAAGGACGTCCTGGCCACTTTGACCCGGTCCTATGAGATACCGGCGAGTGGCGCCAAGGGTCCGCTCCGGCTGAGTGCCGTCGTCACGGTGCATCGCAATCCGGCGCAGGCCGACTGGGAGAGTGCCGAGGTGCTAGAGGAGATGATGCGCTGTCCCACGCAGCGGCTGCGCTCGGACGAGGTGATCACGTCCCTGAACGACGTCCCGAATTCCTTCGGTGATTCGGGCAACGCGTATGCCGATGACACTCTCACCGAGCTCGGCGCCTACACGGGCGCTGACGTCGGCGGTCCCCACCCGTACATCTGGGAGCAGGCGCGCATCGGCCAGTTCACGCTCGCGGTCTCCGCCAAGGGTGCCAAGGGCTGGTCCCGGGCTGACCTGTTCGACCGGTTGCGGGATCCGCAGGTCGGCATGCGGGCCCGGCTCAGAGCCGCGATCGAACGCGACACACCGGAGCCCAGCAGTTCGAAGGGCGATCGTTGATGATCGAGAAGCTCACCCTCACCGATCCGGCGCGCATCGGCGGTCACCGTCTGCTCGCCCGGCTCGGTGCCGGCGGGATGGGCGTGGTGTATCTCGGGCGTGCCGAGTCGGGGGAGTTGGCCGCCGTCAAGGTGATCCTGCCCGAGTACGCCGACCAGGCCGAGTTCCGCGCGCGCTTCCGCCGTGAGGTCGCCGCGGCCCGGCGTGTGGACAGCCCCTGGGCCGTGCCGGTCACTGGCGCCGACCCGGACGCGGCCGCGCCCTGGCTCGCCACCGCGTTCGTGTCTGGCCCCTCGCTCGCCGAGGCTGTCGCCACCTGCGGTCCGCTGCCGTGGCGCGGTGTGCGCGTGCTGGGCCGGATGCTGGCCCGTGCCCTGACCGCCGTACACGACGCGGGACTCGTCCACCGCGATGTCAAGCCCGGTAATGTGCTGCTCGCTGTCGACGGCCCGCGCCTCATCGACTTCGGCATCGCCCGTGCCACTGAGGAGACGGCACTTACCTCGGCCGACATGATCGTCGGCACACCCGGCTTCCTCGCCCCGGAGCAGGCCCGGGCACAGCCTGCCTCGCCTGCCAGTGATGTCTTCTCCCTCGGCTGTCTCCTGTCCTACGCGGCCACCGGGCGCCTGCCCTTCGGCACCGGTGCCGTGGACGCCCTCCTGTACCGCACCGTGCATGACGAGCCCGACCTCGACGGTGTCCCCGACGACATCCGCGCCTTGCTGGTGCGCTGCCTCGCCAAGGATCCGGCCGCCCGGCCCACCGCCCTGCAGGTGGACGAGGCGCTGGTGGAGGACACGCCCCACGACACCGTCGACTGGCTGCCCGACACCGTCGTACGACGCATCGCGGACCGCTCCGCCGCGATGCTCGCCCTGCCGGATATCGAGGCGACGGCCCTCGATGGGAGGGCGGACGAACAGCCGACGGAAGTTCTCCCGCCACCTTCCACCAGCCGCCGCCGTTTCCTCCTGCTGAGCGGCGGCGCGGCCCTGCTCGCGGCCGGTGGCGGTGCTGCCCTGTGGGCCGCGCAGCGCGACGACGCTACCGCCTCGTCCGTCGCCCGCCGCTGGGTCCTCGGTGTCCAGGCCGACCTGACGGGCCCGCAGAAAGCCATCGGCCAGGCTTAGGAACGCGGCGTCCGGCTGGCTGTCGAGCAGTTCAACTCCCGCAAGGACAAGCCCTTCATGCTCGTCCTCAAGACGGTCACGACCGGGGCGACGCGACTCGTGCCGCCAAGGTGGCCCGCACCTTCGCCGCCGACCGCGACCTGCTCGCCGTCATCGGCTCGACCGGCGACACGACCACCGGGGCGAGCCTCGACAGCTACGACGCACAGCTCGTCCCCCAGATCACGGCGTCGTCCGCGCAGTCCGAGTACGGCACCGCGGAGCCCGGTCGCTTCCTCCAGGCCGTCCCCGGCTACACCAGCCTGCCCGGCACGGCGGCCTACTCCCTGCACACCCAGGGCGCCCGGCGCGTGAGTGTGCTGATCGACCGCGACGGCGGCATCCCGGCCTGGCAGCTCGGCCGGACGATGTTCCAGTACCTCGGCGTCCTCAAGATCGCCGGCCAGCCGCGGGTCGCACCGCGGCTGGCCGAGACCCTCGCCCCGGTGGTCGCGGAGATGGTCGCACACCAGATGGACGGCTTCGTCTACATGGGCACTCCGGCCCGCGGCGCGGCCGTCGCACGCGCCCTCGCGCGGACGGACTTTGACGGCCTGCGCGTGCTCGGCTACCCGGCAGCCGGACCGGAGTTCCTGACCGCCGGGGGTAGAGCCGCCGACGGCTGGCAGATCTTCGCCCCATATATCGAACCGTCGGCCGCCTCCGTCCGTGCCTTCGCCACCGCCTACCGAAAGCGCTACGGCTCCGCGCCCCCCTATTGGGCGGCCGAGGCGTACGACGTGGCCCGTATGGTCATCACCCGCCTCACCGAGGCAGGCGGCCGGCCCTCCGGGAACCGGCTGTACGACCTGCTGCAGAAGGGCGCGTACAAGGGACTCGTCCGGACGTATGCGTTCGACAAGGACTACCGGTGGTGGCTCAAGAGCTCTGACGTCTTCCGCTACGAGGTGAAGGATGGCCGGTACTCCTATGCGGGCAAGGTCGGCATCTGATGCAGCCCCTGACTGCTGACGACCCCGAGGACATCGGCGGGCACCGGCTACTGGCCCGGCTTGGCGCGGGGGGCATGGGCGTCGTCTACCTCGCCCGCGCGACAGGCGGGGCGCTCGTCGCCCTCAAGACGATCCGCGCCGAACACGCGGCGGACTCGGCCTTCCGCATCCGATTCCGGCGCGAGGTGACGGCGGTCCGCGGCCTGACCGGGCCCTGGCTGGTGCCGATCGTAGCCGCCGACACCCAGGCCAGGGAGCCGTGGCTGGCCACGCAGTTCATCCCCGGACCCTCACTGGTGGAGGCGGTCGATGGCTTCGGCGCGCTGCCCGTCGCTGCCGTACGGACTCTGGGATGCCGGCTGGCCGATGCGCTCACCGCCGTCCACGCGGCGGGAGTTGTGCACCGCGATGTGAAACCGGGCAACGTCCTGCTCGCCCTGGACGGTCCACGCCTCATTGACTTCGGCATCGCCCACGCTGCGGGCGCCACCGCCCTCACCGCACCCGGCGCCGTCATGGGCACGCCCGGCTTCCTCGCGCCGGAACAGGCACAGGCCCGCGCCGGGGAGGTCGGCCCGCTCAGCGATGTCTTCTCGCTGGGCTGCGTCCTGGCGTACACGGCCTCGGGCCGGCGCCCGTTCGGCACTGGATATGCGGCGGGCGTCCTGTTCCGTACGGTGCATGAGGAGCCGGATCTGGCGGACGTCCCCGGCGAGCTCCAGGCTCTGATCGGGGCCTGCCTGGCCAAGGACCCGGCCAGCCGTCCGGCGGCCGCCGAGGTCGCGGCGGCGCTCGGTGACCCGCGGGCCTTACTCGCGCGGGAAGTGCCCGAGGCACCAAGGGCGCACTGGCTGCCGCCCGCGGTCCTGCGGGTGGTCGCCGAACGCTCCGCACGAGCGCTGGACGTGCCCACCCCCCAGCGCCCCCCACGGCATCCGATGGGCGACGACCCGGCCGCCGACCCGGCGCCGTCGCCCGCGAAGGACGCCCGCTCTCCGACCCGACGGCGCGTGCTGCTGATGGGGAGCGCGGCGGCCTCCGTGGTCGCTGCCGGCGGCGGGGCCGCCGCCTATCTGGCTGCTGGCAAAAGGGACACAGAGGGCTCGGGCGGCGCCCTTCCCGTATACACCCTCGGTTTCCAGGCCGACCTCAGCGGCGCAAACAAGGCGGACGGCGTGGCGCAGGAACGGGGGGCGAGGCTTGCCGTGGAGCAGCACAACGCGCGTGCTGGCATCACGTTCCGCCTCGCCCTCCACACCGTCGACGACCGGGGCGAGGAGACCGGCGCGAAGCAGGCGGCCCGGCGCTTCACGGAGGCCAAGGTGAGTGCGGTCCTCGGACCCAACACGGTCACCGCGGCGCTCGCCGCCGGCCCGCTCTACCAGAACGCCGGCACGGCCATGGTCCTGATCTCCCTCGACGACGACAGACTCACACCGTCCAAACTCAGCACCCTGCGTGTCACCCGAGCACCCGAGTCCTACCTGGCGCTGCCGCTGGTCTCGTATCTGACCGCCGCACGACCGGTCGACCGCACGGTCGTCATCGACGACCAGGCGGCGGGCCGGACGGGATCGGACCTCACCAACGTCATCTCGCAGACGCCGCCCCATGAAGGCACGACAACCATCCACCCCGTGGCGGCCGACAGCGACAACTTCGCTCCTGCCGTTCACGCCGCCCTCGCCGCCAAAGCACAGGCCGTCGTCTTCAGCGGCACATCGACAGAGCGCGCCGCACGCTGCGCCCGCGCACTCGCCGACGCGGGCTTCACCGGACCGCGCCTTGGCACCTGGCACATCATGCGCCCGGCCTTCCTCCAGCAAGCCGGTACCGCAGGCCAGGACTGGTTGTTCGGCACCCCGTTCACCGACCCCGGCAGCGTGGCCCACACCTTCCAGACCGCCTACCGCGCCAGATACGGCACGGCACCCGGGCGCTGGTCCCCGGAGGCGTACGACGCCGTGGGACTGGTCGCCCGCACCCTGGAGAGACTGAGCGGAGCCGCCGACATCGAACCGGGAGCCGTGGCCCAACACCTGTTCGACGTCAACCACCAGGGACTCGCCAAGACCCTCCGCTTCACCTCCGACGCCACCCACAGCCTCGATCCGAACCGGGGCGCGTTGTACTTCCTGTTCCAGGCGAAGGGGAACGCCTTCCACTTCCTGGGACGCTACGACCAGGTCAAGTAAGCCCGAACAGACCTGAACAAGGCCGTTGGGGGCGCCGCTGCCCCGCCATTGACCATGACGATCCTCGGAGTTGGGCAGGGCAGCGTGCGGTCAGCGGGATGCGGGGTCGCAAGGAGCTCTTCGGGATCGGGCCTGACGGTAGAGCAACAGCTGGTCGGGGGCGCATGATGGAGGCGCCCGTCCCGTCACAAGCGAGGTGCATCGTCCCGATGAAACGCAGGACCGGAATCTTCCTGGCGGGCCTGGCCTGCGTGGGCGGCGCCGTCGCCGGCGCGGGCCTGCTGCACAACCGCCGGCCTGATCGCCGGGAACGCCTCCACGTCACGATCTTCAGCGAACCCGGCTACATGGGCCGCAACCAGACGCTGACCTGGACCGGCGGCGAGCGTGAAGTGGTCCCGCTCACCCGGGTACAGCTGCCGAGCATCGGCTCGATCAGGCTGGAGCGGCTGGTGTACCGCTTCCAGCCCGAGGTCCGGCTCCCGAACATGTACATCCTGTGGCACGCCCTCACCGAGCGCCCGGACCGCACGGACCCCGAGGACGGCGTGGCCAGCTTCATCGCCATGCACCAGCTCGCCGGCATGTTCTCGGTGGGTCTGTGGGTGCCGGTCCGGGAGTCCGAGGCGCGATCGGGGGTGCGGCTCTGGGCCGGGCGTCCCGGCCATCTGCTGCCCGCGCACGACGAGGGGGACCCTTCCGGGAAGGCGGCCTCCGGCAAGGTGGCGGCTTCCAGTGAGGCGGCCGTTCCCGGCACCCGGCCCTGGCACGACGTCCTGGCCAATACGCCAGACCTCGGCTCCTGGAGCACCCGCACCCGCTACCTCGAACTCGGCTACCACGACGCGCGCGGCCCTGGCAGCTGACCGGCCGCCTGCCTGACTGCCCCCGGCCGCCCCGTCAGTGGGCGGTCAGCTTGTTCCGTGGCGGTGGGTGGGGTTGTCGGTTTCGTTGGTGGGGCGGTCGATGAGGATGGCTGCTACGTCGTCGGCCAGGTGGCCTTCGGTGTGGTGGAGCAGCCGCTGGTGTAGTTGGTCGAGGAACGCCTTAGGCGTGCACGTGTGGAGCGCTTGCACGGCTTCGGGCAGGGCAAGAAGTCGTTGTTACGGTTGCGGGCTTCGATGACGCCGTCGGTGTAGAGCAGCAGGCGGTCGCCGGGGAGGAATGGGTGGCTTTCGGGTTTGGGCGGGGGGCCGGTGTAGAGGTCTTCCAGGCCGAAGGGCGGCAGCGGGCAGGACGGCGTCAGGGCTTGCACTGTGCCCTGGTGGAGCAGCAGCGGCGGCGGGTGGCCACGGTTGATCAGCTCCACCACATGTTCGCCCGGGGTGCCCGGGATCTGGGCCAGTAGGGCGGTGGTGAATCCCTCCAGGGCGACTTCTGGCTCGAACGCCCCCGGCACGTCCGCCTCCCGCAGCAGCGCGGCCCCACAGTGGTCCATGACGTCCACCAGGTCGTTCTCGTAGTGCACGGCTTTCCGGAAGGCGCCCAGCGCCACCGCGACCGCCCGCATGGCATTCAGGCCCTTGCCGCGGACGTCTCCCACGATCAGCCGGACGCCGTACCGGGTCAGCACCGCCTCGTACAGATCACCGCCGACCTGCGCGCCCGTCCCCGCCGCGAGGCTCAAGCTGGCCGCCCGTACCGGACCCAGCCGCGCCGGAACAGGCCGCAGGATGACGTCCTGTGCCGCCACGGCGATACGGCGAACCTGATCGAGCTCGCTGCGCCGGTGCGCGCGCACCGTCTTGCTCAGGATCACGCTGGCGACCGACACCACCAGCAGGCCCACGAGGTTGCCGAAAATCTGGTGGGTTTCCCATTCGTGGTTGTAGGTGGCCGTGGTCACGTTGACGGCCAGAGCGGCGGCCGCCGCTGACAGGGTGCCTTTGGGGCCCATCGTCAGGGCCGCCAGTGTCGGCGTCGCGGTGAGGATAGGGCCGGTCATCATGAAATGCGCGGGTAACAGTTCGATTCCCAGCACGGCCAGCGCTATCACGAAGGGCACAGCCTGCGCGAGTGTCAGGAGGACCTTGCTATGGCCGCCCGCTCCCGGCCCGGGAGACTAGCAGGACGGTGACCGCATGCATTCAGCCTGCCCCAGTGCAGCGCCTGCCGCACCGTGGAGTGTCTGGCGGGGTTGATCTGCGGTTTTAGTGCGCGCGGTGCCGGGGCTGCGGCCGTCTAGAGAGGGCCCCCGCCGGTGACGGGGATGGGCGGCGGGGGCCCTGGTGGTGGAGGGCTGGAGGTGGGGGGCCAAGCCCTCTGGATGCACCAGTCACAGCGTGCTCACCATCTGATGCCTCTGCCACCCGGCAGCCCTCGACCGGGTGACGGGGGCGGGCCCGCCTGGTCAGGCGGAGTCCGGAGGAGCGCGGAGGTGCATGGCCGCACCCCGGTTTGCCCCCGAGCCGGGGTTGTTCCGACCGTGGGCTGGACGGTGCGCTGGAGAGTTGCGCGGACCGGGGGGCCGAGCGTTGCACCGAGGGCAGGAGCGCCGGTTTCCGGTGTGAGGGTGTTGCCGCTGGTCACCGCTGGTGGGCAAGCCGGTGTGGGACGGCGACACCTCCTCCCGGGCGCGACAGCCGCAGGGGAGGAGGAACGGTTCGGTGAGCGGGGCTCGGGACCGGCTGGGCGGGACCGGTGGCCGTGGCCGGACCCAGCCGACGCCGTCAACGTGGCATCCGGCACCGCCGGCCAGACAGACAACCTCTGGCCTGCGGGCAGACGCTCCCCCGGGCGGGGTGACCGGAGAGCGGTGACACTCGCGTATCGGGGGGTTTGTTCAGGGTGAACGAGTCCTCATTGTTCGGGGTATGTGAAGGTTTGTCCGATGCCGCCGGAACTCACCGCCCTCGAGGAACAGGCGCCGCCGGCACTCACCGACCCAGGCGCGATCCCGCGCCCGCCGCTGCGCTACGGCCACGCCGTACGGGCCCGGGCCGGCGCTGGCCGACTGATGGCAACGCTTCTTCGTACCTGTTTCTGAACCTCTGACCCACCGCAGTGCGGTCGACTACCTTCTGTGTACGGGATCTGAACGCCCGCACGGAGAAGGCCGTCACCACCATGGCGCGCCTTGCGGTCGGCACTGGGAGGCCGGCTCCCAGCCTCCTATCCGGCACCGACCGCGGGCGGCAAGACGCGGCGTGACGTCATCGCTCAGATGGCACAGGACATGCTGGGCGGGACGGGTGTAGGGCGGCGCGTAAAGGAGGACGGTATGGAGCCACCAGCGCTCCGTCGCGCGATTGAGGCAGGGCAGGCCATGGCCTCGGAGCTGGGGCTCCAGGTCGACGATGTGGTTGTCATCCACAACTCGGACCGCGTCGCGCTCCGTCTGGTCCCTTCCGAGACCCATGCCCGGGTCGCGCCCGTCGGGGACCTGGCCGGTTCCGAGTTCGAGGTGGAGGTCGCCCGCCGTCTTGCCGAGGTCGACGACGCTCCGGTGGCCGAGCTTGACCCCCGGGTCGAGCCCCGGGTGCACGTGCGCGACGGCTTCGCCGTCTCGCTCTGGACTTACTACGAACCGCTGGGATCGACGATCGAGCCGGCCGATTACGCGGACGCGCTTCAGCGGTACCACGCCGCGCTGCGCCAGGTCGGGGACCTGGACGCCCCGCACTTCACCGACCGGGTCGCCGTGGCGCTGAAAGAGGTGAACGACCGGGAGCAATCGCCCGAGCTGGCCGACGCCGACCGGGAGCTCCTCCGCGAGACGCTCAGCGAGCTGAGCGCCGAGATCAGCGCCGACAAGGCCGGCGACCAGCTGCTGCACGGCGAGCCGCACGAGGGCAACCTCCTCAACACGAAGCGGGGGCCGCTCTTCATCGACCTCGTCACCTGCTGCCGCGGACCGGTCGAGTTTGACCTTGCCCATGCGCCGGAGGACGTCGGAGAGCACTACGCGGGCGCCGACGAGAGCCTGATCTACCGGTGCCGCGCGGTGGACTGGGCGATGTTCTCGGCCTGGCGCTGGCGTCGGAACGACCAGATGCCCGATCGCGACCACTGGCGGGCGGAGGGGCTCAACCTGGTCCGTGCTGCCCTTGCCCGCTGCGAACCGGGCTGATACCTGTTTCTCAGCTCCGAGTCTGAGCAAGCTGCGGGCCGGGGCGGGGTGAGGGTGGCGACGGTGAGAAGCGTTGCCCCTGATCACAATGAACGACCGCAAATGACCGGTTGCTGAACGAAGTTGGGATCAGGATGCGATTGCGATGCGGTCACTGTGACCGTTCCCCGAACGTTTCCTTCCGGCGCCGCCAGGCCCTCACTTTGCACCGGCCCGGGCAGAACAGGGCCGTCGACCTCCGGTCGACGCCGGCCACCCACCGGGTCCCGCACTCGGGACACTCGGCGTCGCCGACCCCGCCCCGCACGGCGGCCAGGCGCTTGCGCAGCCGCCGGTCCGTACGCCACTGCCTGGCACGACACGCCGACCTCGGACACCACGCCAGCGTACTTCTAGACAGGCCCTAGTTCGGGCTGGGCAAGCCCGTTCCCGGGGGCTGCCCACGCTGCAGGCCGGCGGGCGCGCCCGCGGCGGCGGGTCGCCGCGACCAGCTCCTGGTGCTCCTGGCGGGTTGCCTGGACAGTGGGCTGGAGGGTGGGCTGGAGCGTGCAGGGGTGCACCGAGGGTGGCACGGAAGGTAGGCAGGCCCGTCCTCGGCGCGGTGGTGTTGCTGCTGGTCATGGCCGGTGGGCAAGCCGGTGCGGGACGGCGACACCTCCTCCCCAGCGCGATAGCCGCAGGGGAGGGAGAGGTATCCGGTGTCGACCGCGCGGCGGGAACGGCCTCCGGTCAGGTGGTCACGCCGCTCCACGATCGCGCCACCGGGAGGCGTTGTTCGCCTTCACCGTGGGCCAGGAGACGCCAGCCGTGCGGGCCGACGTCCGGAGTCCGTAACGGCGGCACAGTTGGCCATGACCTCGAACACCGCCCCCGCCAGTTCCTGCCGGGCCAGGCCGCTGATCTGTGAGAGAGCGAGCGTGGGCACGGGAACGGTGATCTGCCCGTGAGCCCATTCGTTCAAGGCCGCGTGCGCGGTGATCGGCCCGGCGCGCACGATGCGGGCCAGCGTGAAGCGGTACTCCGCCACGACGCGGTCACCCCCTCTTTGATCACTCCCCCCGGGGTGTCACCCTCCGTCGTCTGCTGGCCTTCAGTCAATGCCCGGCGGGCAGACCTCCGCCAGGGCACACGAGCACCGCGCCCGGTGGCGTCGGCAATGGCCGCGCGTTCGTCAGCCGAGGGATTGGAGCAGATCGTTGCACGCGGTCTCGCAGGAGCGACAGGCCTCGGAGCATAGGCGGCAGTGCTCCATGTGCGTGTGGCGGCCGCATTCATCTCCGCACGCCTTACAGGCGGTGGCACACGCCTGCAGGATGGCGCGGGTGATGTTGGCGTCGTAGCCGGTGTGGCGGGAAAGGACCGACGCGGTGGCATTGCAGATGTCGGCGCAGTCCATGTTGGTGCGGATGCACTTGGCCAGTTCGGCCGGCATGCCCTCCGACAGGCAGGCATCGGCGCACGCGGTACACGCCTGGGCACAGGCGATACATTCCTCGATGCACTTGGTGAGCTTCTCTCGGTCGACGCGACCGAGGTCGGCCGGGTAGGTGGCGAGCATCTCCTTCACCGACGTCACGGGGACCGCCTCGTTTCGTGCCGGAGGCCGGCGGCCAGATGGCCACACCTCCTTGATCTCCGGCTTCTACCTCATTCTCAGCTGGCTCACAGGTCATCGCACCGCGGGTCGGCGGGTGGACGCGGTACGCCGCTTCGGCGCCGGCCCTCATCGACGGTCTGTTGGCCCGGGCCCGCGCTGCCGCGGCAGTCATCCGCGCCCGCCTGCGCGACGTCGTCGTGGACGTCGCGCAGGCGGGCGCGTACGTGACCGTAGTCGTGGCGGTGATGAAGCGGGGCCAGTTCCGTTGCCGGCACCTGCTTGCTGAAGCCCGCCGTCACCTCGCCCACACCCTCCAAGGCACGCCGCGCGCTCCCGGCCTGGACCACCGCATCACGGACACGGCGCTCACTGCCCACTGCCCCGGGAACTCACCAACCCCGAAGCGTCCGCTGGCCAGACTGTGAGCGCAACTCGCCGCCTCTACCGCACCCGCGTCCCGCTGCCGCCCGAACTCACCGCCCTCGAGGAAACAACGCCAGCACTCACCGATCCGGACGGGATCCCGCGCCCGCCGCTGCGCTGCGGACACGCCGTCGCGGCCGGACTGTGGCTGCAGGGCGAGCTGCCTCTGCCGGTCAGCCCGCCCGCCGGAAGGCGTTGTAGGAAAGTAGTCGGCGTTGAACGTCGGCAATCGAGCTTTCCGCGCAGGTCACAGGGCTGAGCGACGGGGTGCGACCTGCGAAGGCCGATCCGAGTCGCTGCGGGCGGGAGAGCGTTGACACTGGGGCGGTCCCGCTGCGGGGTGGGATCCGAAGCGGAGCCGCACCTCCATGATGGACACAGGCGAGACGTTTCCGGGAATTCTGCTCACACCTCGGGGTGACGAGGCAGCCGCAGTCGCGGCGCGTCCGCGGGCAGGCGCGGGGCCGGGGCGCGGTGCCGGGCGGCGAGGACGAAGCCCCAGTCCTCGTCCTGGCGGCCGGTGCCGATCCCGTAGTCGGCGGTGCGCAGCCCGGACGCCCGGCGCCGGGCGCTCCCGTGTGCACCGCGAGCCGACTGCCCGGGGCGAGCACGCCCCCGGGCAGTCGGCTGGGGTCATGCACCGGAACCCTTGGCTTAGTTGGGCTGTCCCCTGCGATCTCATTGGCTGTTGGCACCGGCAGTTGCGGGCAGGTGTCGGGTGGCCGCGGATGCGAGGTGGTGGCGGGTTACGCGGGCTACCTCGTGCCAGAAGGGTTTAGCGGCCTCCTCAACAGCCGCGCAGTCGAAGATGGGAAACGGCCTATGAGCGCTCCGTGCCCGCGCGGCTTCTGGCGCTGGTCAGGCGATGGGAACTGCGGGCTCATCGGTGGGGTTCGGGGCCTTGTGCAGCCCCCGCTCCCACTTCTCCTCGATGTGGCCGAACTTCCACACCGCCAGAGCGACGACCCAGGTGACGACGAACAGGCCGACGATCCAAAAGCCGACGGTGTTGCGATGCCTCCGATGATCAGGGCGACGGCGATCGAGAGCCCGGTGATGGTGAGGTTGTAGTAGACCTTCCGGACCGGCTTGGAGAAGGCCCAGCCATATGCGAAGTTCATGAACGACCCGTCGATAGTGTCCAGTAGGGACATCCCGGCGGCGAACAGAACGGGAAGGCACAAGATCGCGTACCAGGGCAGGCCCGAGGCTACCGACCAGGCAGCGAGCACCAGCAAGCTGATCTCGGTGACGGTGTCGAAGCCCAGACCGAACAGGATGCCCAGCGGATACATCTGCCACGGCTTGCGGATAGCGCGAGTGGCGCGGCCCAGAAGGCGGTTCATGAAACCGCGGTTGTTGAGCTGTTCCTCATGGGCGGCCTCGTCGTACTGGCCGCGCCGCATCCTGGCAAAGACCTTGGCGAGGCCGATCAGGATCACGAGATTGATGGCGGCGATCAGCACCAGGAAGGCGCCGGAGACAAGGGTGCCGATAAGGCCTCCGACCTGGTGAAGCCGCGAGTCGTCGTCGGCGAGGCCCGTCCCCACGGCCTTGACGCCAAGGGCAAGAAGGAAGGTGAGACCGAAGACCACCGAGGAGTGGCCCAGGGAGAACCAGAAGCCGACCGACAGCGGTCGCTTGCCGTCCTCCATCAGCTCGCGGGTGGTGTTGTCGATCGCTGCGATGTGGTCAGCGTCAAAGGCGTGCAACGACCACTCCGGAGCCGCGCACAACACCTCCAGCAACACCGCGACGGCATCGTCCTCCGCCTCGGTCGGCCAGTACAACCAGGCCGACGTGTCCTTCGCGCAGCAGATGATCCCCCACCACCGCCAGGCCGTCGTCATGGCTGGTATGGCCGCGTCACACGGCGCCTCCAGCGAGGTCAAGGCCCTGGCCGAGCAGATCGAGAAGGCACAGGACCCGGAGATCGAGACGATGTCCGGATGGCTGAAGGCCTGGGGTGCAAAGGTTCCCGACGCCATGGAGGGCATGCCGGCCATGGGAGGCATGGACCATGGCGACCATGCCTCCATGCCCGGGATGATGGGCCAGGAGGACATGGACAAGCTGGATGGCGCCATCGATGAGGACTTCGACCGCATGTTCCTGACCATGATGATCGAGCACCATGAGGGTGCCGTCGACATGGCGAAGACGGAGCAGCAGAAGGGCGCATCCCCGGACGCCATGTCCATGGCGGGTGACATCGTCAGGGCTCAGACCGTGGAGATCGCGCAGATGCGGCAGATGCTCGGCGCCAGCTGATCACACGACCAAGTGCGGGGGCGGGCCCTCGCCGTAGAACGCCGCGAGTCGGCCCGCACGACGTCAAGCTCGACGTCCTGTTCCGCGGCATCCGTCACTCCGGCATCAACTTCGCCGGCGGCGAATTCGGCCTGCCGCTCACCAGCGCGCTTGTGCCCGGCCAAGCGGTCTTCGGCCGCACTTCCGGGACCGGCTCCCAGGTCGCCCGCCACCGTGTCGGTGACTGCGCGCCACGTCTCAGTCGTCCTGAGACCTCTCGTACCGCGATCTCCGACTTCATCCCGGCCCGCGCACCTCTGCCCTGAGGGCGACTGAACTCGCGGCGAAATACCGGGAAGCGGCTGGGTTCTTGTGCCGCTCCCGGGCCTTGTCGCTCACCGTTCGGGAAAGCGGACCGCCGGAGCGGAGAAAAGTGCGGAATGTCGTTGCCGGTGCCTTGGTGTACTCAGGGAGATGCGCGCTGGGCAGTTCGCGAGCCTCCTCGTCTCCTGGCGTGTGCCGCCGTTCCCGGAGCATCGGGGAGTGGTCGCCACGCGAAGAAGTTTCGGCGGTCCGGGCACGGAGACGCCACAGGGATTTCACAGGTCAACGTCGGGACGACCCCCGGCGGCGGGGCGCCCGGCGGGTGCAGGGTGCGAGGACCCGGGTCGAGGCCATTGACGTCCCATCCAGGGATGCTCCACACTTCCCCACGTGGACGCGGGTAGAACTGTCCCCGTGTCCCGAAGGCGCACACCATGGTCCGAAGGTGCACACCCTACGGGGGCGGCATGCGAACGGTTGGCGAAACGCGTCTCCTCGACATAAGACCCCGGCTGCGGAACGACGTTGTCTTCCTCCGCGTCGACACCGGGATCTACTTACGCAGTTCCGATACTTCATGCGTCCTCAAAGGCGCAGGCGCATATGAATGGATGTCGGCCCTCGGCCCCCGGATGAACGGCGCGTCCAGCGTCGCCGAGTTATGTGAGGGCCTGGACGAAAGTCGGCGCAGAACCGCTGTCGCATTGATGAAGGCCCTTCTCGACAAGGGATTCGCCCGCGACTTCCCGCAACCCGACGACAAGGTCCTGGATTCCGCGGCAGCGGAATTGTTCGCGTCGCAGGTCAATTTCATCGAGCACTTCATGCACGCGGACCGGCGGACACCGCAGGAGCTGTTCGCCCGGTTCCGCTCCTCACGCGTCCTGGTCAGCGGCCCGCCCGGGGACGTCCTTGCGGCGGCCGTCCGCGGCCTGCTGCGCAACGGCCTGGCCGAGGTCTTCGTGGACGACGCCTCCTGGGGGCGCGAGTTCGACGGCGAGATCGCCCGTCTCGCCGATGCCGGCACCCCGGCCAAGGTCGTCGTCCTGCCCCTGCCACCCGTGGACCTGGCCGCGTTCGACGTGGTCGTGGGGGGGGGGGGGGGGGGCCCCCGCCGCCCCCCCCCCCCGCCCCCCCCGCCCCCCCCCCCGGGGGGCGGGCGGCGGCGCGGGCTGTCCCTCGGGTTGGTCGGGCCCCGCGGGGGGGGTG
>NZ_JBEXSX010000091.1:0-29513 GCF_040613835.1 Streptomyces sp. NPDC006207 | reverse complement strand
CAAGCGAGTTGGGCATCAACCTGTCGGTCGGCCGCACCGGCCAGTGCTGGGACAACGCCCTCGCCGAGTCGTTCTTCGCAACCATCAAGCGCGAGTTGATCGACGACCGGTCCTGGCCCAGCCGGGCGGCAGCCCACTCCGCAATCTTCGAGTGGATCGAGGGCTGGTACAACATACGTAGGCTCCACAGCAGCCTCGGCTACCGCAGTCCCGCCGAGTTCGAGGCCGCCCTCGCAGCTTGATCAACACACCGAACGTGTCCGTCAAAGCGGAGCAAGCTCAATTGACCTTGTGGTGGGCCTCGCCTTAAAGGTCACTTGTCGCCCGGCCGCCATTCCGTGCTGAACCAGTCGATCGACTCCGCCATCGCTGCGAATTCGGGATACCGTTCGCGCTGATTCCGCTGGTGACGCCGACCAGTCGCAGCCGTGTCATGGGCCCGTTCGTCAACCGCCGCCTGCGACTGCGGCCGGGGGCACTGATCGCAGGACTGATCAGCAGGCTGAACGTGCTCCTGCTTATTCAGCCTGATCTCGGCAGAGGCCCGACGAGTGGGCGTTTCGTTTGGGGCAGCTCGTTGCGGTCAGGTGCTCCGTTGGGAGGCTCGAGAAGTGCACCAATGCTACGTGAGCGGGTGGAGAGCCATGGGCGACGCGAAAAGCGAACGTCAACGAGCAGACGACCTGCCGGGTGGCAATGTCGTACGCATCCTATTGCAGCAGCACGCTCACATCCGGGACCTGTTCTCGAACGTGAAGAAAACGCGGGGCGATGAGAGGCAGCAGTGGTTCGACAAGCTCCGTGCCACACTCGCCGTCCACGAGACCGCGGAGGAGATGATCCTGCGGCCGGTTGCCAAACGCGCCGCCGGCGAGGCAGAGGTCGAGGCACGCAACCTCGAGGAAAAGTTCGCCAGCGAGACACTGGCCGAACTCGAGACGATGGATGTCGACAGCGACGAGTTCGACAAGAAGTTCGCCTACTTCGAACGAGCCGTCATCACGCATGCCGAACGGGAGGAACAGCAGGAGTTCCCCGCCGTGCTCGCCGGTTGTGACCGAGATCAATTGAGGACCATGGGCTACCACCTGCAGTCGGTCCTTTCCATGGCGCCCACACACCCGCATCCCAGGGTCGCCGGATCAACGACAGCGCAATGGGTGATGGGCCCGTTCGCCTCACTTTTGGACCGGGTCAAGGACGCGGTCGAAGCCGCCCGCAGCCGTCACTGAGGGCAGGGTCCGAGGTCCTGGCCGGAGGAGCGGGCCGGCTCGCCGTGGTGAGGTCGGCGGCCCGGGCTCCGACGCGCTGTGACCGCTCTGCCTCACTTGGTGAGAAGGTGGTGGGAAGGCAGTGAGTGATTTCCCCGGCTCCTTGCCCCGGACGCCTATGATCGGCGCGCCGCGTCCCTGCTTCGGCACCCCCACCTGTTAGAGCCCGTGGCTGCGCTGCACAGGGCTTCGCTTGTGGACCATCTGAGTTCCGACTGGAGCGCCGCGGCCTGACTGTGGATGGGGCGGGCATAGCGGTCAACGCCAGGGATCATTGTCACCCAGGGTAATGCGCGGGCGCTCATTTCGCGGACGCCTGGGGCGACACCTTCGCCGAGCAATTCGGGCACCCCCGGGCCGATGGCAGCGCGGGGGCCGCTGCGTGATCGTCCACATTGACCGGGCGTGGCTGCTGGACCTCGCACATCGCAACATGCCCGGTGACCCCGAGATCACCGACTTCGGGTCGATGGCGGCCGCTGTGGCGCGCCACGCGGACAAGGTGATGGGCACCCCCGTCTACACGGAGGTGCACCACCGAGCAGCCGCGTTGATGCACCAGCTCATCCGGATACCGGCGCTGGAGTACGCCAACGAGTTGTTCGGGGCGGTGGTGGCGGCGGCCTACCTGACGGCGAGCGGGGCCATCGTGACCGTGGGCGCGAAGGAAGCGGCGGAACTCGCGACGCGGATCGACCGGGACGCGTTGGACGTGCGGGCGGTCGCAGAGGCCATCCGGGGATGGGTGGCGGCGTAGGCGGTCGCGCGCTCAGGCGTCGGAGACCCCGGCTCTGTGTGGGCCGGGTGCCGGTGGTGACGTCGTATGGACGCCCCGGGCACCCGACCTTTCCCGGAACGCCGCTGCGCCCCTGCCGCCCTCTCGCGGCCGAGGAGCTGGGTCGGCCCGCTGCGCTACCGGCCTACGGGCGGATGGCGGCGACGGTAGCCGCCGCGCACGTTCTTGGACCCGGCTCGGGCGACGGGGCTGCCGGACGCCTGCGGGAGCCTACGGCGCGGTGCGTCCGGGAGCGGGCTGGTCGGCGACGGCGCCTGTGCCTCCTACATGGTCCGGAGCGATCATGCTTGCGAGGAGGCGCAGGCGTTCCTCGGAAGTGCTGCCTGGCTGCGCGTGGTAGGTGATCAGCGTCTGACCGGCGCTCGGTATGAGCAGCTTTTCGTAGCGCAGTTCCAGCGGTCCGGCCTGGGGGTGGCGGAACAAGGTGGTGCCGCTGGTCTTGTATTTGACGTCCTGGCGGGCCCAGAGCGTGCGGAAGCGTTCGCTGCTCAGGGTGAGCTCGCCGACGATCTCGACGAGTCGCGGGTCGTGCATGTCGGCGCCGACGATGGAACGCAGGTAGGGGACGACGCGGGCGGTCATGTCGTCCCAGTCCTGATGGAGCTCTCGCATCTCGGGTTCCAGGAACGCGGCGAGGATGCCGTTGTGGCCGGGGGCGTTGAATGGCGAGAGCGCGATGGCGAGGTCGTTGGCGGCGAGTACGTCCATGTACATGCCGTGGACGTACGCCGGAGTGAGCGGCCAGGAGCGGATGAGGGTGCACAGGCCCTCGCTGACCTTCTCGGGCCTGCGGGGCCGTTTGCGCTGCGGGTTCTTCCGCGCGGCGATCTGCAGCAGGTACGCCGTGGCCTCCTCGTCCAGCCGCAGAGCGCGGGCGATGCTGCGCAGGACCTGCTCGGAGGGATTCTTGTCGCGGCCCTGTTCCAGACGGTTGTAGTAGTCGGAGCTGATTCCCGCGAGGAAGGCGACCTCCTCGCGGCGCAGCCCCGGGACGCGCCGGTTGCCTTGATCGGGAACGCCGGCCTCGTCGGGTGAGATGAGCTCCCTGCGGGCGCGCAGGTACCGGCCCAGTGCGTTGGCGTCTTCGATGGCTGGCATGTTTCCAGCGTACGAAGGCATTCCGATTTCCTGGGTGGCCCTGCCGGTCCCAGTCTCAGCCCGTCCTGGTCCGCCTGCCGGCGTTCGGTGCAGCCTGGCGGCACAGTCCGCGAACCAGGAGGAACGCATCACATGTCCCAGCTCTTCACCACCGAGTTCAACCGCGACAGCACCGCCTCTGAGGTGATCGAGGGCGTCGACCTGTCCGGCAGGCGGGTGGTCGTCACTGGTGCCAACTCGGGCATCGGGGTCGAGACCGCCCGCGCTCTGGCGGCCGCCGGTGCCGAGGTCACGCTCGCCGTGCGCCGTCCCGAGGCCGGCGAGCAGGCCGCGGCGGACCTGCGCCAGGTCACCGGGAACGACGCGATCCACGTCGCCCGCCTCGATGTGTCCGACCTGGAGTCGGTACGCGCGTTCACCGCCGCCTGGCAGGGGCCGCTGCATGTTCTGATCAACAACGCCGGAATCATGATGCCGCCGGAACTCGAGCGCGGCATCGCCGGCCACGAGCAGCAGTTCGCCACCAACTACCTGGGGCACTTCGCCCTGACCCTGGGGCTGCACGGCGCCCTCGCCGACGCGGAGGGTGCGCGCCTGGTCTCGGTGTCCTCCGGCGGCCACCTGTTCTCTCCCGTCGTCTTCGATGACGTCGACTTCCGCTTCCGCCCGTACGACGCGCTCACCGCCTACGGGCAGTCCAAGACGGCCGAGGTCCTGCTGGCCGTCGAGGCCCAGCGCCGCTGGGCCGGCGATGGCATCACGGCCAACGCCCTGCACCCCGGTGCGATCGCCACCAATCTGCAGCGCCACACCGGTGGCCTGCGGACACCCGAGCCGTACCGCAAGACGGTCGAGCAGGGCGCGGCGACCACCGTGTTCCTCGCCGCGTCGCCCCTGGTCGAAGGGGTCGGCGGCCGCTACTTCGAAGACGTCAACGAGGCGCCGGTGGTCGACGGCCGTCCCACGCAGCTCGGTGTTCCCGGCGTGGCCCGCTACGCGCTGGACCCGGCCAACGCCGAGCGCCTGTGGGAGCTGGCCGGCGACATCGTCCGCTGAGGGCAGGCGGTCCGGTCTCCGCTTCCTGACCCGCACCAACGAAGGATCACTGCAATGACGGCAATCTCGAAAGTCGGTTTCATCGGTCTAGGCGACCAGGGCGGCCCCATGGCGGAAGCCATCGGCGAGCACGGCTTCGAACTGCATGTATGGGCCCGGCGCCCCGCCTCCCTGTCCGCGGTGGAGAATGTCCCCCACACCGTTCACGGCACCGTGCCTGGGATCGGCGCGTCCGTCCAGATGATCGGGTTGTGCCTGCGCGATGACGCCGATCTCTGGGACGTTCTGGACGGCCAGGGCCTCCTGGCCGCTGTCGCTCCCGGGACGATCATCGTCAACCACGGCACCGGTGACCCCACTGAGGCCGTACGCATCGCCGAACACGTCGCCCGGGCCGGAGGGATCTACCTCGACGCACCCGTCAGCGGCGGCAGCCCGGGCGCCCGCGCCCGCGCCTTGACCACCTTCACCGGCGGGTCGCGGGGCGCCTTCGAGGCGGCCCGGCCGGTGTTCGCCACGTTCAGCGACACGGTCAAGCTGATGGGACCGGCCGGCGCGGGCCAGTTCACCAAGCTGTTCAACAACGCGCTGACCATCACCAACATGAAGAACGCCGAGGACGTCCTCGGCCTGGCCGCACAGGTCGGTCTGGACGTTCCGGCCCTCATCGAGGTGGTTTCCGCCAGTAGTGGCGGAAGTGCGGCGCTCCGCGCCCTCGGGGGCGACATCACGCCGGAACTGGCCGAACACGTACACACTCTCATGAACAAAGACATGCACCACTTCGCCGACGCCGTGCGCGCAGGTGGCGGTGACCCCTCCGAGGTGCTGGTACGCGGCCTCGCCGGCGCCGCGGGCCTGGTCGAAACGGCCCGCATGGTGGCACTTACCCGGAAGAACGCCCCAGCGGAGCGGGGTGACGCGTGATGCCAGGATCCCGGCGACAGCCGTGCCGCCGTCTTGACCACCCACGGCGAGCCCCGGAACCCTGCTCGATGTCGAGATCCCCTCGGTCGTCGAGCGGGACGCGCTTTTGGTTCGCATGACCGCAGCGACGCTGTGCGGCACCGCGGGTGACACGGGCGGCGCTCTCCCCCTCCTGTCCTCGGGCATGAGCTGGTCGGCCGAGTCGTCACCTTGGGTTACGGTCCGCGACCTGCCGTCGAAGTAGGTTTGGTGTGGTGGGGTTGAGGTCGCGCGGGGTGTCGCGGGGGTAGTGGGCGGGGTCCCGGTCCGGAACGGTGAGGTCGGCGAGGCGGCCGGTGGCAAGAGTGCCGCGCAGGTGCTCCTCGCCAAGCATCCGGGCGTTGTCGGGTAGCAGCGGGCGCCGAGCGTCTTCTCCCGTTGTCCTCTCCGCAGTCCTGCCAGCGGGCCGCCGGCCTTCCGGCCCGGCGTGACCGTTCCCTGCCGGAATGAGGCAGGGGGTGTCACCGGGCCCGGCGGATGCCGGTGATGCCGCCGTCATCGGGATTTCGCACGCGTCATGGCACACACACACCCGGCGCTCGCTGGGGCACTGACCGACACGGTCACGGCCGAACTGACCGTCCTGGCCGGCTTCGACCAGGCCCTGGTGGTCGACGCGACCCGCGCACCTCCCACCGTATCCGTGGCCTGCTCACCCGCTTTCACCCGTCCGTTGTACCGGCCCGGCACCCCGGGCGGCTTCACGCCCGGCACCGCCCTGACCCTCGGCGCCCAACGTCACTCTGCCAAGCAGAAGCATCAGTACACCGTGCCAAAGGCACGTGCGGGAGTGGCGTCGTGCCCGTCAGTCGTCGTGACCGTGCTTCTTGTGGTCCTTGCCTTTGTGCTCCTCACCCTTGCCGCGAGGGCCGGGCGGAGTCCGGGAGGTCGGCGACATGCCGCCGGCTGGCGGTGAGACTTCGGCAGAGGGTACGGGGGGCACAGTGGCAGCAGGGGAAGGAGACGACGTCGGCCCGGGTGACGAGGCGCCGTCGCCGTCGGAGCTCCAGGCCGCACCGACGGCTGCCGCAGCCCCGAACACGGCAAGCCCGGCGACACCGGCCAGGATGCGAGTGCGCCGCGGCTGCGCGGCACCTCGCCCGTACAGGCGGGACGCGGCCGCGTCGGGCGGGGTCGCCGTGGGTGTCGGCTCGATGCCTGCCAGCGTCGCTGACCGCCGCTCGGGGTGCTGGCCTGCCGAGGCGGCAAGCCAGTCGGCGATCTGGTTGGCGGTGGGACGTCGGCCCGGGTCCTTGGCCAGTAGGGACAGGATGTAGTCCGCCAGCGCGCCCGACACCGCCGGGTTGAGCTGCCTGACGGGTACCGGCGCCGCGTCGACGTGCTGGTGGATCACCGCCAGCGGGGTCTCGCCGACGAACGGGGGCCGGCCGGTTGCCAGCTCGTACAGGACGCAGCCGAGGGCATAGACGTCCGAGGCGGGTTCGGCCGGGCGACCCAGCGCCCGCTGGGGGCCAGGTAGCCGCTCGAGCCCATCACCCGGCCGGTGGCGGTGAGCGCCCGGGACGCCTCGTCGGCGAATCGGGCGATCCCGAAGTCGGCGATCTTCACGGTGCCCTCAACGGTCACCATCACATTGGCCGGTTTGATGTCGCGGTGGATGACGGCCTGCCGGTGCGCCGCAGCCAGCCCCGCCGCAGCCTGAGCACCGATGTCCGACGCCCGCACGGAGTCCACCGGGCTGTGCGCAGCGAGTTCCTGAGCGAGGCTGCGCCCGTTGACGAGCTCCATCACGAGGTACAACTGGCCGTCATGCGAGCCGAAGTCGTACACGCTGACGACGTGGGGATGGTTGAGACGGGCCGCTGTCCTGGCCTCCAGGCGGAACCGGCCGGCGGCCTCGGCATCAGCGTCGCCGAGCATCAGTTTCACCGCCACCGCTCTTCCGAGCCCCTGATCGGCGGCCCGCCATACCTCTCCCATGCCCCCACGCCCCAGTGGCTCCTCCAGCCGATACCGCTCCGCCACCAGCACGCCCGCATCGCTCCTTGACCCACGACAACGTCTCGCACCACACCTACCCGTGAGTAGCATGTGCGGCGCGGCGCCATCCAGCGTACAAACCTGGCGCGAGTCCGCCGACCGCCCTGCCTGCCACGCAGAGGCGCCCGCACGGCGGTGCAGGCATGCGCTGACGGATGCGGCCGCCACACGCACGCGGAGAACCCCCGCATCTGCGCCGAACCGTTTCCACGCCGACGATCCGCAGGCGAGGCCGGCCCGACCGACACAATCGACCACCGGTCGAGTCGCTGGCGTCAGGCTCCTGAGTGCGTGATCCCGACAGAAGGAGGCGCCGGTGAGTGGCGTGGCGGCACTCCGCTGCCCCGCCGCCAGGCACGGTGACCCGACCGGCGTCCGCCGGGTGACCGAAGCGGCCGCCACGCACCACTTCGCGGTGGCGCCTTGAAATTCGTCGACTCGCGTGTCAGCCCGCGGAAGGGCGTGGAGCCCGTAGGTGTGCCCGTCCCTTCAGCTCCTCTTCGTCGACCAACGTGAGCATCGGCTGACCCGGCGCGCACACCATGATCACTACGAACTTGGTCGGCGCGTCCGTCAAGGCGTTACCGTCCTGGTAGTGGATCACATCACCACCTGGCTCCCAGAACGTCCCGCCGGCCTTGATCACACGCTCCGGCTCACCCTCGAGTTCGAACCGGATCGCGCCCTCCATCACGTAGCCGAATGACGGCCCCGAGTGGCGGTGCGGAGGGAGCCCGGGGTGACCGGGAGGCCATTCGACGAGGATGGTCATTCCCGAACCGCCTTCGGGGAAGAAGGGCGGAGTGACTTCCTGGAGCATCTTGACTTCGGGCGGCAGCGAGACCTCGTGGCTCTCGGCAGCGGGCGTGTGTACCGGGTTCTCCTCTGACATGTACGTCACCTCCGTAAGCCCGCCCGGAGTGGACGATCTTGCGTCGGCCACCGCCTTCCGGGCCGGTGCACTACTGGGCCACCCGTTCGGCGGCGAGCGACCTCGCCGGGTTCCGGGCTCACACATCGTGCTTTCACGATGAGGACGGGCTTCAGCCGCATCCGTGAGACGCCGTGCGCCTGTCCCGAGACCACCCTGCCTCCTGGGGGCAGCCGCCACAATCCGGGCGATGGCGGCATCAGACCCATCGCACCGTGTCACCGATGGGAACCTGACGGTGACGGCGGGTGTTGTCGTCGTCGCTCGTGCTGCTCTGCTGGTGGGCCCTGCCCAACGCCGTCCCCGCCATCCTGGGCCGGTCCGATCGCCGTCCGTCACCGCCGTCATCGCCGTCAAGAAGCGCAGAGACACCCGGCAACGGGAGGAGACCGCCTGACGACGGACGAGACATACCACGCACGGCCTATCGTGGCCGCCCACCGGCGGTGCTGTGACGAGCTCGCCCCTCTGGGCGCGGCGCCGGCCCCGGTGTCGACCGGAGCCCTTCACCGTGCACGAGCCCGAAGGCCGCAGACTCCTGCGCACCACATCTCGGTGGTGCCGTCAACGAGTACCGCTGGCGCGGGTCCGCCCTCCGTTCGGCGACCTCGTGGTCGTCATCGGTGGGCATGCTGCCGCCGGACCGAAGCGCATACGGCGCGACCCTGAGTCCGCTGTCGTGGCGCCCCCGCACCCGCCGTCGCTGCTTCGGATGAGAGGGAGGAGCCCGCCTCGCTTCCTCAGGCGGGCCCCGGCATCGCCAGGCACGGGCCGGCGGTCGATCCCGCCGGCCCGCGGGAGGTTCAGTTCAGCAGAACGTCTGCTGCGCGTTGGCGAAGGTCTTGAACGCGGCCTGGGTTCCTGATCCCGCGACGCCGTCGATGGCACCGGTGTAGCCGTAGTGGGCCTTCAGCATCCGCTGCAGGGCGCTCACGGTGCCACTGCCGACGACTCCGTCGATGGCGCCGGAGTAGCCGTAGGCAGGCTTGAGGTAGCGCTGGAAGGCCTTCCAGCTCTCGGTGCCCAACTGGCCGTCGAGCGCACCGGTGTAGCCGTAGTTCCCGTACTTCAGCCAGCACTGCACGTACCTCGCTTGCGTGGTGCTCAGGCCGAGGTTGACCACTGCCAGCGGGGATACGCTGCGCGGGCTCGCGGCTGCCGGCGAGGCCGGTACGGGGGCGGCGATGCTGGGTCCGGCCCCGGCAAGCCCCCCGGCTGCGATTCCCGCCACAGTAGTGACGCTGAGGAGCGTCCTGGTCAAAACCTTCGATCGCATTCGTTCCCCTTCACGTTGTCGGTGATGCGGCGCAGCTGACGGCCGGTCAGGGCGCCACGCTTGAGCTCTCACTGCAACAGTCCGTCGTGCCGGAGGCTGCCGGGAACGAGTCTGTTGTGCAGGCAGATCCAGCCGCCACGCCATTCACGCCTGGCCAAAAGGGTCCCGGGCAGATCAGGATCGGTCAGCATGATGCGCTTGCAGTTCACCGCCGCCGATCTGCGCAACATCACTCTCATGACGCCCGCAGCGCTGGAAGGAGTCACATCCAGCGTGCGCCTGCTGCGCACCGGACTTGCCAGAGGGCAGGGAAAGCGGCCAGGCGTCGTCCAGTGGCACCGGGAGCACAGAGCCACAGCAGCCGCCCGGGCGGGGATCCTGCACGACTTGGTTCCCCGGCAGGGCAACTTTCCCGACTTTCTGCTGCACCTGTCTGACGACCTCGGATCGAGCGTCGCGCTGGCCGCCCTGACGCCTGCCGACCAGCTGGCAGCTGACATCGAGCAACTGCCGGCCTCCGCCGGCACCCAGCGCCGTCTGAGAGCACTGGCTGACGGTGCGCCGAGCGCACGTCAGAACCTGGCCAGGGACCTGCACAGGTACTTTGACACCTGCCTGTCCGATTGGTGGCCAAAGATCCAAGCTCAGGCTGCCGCCGACCGTGCGCTGAGGGCCGAGACGCTGCTGCGCGGCGGAACCGATGGGCTGCTGGCCACACTTGGCTCCTGTTGGCGCTGGGAAGCCCCCACGCTGCACATCCCCTGGGCGGGTTCGAGCGACATCGAGGTGCCCCTCTGCGGCCGGGGACTGGTTCTGGTCCCCTCCTACTTCGGCGGTCCGGCACTGATGTACCGACCCAAGGCCTCCACCGTTCTGGTGTATCCCATGCATGCGGGGGAACCTGCCATCGGCAGCGCGGACGCACTTGGCCCGCTGCTCGGCCGGACCCGCGCGGCTGTTCTGGCCGCCACCCGTCACCCGGCCAACACCACCACGATTGCCGAGCGGGTAGGCGTCTCGCTGCCGTCCGCGAGCCAGCACGCCGCGGTTCTGCGCAACGCCGGCCTGATCACCACCACACGCACCGGCAGCGCGGTCCTGCATACCCTCAGCCCTCTTGGGCAGGCACTGCTGCGCGGTGACAGCACCAGGCGTTGACTCCGTCGGCGCACGGTCGCGGACGACGCTGTTGCCGGACCGAGTGCCGGTGCTGAGTGTGCCTGCTGACCACACCGCCGACGCAGACCGCTGTGGATCGGGATCGACACAGTGCACAGCCCTTCACCACCGCCTGTCCGATATCAGCTGATCCGTCAGCGATCGGACGGCGCCCGCCGGAGGCCGAGCCCGGCCCGGCCCCGGACCGCGTGCCACCGGTTGGCCCCGACTCGGCCGCGCCCGGCCCGCCGGAACGGCGCCACGCTGCGTCGCGTCCCCACCGCGATGCTCACGGCCCGCGTGCAGGTGCACGACCTCCGCGCCGTGCTCATCGTGTGTCAGGCAGTGGTTTCAGCGGCGTGTAGGTGCCCGCAATAATCGCAAAGATGTTCGCGTGGTCCAGCCGCCATAGCACAGCCTCCCCGGGAGGGCCCCAGGTGCCGCGGCGGCCCCGCCCGCGGCAGGAGGGGAGTCCAAGGGGCGGGCGCGGTCGCCACCCTGACAACGACCGGCCCGTTCGCCTAGGAGTCCAGCCCCTGTGACCCCTATTCCGGGCGCCCGAATGAGCGACTGGGCCGAATCGAGCGATGGCCGCTCCTTGCGGGTGTTCAGGACGCGGAGGTGCCGTCCTGAACGCGTCACGGGCGCGGCTCAGGAGTGGGCGAGCGCCCAGTTGAGGGCGTAGTCGGCGATCTCCTGCCAGCCTTCCTGGACGGCCATTACGTGGGAGCGGCCGGGGAATACCTTGACCTCGGTGGTGGTGCCCTCCGCCTTGTAGTGCCCGGCGTTGGGCAGTTGCACCTTGGGGGGCATCAGGTGGTCGTACTCGCCGGAGAGGAAGAGCAGGGGCGCTCGGTCGGCGTTGTGGAAGTCCACGTACGTGTCGGTGTGCCCGGGGTGAAGGTTGGCCAGCGAGGCGCTCCATACGATGTTGCCCGGCCTTCGCGGGAGTGGACGCTCCCCGCCCCGCCGTCGAGGTCAGCCGGTCAGGCCGGTCCAGCCGGCGCGTATGTGGGCCAGTCTCACGCGCTGGGGATGGTCACCGACCGGGACCGAGACGATCTTCTGGCCGGTGGCGAAACCGATGGCGGTGACCTGGTCGGCGTCGCTTTCGGAGATGACGCAGGAGTTGCCGTCGCCGCTGACGGTGGCCCAGTAGGGCTTGGCTGCGGGGACGAGCGGGCCCTCGGCTAGAGTGGCGCGGTCGACGACGGTGGCGTAGTCGTCCATGGTTCCGGCGACGCATAGCTTGGTCCCGTCCGGGCTCATGGACAGGCCGTGGTGGCGGGAGTCGTTGACAAAGGTGGTGCGGTCGTCACTGGTGTCCGGGTTTTTGGGCAGGGCCTTGACCCGGGTGATCTTGTCGGTGGCGACATCGTACTCGGCGAGGCCGTTGAAGAACGAGACCTGGAAGTAGAGCTTGGAATCGTCCGGGGTGAGGGCGGCCGGGCGGACGGCGTCCGACAGATCGCTGCGGCCGGCGGCGTCGAGGCGGGTACGCATGTCGATCGTTTTGACGACCTGGAAGGTGGACGTGTCCGCGATCGTGATCTTCCGGTCGCCCTTGAGGAAGTCCTGCCAAGGGGCGTCGAAGTCGTTGTTGACCTCGCCGATCGACATGTTCCAGAGGTATCTGCCGTCCCTGCTGAAGATGTTCTCGTGCGGCTTGTCGCCGGTGGTGAACTTCCCGAGTTCCCGTCCGGTGTTGATGTCGAGGACGTGGACGGTGTTGGACGTGGACGCTGACACGGCCACACGGGTGCCGTCGGGGGAGACGGCCATGTGGTCCGAGCGGTAGCCCGATACCGGGAAGCGCCACTTGACGTCGCCGGTCGCGAGGTCGATGGAGACGACGTCGGCGAAGCTGGGGCGGGAGGCGACCAGGGCTGTGCCGTCGGGGGTGGCGTACATGTCGTCGACGAACTGGTCGTGGCCCTCGCCCACGGTCTCGCGGATGCCGAGGAAGTAGATCAATTTGATAGGGTTGAGATAGATCTCGGCCAGCCGCCGGTCCTTGTCGGGGATGACGCTGATGCGGCCGATCCTGGCGAAGTCGCCGCGGGCCTTGATGACGGTTGCGGTGCCGTCCCAGTTGTTGCCGACGAACATCACCTCCTGCAGGGCCGGGGTCGCCTGCGCGGAGACGGGGGCGGAGATGCAGGCCGCGGTGACGGCACCGACCGCGAGCAGGGCTCTTAGCCTGACGGGGCGGGACATGGGGTGCATGTGGGGGCTCCAGGGGGTTGGTTGCTGGTGGGAACTGAGGAGTTGAGCCCACCGGGCCGCCGACACCCGCGCGAGGAGGGCGGCGCACAGTGTTCGAGCCGGTTTTCCGGGGCGTGGCCGGGCGATGCGCCGCGCGGCAGCGCTGGTTTGAACTTCGAAACCGCCCAAGTTCAGAGTGCGTTACCGGATGGTAGGTAGCGATGAGTCCCGTTCACAACCCCGCGTGGGGGAAAATCTCCTCATCGCCGATCGGAGGGCATGGTGGCGGGCAGATTCACCCCGGCGGGAGGCCGGTACGGGGGCAAGGACGCGGCGCAGCGGCAGGCGGAGCGTCGCGCCCGTTTCCTGGAGGCGGGCCTGGAGATGTTCGGCGGCGAGCCGGGCTACCGGGGGACGCGGCTGGCCGCGCTGTGCAAGGAGGCGGGCCTGTCGAGCCGCCAGTTCTACGAGGAGTTCCAGAGCGTCGAGGACCTGCTCGCCGAACTACACCTGATCGTCAACGACGCCGCCCAAGAAGCCGTCTTCGGCGTCCTGCCCACGATTCAGCACCTCCCGCTGGCCCAGCGGATTACCCGGATGCTCCGCGCCTACGTCAAGTGCGCGGCCTCCGACCGGCGGTACGCCAGGATCGCCTACGTGGAAGTCGTGGGTGTGAGCCCGCGCATCGACCTCCAGCGACTGGAGCGCCGCGCCCGCTGGATCGACCTCTTCCGCGCCATCACCGACGACGCCGTCGCCCGCGGCGAGATCCGCCCCCACGACTACGGCATCGCCGCCGCAGCTTTCATCGGCGCCGTCAACGGGCTTATGCACGACTGGGTCGTCGGCTGGGTCGACACCTCCCTGGAGGGCATCGCCGACGAACTCCTCCAACTCCTTCTGGGCCGCTACCAGATCGCCACCTGAGCGGCAGGCCCGCAACCCGGTAGGGGCGGCGGGTGCGCGGTGCCGTCCGGCGGGGACTCCGCCGGTGTCGGCTCCGGCCTGAGGTGATCGCGCACCCCGACACACCATGCGACCGCGCGGGACCACACCGCGCCTCGGGGCGCGCGGCGGCGCGCTGTGCCCCCGGTCGGATGATCACAGGTATTTCACCGCCTCTGAGGCGGCCACGCGGCTGGAGCGGAGGAAGTAGCCATCAGCCAGCCGAGCCTGCCTGCTCCAGCACGTGGCCTCGGCGCGACGATCAGCAACCTGTGGCGGACGACGCACATCCCGGAACCCATCGAGCCGACGACCGCGGCCTCACGCGAGCCCGGTAGGCGCCTGGTCTGCACTGTCGGTGGGCGACGTCGATGCGAAGTGCGCGGAACTCGGCGCGGCCGCGGCGAACTCGTCAACGGGCCGATGGACCGGCGCCGGGATACGCATACCGCTGGCTGCCGAGACCTTGACGGCTACCTGTGGGAGATCGCCCAGGTCCAGTGCGCCGCCGACGGACCACGGCTGACCTGTCGCGCGATCCACTACGTCGGTCGGTCCTGGCCAGAACGTGAATGGCGGCCGCGCAAGTGCCGTGAGTCGGCACTGCGGCCATCGGGAGCAGTGATTGAGCTGGGTGATCTTGGCGTTCAGGGCGGTGGCGAACCAGCACCATGCGGCGTAAGGCAAGAGCGCCGTGGCCGCGCCCCGGTCGGTACGGGATGTGGTTCGAATGAGGTGCAGGGTGCTGACGTCCAGCAGCAGGGTGCCGACCAATCCGGCCCGGGGACTGCGGGCGGCAAAAAAGAGCCAACTCCAAGCCGCGTTCGACCCGGCGCTGAAGACCTCGACTGGATCGCCGCCCTGCGGCCCTGCTCCGGGCGAGCCGCCAGGAGAGCCGCTTGTCCTGCGCCTGTTTCTGGCAGTAAGCGCCAGGTTGCCGAGGGTAGGTGTGCTCGAGGCTAGAGTTGGCCAAGCCAGGCGTTGACCAGCAGCACTGCCAGTACCCCGAGTGCCCCGGCCGGCGGTATCGGCCACGACGGACCGCGTTCACCGGAAACGCCCCTGATGCGAGCGCGGTCGGCGATTGTGACAGTACGTAGTGCTCCGAGCGCGAACAGTACAAACGGTATCGCGAGAAGAGCGTGCACGGCCCAACCCCCCAGCAACGGGGGACCACCCCACGAGTGCCCGTGCCCCGGCGCGGTGCCCGACCACAGTGTGGCGGGTTCCGGCGCAGGGTGTGGTGAACGCGCCGACCGTTCGGAGCCGTCCTGTCACGGCTCCGCATCCGGGAGACCGCCCGCCCCCGTCGGCCTCCAGCATGGACGGCCAGGACCCGCAGACGGGGCATGCGGCGTGAAGTGGCAGGTTCGCCCATTCCGGCCGAAGCGCTCACGGGCCAAGTCCTGTGCTCTAGAGTGCAGTTGGATCGCGCGGCCGCCGTCTGCGATGGGCAGCACTCATTGCGGCCAGCGCACGACACCACCGGAGAACAAGGACACCCACCCGGACCACGGACAGGAGATCGAAGATGCGCCCGCTGATTTACACCGCGTTCGTCTCGCTGGACGGCGTCGTCGATTCTCCCGGCGGCGGCACTGCCGCAGAAGCGCACCGCAGTGGCGGCTGGACCTACAAGGACATCGAGTTTCTGCCGGAGGCATACGAACTCAAGGGGCGGGAAACCCAAGAGGCCACCGCGCTGATGTTCGGCCGGGCGAGCTACGAGGCGTTCGCGCCGGTGTGGCCGGGCATGGAGGACTTCGCCGCCCTCAAAGATCTGCCGAAGTACGTCGTCTCCACCACTCTCGGCCAGGACACCCTCGTCGACAACTGGGGCGACATCACCATTCTCCGCTCCCTCGAGGACGTCGCGAAGGTGAAGGAGACCGACGGCGGCCCCATCGTCGTGCACGGCAGTGCCACCCTGGCCCGCAATCTCTCCGACGCCGGCCTCATCGACCGCTATCACCTGCTTGTCTTCCCCGTGCTGCTGGGAGCCGGCAAGCGGATGTTCAGCGACACCGACAAGGACAAGCAGATGTTGAAGGTGCTCGAGTCCGAGACATACGCCAACGGCATCACGAAGATCGTCTATGACGTCGTTGACTGAGGTGTCCGTCAGTGCCCGCGAATCTCGGGGTCGGGTGATTGCCCGGGGTCGTCCAGAACGCGCAAGTCGATCTCGTGATCACGCTTGCGGATCACCGTCGTTCCCGGAGCCATGAGCTGGGATAGAACCACGCGGTGCCTGATGTGCAGAGACAGGCTGCCTGGTTGGGGTGCCCGTGCGGAAGTTCCATACCCACGTGTCCGAACGAGATCGCGGGACGCCGGCGCGCGAGCCGGTGTCCACCACCGGATCACAGCCCCTACTTCACGCCGCCGGCGGTCAGTCCGGCGATGATGCGCCACTGGAAGACGAGTACGGCCATGACAAGGGGGGCCGTGACCAGGACACCGGCCGCTGCCTTCATGCACGACCGCACCGCGATCAGCCGATCGGGATCCCTGTTCCACCAGACAAGCCCGTTGATCGGTAAGCGGATGGCTTCTCAGGAGCTGGGTGGGACCATCAGGCCGGATTCGTAGGCACGCACCACGAGCTGGGCACGATCGCCGCAGTGGAGCTTGGTCATGGCCCGGCTGAGACGGGACTTCGCGGTCATGGGACTGATCACCATGCGGTCGGCGATCTGGTCGCTGGACAGGCCCTGCGCGACCAGGGCCACGGCCTCGCGTTCGCGGTTGGTCAGCTCCTCCAGCCCCGCCCGGGTGCCGGTGCTGAGCGGCTGGGCGACGTAGCTGTCGATCAGCTTGCGGGTGATCGAGGGTGCGAGCAGGGCGTCACCGCGCGCGGCGACGCGTACGGCGTGGAGGAATTCCTCCGGCACGATGTCCTTGACGTCGAATCTGGCCGCGCCGGCGCGCAACGCGTCGAAGACGTACTCGTCCAAGCCGTAGTTGGTCAGGATGACGACGTGCACCCCAGCCAGCGTCGGGTCCGCGGCGATGCACCTGGTCGCCTCGATGCCGTCGAGCACCGGCATCCGGATGTCGATGAGGGCGATACCGGGGAGGTGTCGCCTGACCAGGGCCAGCCCCACTCATTTCTGCTGCGATCTGGAACAAAAGATCGTACAGAGTGCATGCGCAGGACAGTATCGCGAAGACGTCCTTGGCAACGCCGCACCGTGTCGATCACCGAACTGGCTGGCCTGGGCTTCGTCGACTTCCCCGCCTGAGGCGCTGTGTGTGCGATGGATGGCGTGTGTCCCGGCACGGCAGTCGTTCACCAATAGAACAATTCTCGCAAAGGGTAAATTGTTACCTGCAGGGGCAACGTCAGACGGGGACGTCGCAAGGTCCCGCTCCCGGCATGGGGAGGTGTAGGGCGTGCATCCCGTTCCACTGAGCAAAAGCTTCGTCTTCCTGCTGCTCAGCGTTGTGCTGATCTCGGGCCTGCGATTGGCGCTGGCTGCCGCCGAGGTGCACGTCATGGGTATCGCGGAGTACGCCGTCCTGATCCCGGTCGTGGCCAGTGCCCTGCTGCCGGTACGGCAGACCATGATCGTCGGACTCTTCAACCTGGCCGCCGCCATCGCGCTGTACGGGGTTCTCCTGCGGGACATGGGGCCCGCCAACCAAATCACGATCATCACGGCGCTGGCGGTGGGCCTGGTCATCAGCGTGGCCGTCTGCCGAATCCGTGTCGCGGGGGAGAGACGCTTCAGACGGCTCATGATCGCTCGCGAGCGGCTCGCGCTGCTCAGCGAGGCCAGCAGCCGGGTCGGAAGCACTCTCGACGCGGTGCGTACCGCCGAGGAACTGGCGGAGGTCGCGGTGCACCGCTTCGCGGACCACGCCACGGTGGACCTCTTCGCCAGTGTCCTCCAAGGCGAGGAACCCGTCCTGCGGCCCGGTACGGGCGACATCACCCTGTGCCGCACCGCGGCATCGGGATCGCCCGCGCCCCCGGGAGACCTGGGGCCGGG
This sequence comes from Streptomyces sp. NPDC006207, assembly GCF_040613835.1. Classification (NCBI taxonomy): domain Bacteria; kingdom Bacillati; phylum Actinomycetota; class Actinomycetes; order Kitasatosporales; family Streptomycetaceae; genus Streptomyces; species Streptomyces sp. NPDC006207. Next base: position 11,815 of record NZ_JBEXSX010000091.1, on the reverse strand, counting down.
CGAGACCGTCACCTACCGGGAGCGGGCGGAAGCGACCCTCGGGCTGTTCACGGGCGAGCCCATGATGCTGGAGCTCACCGATACCGCCGGTGGCGCCTCCGTGCCTGCCGATCCCGGCGACGCGGGCACGAACGGGCCGCACTCCGCGCTGGCGATCCCCCTGCGCGCTCGGGGAGCGACCCTCGGCGCGGCGCTGTTCACACGCTCCCCGGGCCGGGCCCCCTTCGACGCCGACGACCTGCTCCTGGCACAGGAGATCGGGGCACGGGCCGCGGTATGCGTGGACAACGCCCGCCGCTACACCGGGGAGCACAACACCTCCCTGGCGCTGCAGCGGAGCCTCCTGCCCCCGGTGGTATCGAGGCAGCCGGCAGTGGAGGCGGCCACGCGCTATTTGCCCGCGGGTCTGTTCGCGGGAGTGGGCGGCGACTGGTATGACGTCATCCCGCTCTCGGGGGCCCGGGTCGCCTTGGTGGTGGGCGATGTGGTCGGGCACGGCGTTCACGCCTCCGCGAGTATGGGGCGGCTGCGTGCCGCCGTACGAACCCTTGCCGACATCGACCTGCCGCCCGACGAACTGCTCACCCACCTCGACGACGTCGTCACCCGGCACCGAGAAGTCGGCGGCGCGGGAGCGGTCGTCGGTGAGATCGTGGCGACCTGCCTCTACATGATTTACGACCCGGTCTCGCGCCGCTGCACGGCCGCCCGGGCCGGCCATCCACCGCCCGCCGTCTTGCGTCCCGGATCGGACGTCGAGTACCTCGACATCCCCGCCGGTCCTCCGCTGGGTGTGGGCGGACTTCCCTTCGAGACGGCCGAACTGGAGCTGCCCACAGGCACCCGGCTCGCCCTGTACACCGACGGCCTCATCGAATCCCCGGAACACAGCCTCGACCAGGGACTCGAACATCTCCAGAAAGCCTTGTCCGAGCCGATTGCCTCGCTGGAGGACCTGTGCGACCACGTCCTGCACACGGTGGCCGCAGAACAGTCCCGAGACGACGTCGCCCTGGTCATCGCCCGTACCCGCGAGCTCGACAGCACCCATGCTGCCGCATGGGACCTCACGGATGATCTCGCCGAGGTGGCCCACGCCCGGGACCTCGCCTCGTCCCGACTGGAGGGCTGGGAGCTGGGAGAGCTGGCATTCACCACGGAACTGATCATCAGCGAGCTGGTCACCAACGCCATCCGCTACGGCTCGGCTCCGGTCCAACTGCGGCTCATCCGCGAGGACACCTTGATCTGCGAGGTGTCCGACGCCTGCAACACCGCCCCCCACCTGCGCCGTGCCCGGATTTTCGACGAGGGCGGACGGGGGCTCTTCATCGTGGCGCAGCTCGCCGAGCGCTGGGGTACCCGGCAACGGCACGACGGCAAGACCATCTGGGCCGAAATTGCACTCCCGGACGGGCTCCACCGGACCCACGGTTGCGTCTAGAGTGCTGTGACCGCATTGGACCAGGTGAACACAGCCATGGTGGCTGTGCGGTTGCCCCTGGTCCATGAAGCGGGCTTACCCCAGTGTCCTTTGTCTTGCACGCACCGACCCCGTGAAGGTGCGTGCTGACCACACGATGCGCCCGGACGGACACCGCGGCGTGTTCCTTGTTATTGTGCCGAGGCGCCGGTGCGGCGGTACTTGAAAGGCGATCGCGTCGATCACCTGCCGCTGATCCGGCCATCGCCCGCCCGCTTCGGCGCCCGGTCTGGAGGCAACGGCTCGATCCGCACCCACTGCGCGTCAGTCAACGACACATCCGGACCAATGACCGGCTGATCCAAACGAAACTGCCTAGGCGTTTCTGTCGAACTTCTGGGGTCGGCCGCCGTGGGAGCCGCGCTTGTGGCGGTTGGCGATCCGGTCAGCCGGCGACCGCACCGAGCGTCGCGCCGGTGACGGCAAGGGCGGCGATCCTTCGAGTACGGCAGGACGTGCGGGCCGACGGGCCGTATACGAGCGGTGACGGGTTCACGGCCCGCGCCCTGGGGCGCGGGTACGACCGCGGTTTTCGATATGCCCACGATATGCGGCGGCTCGTAGCCTCGAACCATGCGGGTGCTGATCGTCGAGGACGAGCCGTATATGGCGGAGGCCATCCGTGATGGGCTGCGCCTCGCAGCGATCGCGGCGGATATCGCGGGCGACGGCGACACCGCCATGGGGCTGCTGAGCGTCAACGCGTACGACATCGCCGTCCTGGACCGGGACATCCCCGGACCCAGCGGGGACGAGGTCGCCAAGAGCATCGTGGCCTCCGGCAGTGGGATGCCGATCCTGATGCTCACCGCCGCCGATCGGCTCGACGACAAGGCCAGCGGGTTCGGACTCGGCGCCGACGACTATCTGACGAAGCCGTTCGACCTGCAGGAGCTCGTGCTCAGGCTCAGGGCGCTCGACCGGCGGCGGGCGCACCACAGGCCGCCGGTACGGGAGATCGCGGGCCTTCGGCTTGATCCGTTCCGTCGCGAGGTCTACCGCGACGGCCTGCATGTCGCGCTGACCAGGAAACAGTTCGCGGTGCTCGAAGTCCTCGCCGCCGCCGAGGGTGGGATCGTCAGCGCCGAGGAGCTGTTGGAACGGGCGTGGGATGAGAACGCCGACCCGTTCACCAATGCCGTACGCATCACGGTCTCGGCGCTGCGCAAGCGGCTCGGCGAGCCCTGGTTGATCACCACGGTGCCCGGTGCCGGGTACCGCATCGACACCCAGCCAGGAGGAGGCGACTGTGGATAGGCAGCCCGGGTTCAGCGTCCGGATCAAGCTCACACTCAGCTATGCGGGCTTCCTCATGGTGGCGGGCACTCTGCTGCTCGCGGCGGTCTGGATGTTCCTCCTGGCGTACGTCCCCGATCGTGCGATGCTCACGAACCAGGACCCCGACTCCCTCAACGGTGTCTTCCCGATCCGATCCCGGCTCCTGCACGAATTCGCTCCCAAGGCGGCATCGGTCATGGCGTTCCTGCTGATCTTCGGCCTCGTCGGAGGCTGGCTGCTCGCCGGCCGGATGCTCGCCCCCCTGACCCGCATCACGGACGCCACCCGCCTGGCCACGAAGGGCTCGCTGTCCCACCGGATCAGGCTGCCGGGACGCAAGGACGAGTTCCGTGAACTTGCCGACGCCTTCGACACGATGCTCGGCCAGCTCGAGGCGCACCTCGACGAGCAGCGGAGATTCGCGGCCAACGCCTCCCACGAACTGCGTACGCCGCTGGCCATCTCCCAGGCGCTCCTCGACGTGGCACGCAACGATCCGACGCAGGATCTCAGCGAGCTACTCGACCGGCTGCACACCGTCAACGCCCGGGCCATCGACCTCACAGAGGCGCTCCTCGTGCTCAGCCGGGCCGAACAGCGGTCCTTCACTCGGAAGCCGGTCGATCTGTCGCTGCTCGTGGACGAGGCCGCCGAGACACTGCTTCCGCTCGCCGAGAAGCGCGGTGTCGCCTTGGAGACCTCCGGTGACATCGCCACGGGCTTCGGTTCGCCGGCGCTGCTGCTGCAGCTGACGACGAACCTCGTGCACAACGCGATCGTCCACAACCTGCCCGAGAAGGGCTCCGTGGAGGTCGCGACCAGCGTGGGCCCCGAGAGCGTGCTGCTCACGGTCGAGAACACCGGCGAGAAGCTCTCCCCGCAGGTGGTCGCGACGCTCACCGAACCGTTCCAGCGCGCCACCGAGCGCACGCACAGCGATCACTCGGGGGTCGGCCTCGGGCTCGCCATCGTCAAGCGGATCACCGAGGTGCACGACGGCACCCTCACCATCACCCCGCGCCAGGACGGCGGGCTCCGCATCGCCGTCGAACTGCCCGCAGCATCGGCACATTTCAGCGACAGGACGTCTGATCAGTGAGTCAAGCAGTGCGAGAAGTCACCGACGCACCCCAGCAGCGCGGCGCGGGCCATGAGGACAACGGTCTGCATCCGCGGATCCGCAGGGCTGTCCGCACCCTCGCCGGTCCGGGCCCATGGAAGCGCGGCATCCTGCTCGCGACGCTTGCGGTGTTCCTCGGCCTGCTCATGGCGCTGCACTCCAAGATCACGGACTTCGGTGGCCTCGGCTCACTGGTGGAGACCTTCCTGCCATGGTGCGGCGTGTTCGTCCCGGTGCTGCTCGCCGCCGCGCTGTGGCGACGGTCCGCCACGGCCGTGGTGGCGCTGCTCCTTCCGGTCGTGGTGTGGGTGAGCCTCTTCGGCGGGGTGCTCACCGACAAGTCCCAGGCGGGCGCCGACCTCACCGTGGTCAGTCACAACGTCGGCGCCGAGAACCCCGACCCGGCCGGGACCGCACGCGCCCTCGCCGCCTCCGGTGCGGAACTGCTGGCGCTCGAGGAACTGACCGGCCAGGCCCGCGACACGTACGAGAAGGAGCTCGCGAAGACGTATCCGCACCACGCGGTCGAGGGCACGGTCGGACTGTGGAGCAAGCTGCCGCTGTTGGACATCCGGGCGGTCGACGTGCTGCGCGGCAATGTCGGACCGCTGGCGCGACAGCGACGGCCCGAGGACGTGCCCGTCGACCCGCCCCGTGCGCTGCGCGCCACGGTGGCCACGGACCAAGGGTCGCTCGCGGTGTACGTGGTGCACCTTGGGTCGGTGCGTGTGATGCCCAGGGGCGGCTTCTGGACGGACTCACGGGACGACGGCGTGGCGAAGCTCACCAAGGCCGTCGCCGCTGAGCGCAGCGAGCGGATGGTGGTGCTCGGCGACATGAACGGCACCTCGGACGACCGCACGTTCGCCGGCCTCACCTCGCAGCTGCGCTCGGCCCAGGAGGAGGCCGGAGACGGCTTCGGCTTCAGCTGGCCGGCGTCGTTCCCGATGGCGCGGATTGACCAGATCCTGGTCAGGGGTGTGGAGCCGAAGAGCTCCTGGGTGCTTCCGGAGACCGGCAGCGATCATCTTCCGGTGGCGGCCGGGATCAGCTGGTGAACTCACCCGCGGGCGCCGCCTGGCTACCACCTGCATTGTTCGTGGCCGTCGGGGGGAAGCTGCTGCCGTTCCCCGTCTGTGGCGTCACGCCTCGGGGGAGGCCCTTGCCCCCGGTCGGCTGACCTGTGGGCCGGCGGCTGCCCGGAGCGTTGGTCAGTGTGCGGGCCGGATGTACTGGCCCAACCTGCGGTATGTCGTGACCGGGGCCCGCGGAGCGGCAACCCTGCGCACACTGTGTATATGGGTGTTGTGACCGTCAGTGCGGAGCGTGAGGATCTGCTGGCAGCGGCCGTCGTCAAGGCCGTCCAGGGGACGAACGCGTACGCGGGGAGCGTCTTCCTCCGTTCTGGGGATCGCCGCTCGCTCGTGCTCGCCGCGACCTGCGGGGTGCCTCCGTCCCTGCTGGGCGGCTGGCGTCTGATCCCGGTGAACAGCCCCATCCCGGTTGCCGCGGCCTACCGCTGCGGGCGCACGATCCACCTGGCTGATGCCGACGAGACGGCGCGTAGGTATCCCCAGCTCGCGGTGGCCTTGCCGCACGCCTTCGGCTCCTGCTCGGTGCCGGTCAGGGCAGGCGGGGAGACCTTCGGGGCATTGGCGGTCGTCTGGGCCGCGCTGCCTGGCTGTGAAGGGCTGCCCAAGACGCAGCGTCGCCATCTGCGGACCGTCGCCAACCGGCTCGGTGCTGCCCTGGGCGCCCTCCACTGCCGTACCGGCGATCCCGTCGACTGCGGCCCACAGACGGTCCCTGCCCAGATCCCGGCTCCCTGCGCACCGGCTGTGCGGGTGGGGTTGTTCGACTGGGATCTCCTGACCGGCGCCTTTACCGGGGACGACGAGCTCTGTGCGATCGTCGGTGTGGACCCCTGCACCTTCGACGGACGGGCGGACACCTTCGCTGGCCGGCTCCATCCCGGCGACCTTGCCGCCTTCCGCGCCGCGGCCCGCGCGGCCGCCAGCGAGGGCAGGATCACGGCACGGCGTCTGCGCGTACGAGAGGCCCAGAGCGGCGCGCACAGCGGCGAGAGGTATCGCACGGTCGAGCTATGGGGCCGCATGCCGGAAACCGGCGACGAGCAGGCGGGCACCCACCTGGTTGGCGCGGTTCTCGACGCACAGATCGGCGGTGCGGCTGTCGCTGCGGTCGAGCGACTGCGGGACGGGCTGTTCTCCCTTGGCCCGAACGGCCGGGTCACCTACGCGAACACCAGCCTGGAGCGGCTGCTGGGCGTACGGCGCGAGGCGCTGCTCGGGCGGTGCCTGTGGGACGTGCTGCCGTGGCTGTCCGATCCCGATGTCGAGTACCGGCACCGGTCCGTGGTGATCTCGCAGATGCCAGCCTCTTTCATAGCCTGCCGGCCCCCGGACCAGTGGCTGTCCTTCTCCCTCCACCCGGATGCCGGCGGCGTGACCGGCACAGCCGCGCCGGTGGCACGGCCCGCCTCAGCCGAGCCGGCGCCCGCCACGCCGACCACCAAGGGACCTGGCGGCGGCGCACCGGCGCGTCTGGGCGTGATGTACCACGTCCTGCAGCTCGGGAGCGCGCTGACCGAAGCGGTCACCGCGCGTGAGGTGTGCGACGTCGTCGCCGACCAGCTCCTGCCGGCCTTCGGGGGCCAGCAGCTGGCGATCTACGTGGTCAGTGAGGGAACCATGCACCTGCTCTTCCACACCGGCCACCACGAGGACTTCCTGGACTGGCTGGAAGGCACGCCGCTGCACGCCCACCTACCCGCCACGGAGGTCATCACCTCCGGCGTTCCTCTGTTCATCGGTTCGCAGCAGGACCTGTCGAGGGACTACCCGGGCATCCCCGTGGGAGAGGTGAGTTCCTGGGGATATCTGCCGCTGATCGCCTCCAACCACCCCGTCGGCACCTGCGTGCTGGGCTTCGACGAGACCCACCCGTTCACCACCAAGGACCGCAGCGTCCTGACCGCGCTCGCCGGCCTGATCGCCCAGGCCCTGGAACGGGCACGGCTGTACGACGCGGAGTTCGCCCTGGCCCGCGGCCTGCAGCAGGCGCTACTGCCGCACCGACTACCGGAACTCCCCGACCTGCACACCACCGTCCGCTACCTGCCCGGCACCAGCGGCATGGACATCGGCGGCGACTGGTACGACGTCATCCCTACCAGCAACGGAGTATCCCTGGTGATCGGGGACGTCGAAGGACACAGCATCGCCGCGGCGGCCACCATGGCCCAACTGCGCAGCGCTGTCCGGGCCTTCACAACGGTAGGTCACACACCCGGCGACATCTTGGCGGGCACCAACCGCACACTCATCGACCTCGACCCGGGGCAGCTCGCCAGCTGCTGCTACATCCGCCTCGAGCACGGCCACCGCCTGCAGGCCGCCCGCGCCGGCCACCCCCCGCCCCTGCTGCGCCGCCCCGACGGAACGACCGACGTGCTGGACCTGGAGGGCGGTCCCCTCCTCGGGGTGGACCACACCAGCGTCTACCCGCAAACCGTCATCGACTTCCCACCGGGCTCCATCCTCGCCCTCTACACCGACGGCCTGGTCGAGGAACGCGGCACTGATATCGATGTGGGGATCGACCGGCTGCGGACATGCCTGGCCCACGCCCCTGCGGCCTCCCTGGACGAACTTGCCGACCGGCTGCTCCATCACGCCACGCGTTCCCCCTATCGCGCCGACGACATCGCCCTACTCCTCACCGAATACAGCCCCAAGCTTGCTTGACAGTCGAATCAAGGTCATCTGTGTTGGTGAGGCCACCGCGAGTAGCTTGCGATGGCGACGTCTGGGCGATACCGGTGGCGCTGGCCATCGACGTCACGCCATGCTGCTTTCCACATTGTGCTTGTACCGGCGGTGGAGTCGCCGGCATCTGGCGAGTCATGCCATGGCCGGTTCGATCATGACGTGAGTGTGGCGAAGACGCCTGGGATCAACGCCGCGTTGGGGTGGCTCAAAGGTACGGTCAGAACCGGCTTGTCGACGCCCTTCTGGTAGATGCAGATCATGCCGTTCCTCAGCTGCGGAGCGTTGATCGACTCCCAGGGCAGGGAGAGTCGCGGCTTGGCACACGCGATGCCGTTCGGGCTGACCTTCACGCTGCCGCCGATGGTGATGGTCTGACCACGGCGAACCTGGGCGACCAGTTCGGTGAGCAACCGGGGCTCCAGGTACTGCCTGGCCAGGTTCATCAGGAACGTCCACTCCTCGGGCTGGTCGGCTCGGCGGCCCGCCCTGGAGAAGTGCACGGCGACCTTCGGCCCGCCGTGGTACGGGTACCGCCCCACCTGGAAGTCCCACTTGTTCTCGTAGAACGTGGGGAACATGAAGCGTTTCTCGGCGATCTGGGTCGCCGAATAGCTGATCCACTCCACCTGGTCGAGCGCGATCGATTTCTTGCCGTAGGTGATCACCTGGGGGTCGGCGTGGAGGCTTGTCCAGCCGATTTTGGTGTCGAGGACCGGCGTCCGGCCGGGCTGCGCCACCCCTGCGGAGGGCGTCGGGCCCTGCGGCGGTGTCGGCGCGTCGTACGGGTTCCGCGGGCCAGGGGCCACCGCGTCGGGTTGTGGGGCCGGCGCCCGTCGCGGTGGTGGCGCGGGCCTGTCTTGCCGCGGGTCGGGCGGCCGGGTGGTCGCACCGGCGGCCTGCGGTGCCGGGCGAGTCGGGGCGCCGGGCGCGTCGGCGCTGCTGACGTATGCGGTCAGCCATGTCGGTGTGTGGGCGCGCGGGTAGGCGGCCAGGTCGTCGCGGTAGTTCTCGGGGGCCAGTAGATCGTCGTCGGGGATGGGCTGGTCGCCGTAGTCGTAGTCCGTGGCGACCTGGGCGTTCGTTCCGGCGCTGTGGCTGACGGTGAGCAGCAGGCGCCACCACGGCCCGGCCGGCATTCGCGCGGCGAGGTGCCGCTGCCGGCGGACCAGCAGGGCTATCTGCTCGGGTACCCGCGCTTCGGTGCTGTGTTTCCCGGACCAAAATCGCAGCTGGGCGACCTCGCTGGAGACCGTGAAGGAGAAGACCGCCGCAAGGCGGTCCCACCCTGGTGGGCCGAGCTCGGCCAACTGCTGTGCTATCGGCCCGATCAGCCCGGATGCCCTGGACGCGACGGCCTCCTCGGCGGGGGCGTCTATGGTGAAGGAGCTGATGCCCGCGGAGCCTTCCGAGGCGGAGTCCAGCCGCAGGGCTTCGTCCCTGAGGTCGGTCATGAACCGTTCCTCGGCGGGCCTGCGGCGAACGTACGCCTCTTCGGCGGTGAACATCTCCTCCGCCTGCTGTGGGGGGATCGAGCTCGATATCTCCTTGACCCGTCCGACGTCGCTCACCAGGAACACCGAGCGGCCCACCGGCATGTTCAGGAAGGCCATCGGGTCGCTCTCGTCGACGTCGACCGGCGCGTACACGCTCCAGCCCGCTTCGAAGCGATCCGCTGCCAGTCCCTGAGTGGGGTAGTCCAGGTGGCGTGCCCGGATCCGCTCAACGGCCAGCGAGATCGCCTGCGCTGCGGGCATCCGCCCGCCCTCGGGTGCCGGGACGTGGTCGAGAGGGTGCCCGGCATGGCCGCTGGGGTGTGTGCCGGCCGAGGTCCGGCCCCGGTAATGCTGCATGAGGTCGAACCACAGGCACACCTCCTCGGCGGTCTCGGCATCGACGTCGGCCGTGATCACCGACCAAGAGCCGCCGGCGTCCCGCCCGTAGAGCGTGACCGCATCGCCGTCGCCCCGGCCCGCTATCACGTAGTCCGTTTCATGAAGATCGCCGAGCTCGGCGGCCTCGGCGAGCGTCGCCGCCGAGCTGCTCACCCGCTCGCCGTACGGTTCGCCGTTCACGTCGATGGCGGTCGACACGTAACCCTCCTCGAGGGGAGGGTCGTAGGCGAAGGGGTCGCCGACGTGAGGGTCGCGGTCCCAGGCCGGCTCCGGCCGGCACAGGGCATCGTGCTGGCGGCGTATCTCCACGACGACGGCGGCGGGGGCATCGGCGACGAGGACCGACCAGGTGCCGGTGGCGTCTTTCCCATAGAGGGTGATGTCGTCCTGGCCATGGCGAACCGACACGTAGTTCGTCCGATAATCGTCGCCGAATTCGGCGGCTTCACCGAGAGCGGGCGCCTTGGAGACGGTACGTTCCGCGAGCCGCTCGCCACCGGCGTCGGTGGCAGCCATCACGTGGCCGGTCATCAGTCCTGCTCCTGTCGCTACCGAGGATGGGGGTGCAGGTCACCCGCCACACTAGTGGCTGACGATGTCACCTTGCCGTAGTGGGGGAGCGCCAGTTGCGTCGGCGTAAAACCGTTCCCCACGGGACGAGTTGGCCGTAACGCCGTACCAGGGCGCAGCCGGCGCATGCAGGCGCCTGGTCACCGCGAGAGACTGAAAATGTGGGAATTTGGGTGTACGTCGCGTTCCACGACACGGGCATCTCTGCGGGGCAAGCTGAAACTGATGTAAGCGAGGCGGCACGGGACCTGCTGGCCGCAGTGGACCGCCTACACCGCTTCTATGATTCGGTCACTTGCTGGCAGGTCATGAAAGAGTCGGCAAGCGCGCTCGCCGAACGCATGCTCGCTGAGGCCCCGGCCGCCATGCAGCGTGAGCAAACGTGGACGGCCAGCGTTGGCGACATTGAGGTATGGCTCTATCCCAGGGTGGACCGATCGGCCAAGCACGCACCGCGTCCCCGTATGGCGTTCAGTAGGACCGCGCCGTAACCGTCGGTGGGACGACGCGGATCCGAGCGGGTGCCGTCACCCGTTCTTCCATGCCGCCGCGTCCCGGCTCGCGGGACGGACACCTGACTAGACTTGTAGCAGCAAGCGCTTTCGAGGTGATGCGCCTGCGCTGCGGGCGCCTTGGCGACTGGGCGGCATCATCGAGGCCGCGCCACCGGGGACGCGCTTCTCCGGCGTGCGGGTGTGGTTGCTGGTGGGTGGCCAAGCCGGTGCGAGGTGGTGACACGTTCCCCCTCTGGCGCGGCAGCCGCTGGGGAAGAGAAGGAAGAAGCTGGTGCGCGGGCGTGACTGCCTCAAGGGGTCAGCTCGTTCACTCCGGGGCGGGTTCTGCGATGGCCTGGTCCTCGTCCGTGGGCGGAGGTGGCGGGGCCCGGAATATGCGGTCCTCGAGCACGTCGAGGACGAGCATGAGCACCATCATCAGGACCGGGATCAGCAGGGCTGTCAAGACCACGGTTGCCTCCCGAGGGAGAAGCGAACTGTGCGGCCAGAACGCCACAAAGCACCCATGCGGTGACAGTGGCCACCGCGCCAGTCAGTTACAGGAAATGCCGGTCCCAGTCGATGCCCGGCTCGTCCCCGATGCCGAACCGTTCGGCCGCCGTGTTGCCGGCGAGAACACCCAGCGTTCCAAGAGCGGTGGGCCGCCTCAGCGGGATCCGCCGTTTCCACGGCGGGACCGATCTCACCATCAGGCCCAGGGCGAGGCCCAGGAGCACGGCCCACAGCCAGTCCATGACCAGCCAGAACGCCGAAAGCCAGTGAACAACCGCCATAGCTGTCTCCTTGCGTCGACAACCTGACCGGCCCAGTGTTACGCCGAACGGGAGTACGACGCATACCCAAGCGGCCCGCAACGGCGGCAGCCGGGGCCGTCCCGCTGCGTGGAATCAACGTAGCGCCACCGGTCGCACCGATAGGCCATTCAGGTGGCCGTGTCCGCGCCGCTCCCGCCGGAAGTCATGCTGCAGGTGGGGACCGGGATTCACCGCCTGGATGGCGGCAGGGTGCGGTGGCCGGGGGTCGTGGACCGGGCCGCCGGGGCCGGCGCCTCGCATCCTGTCCACGTCGCTGTCGCAGCCGATTACCTCAGTGTCGAACACGCAGAAATCTGTGTTGGCTGGAGTAGACATTGGACGGTGGTGTGGTTATGGTTTCTCTCGTAGCCC
>NZ_JBEXSX010000090.1:0-30070 GCF_040613835.1 Streptomyces sp. NPDC006207 | reverse complement strand
CAACTCGGCCTTCGGCCGTCCCGTCCTCGCCATCCGCCCATCATGACGAACCACCACCGACTTACGCAGCGAAACAACGACTCAGGACACTAGCCCCGCCGCACGGCCCGGAGCTCCGCGACCCAGCGGCCGAGGACGTCGCGGACGTGGTCGGCGTGGTCGGCGGGATAGCCCCGCGGGCCGCACTCGACGACCAGGATGAGACCGAGGTAGACGCGGTAGAGGGCCAGCCGGTGCAGCGTCGAGGGCCCGAAGTCCAGGGTGCCGCCCGCCTCGTGGTAGCCGGCGACGAGGTCGCTGTCGGGGCCGGTGTCGCCACCGAAGGCCAGGGAGACCAGTTCGGCCACCGGGTCGCCCCAGAAGGCCCGCTCGTGGTCGATGAGCCCGGTGACGACGGAGCCGTCGTCGGCGACGAAGACGTTGCCGGGCCACAGGTCGAAGTGGACCAGCCGCGGCTCGGTCACCTCCGCCAGGACGTCCGCGCCCTCCGCGACGAGCGCGCGGACCTCGTCGGGGGCGACGCCGAGCGGGGTGCTCCAGCGCACGGCCTCCTCCAGCATCGCCTCCACCATGGCGCCGAAGGCCGTCGGCCAGTCCGCCGCCGACAGCCCGGCCTCGGGGGCCGGGTAGCCGTACCGGCCGTCCTCCGGGGCGAGCGTGTGCAGCCGCGCCACGATCCGGCCCAGTTCACGGCGCAGCGCGGCCTGCCGGTCCGCGGGGAGGCGGTCCGCCGCCTTGTCCCAGGGGGTGCCGGGCAGGACCGACAGCGCCATGAAGTCCGGTGCCGCGTGCAGCAGTTCCGGCAGCGGCACATCGCCGAGGGCGGCAATCCGGCGGTGCGCCATGACCTCGGTGGCCATGATGCCGCGCTCGTAGCGCAGCACCAGGGCGTCCGGCGGTGGGGCGATCTTCACCACCGCCGGACGCCCGTCGTCGAGCCGCACCCGGTAGGCGGCGTTGAACCAGCCGTCCGTGAGCTCGGCCTCCACGCTGCAGCCGAGGCCCGCCGACTCCCGCAGCAGGGCGGCCAGTTGTCCGGCGGTGAGGGCGCGCTTGGTCAGGCTCTTCATGTCCCCGCATGCTATGAGAGCGCTCCCACGCTGTCACGGTCGTGCGCGGGGCCGGTCCGTCACGGCACCCGTTCCGACGTCGGCGCGTCCACGGCGCGCCCGGATTTTCGGGGGCGCGCGGGTACACCCGTCACGCCCGGTACCGCAACCCCTACGCGCCTGGTCTGTTCCCGGGCCACTTTCATATGGCAATCTCATCTTCACGTCGTACGCTCAGGCCCCACGTCCCCCACGCTCACCTCCTCAGCCCCAGGTTCCTCAGGATCGACGAAGAGAAGACCGCCGTGGCGTCCCTGCCCCTCACCCTGGCGGCTCGTCTGCTGCCCACCGCCATACTCGCCATCGTCGGCTGGACGATGGCCTCCTCGTCCCACGAGGACCCCGGCCGCACGTCGGCGAACGGATCCCGGACCGGCTCCACCGCGCCGTCCGGGTCGGACTCCGGCGCGGGTTCGGACTCCGGTTCCGGCTCGGGCTCCGGTTCGGACGGCTCCAAAGACGCGCCCGCCACGTACTCCAAGCCGCCCGCGCCGTGCACCGCGATCAAGACCGCGACCATCAAGAAGCTGGTCCCCGAGGCCAAGACGACGGGCAAGCAACTGTCCCTCACGGACCCCTCGCACCGCACGGGCTGCTCGTGGAACGCCCTCAAGGGCTTCGACTACCGCTGGCTCGACGTGACCTTCGAGGTGTCCACGACCGGTGGCGGCCAGGACGGCGAGGCGGCGGCGAAGGCCTCCTACAAGCGCCTGAAGAAGGCGGCCACGGCGTCCGGGATCGGTGACGAGGCCTCCGTGTCCGTGGAGCTGACGACCGAGGACAAGCAGCAGACGCGCGAGGCGGTCGTGGTGTTCCGCAAGGGGAACGCGGTCGTGACCGTCACCTACAACGGCAGCGACTTCGAGAACAAGAAGGCGCCGGACGAGTCCGAAGTCCGCGCCGGTGCCCTGGCGGTGGCCAAGGACGCGCTCGCCGGGCTCGGCCCGGGCACCAACGTCGAGGGCGACCAGAGCGCCTGAGCCGGGCCGGTTCAGTCCTCCGTGGCGGGGACCACGTCGCGTGGCGGGCGGCCGTCGAGGAAGTCCACGACGTTGCGGACGGCGGCGAGCGCGATCCGGGCCACCGTGTCCCCGGTGGCGCCCCCCGCATGCGGGGACAGGACGACGTTGGGCGCGTGGAGCAGCCGCATCCCGGCCGGCGGCGGTTCGGGGTCGAAGACGTCGAGCCCGGCACCGGCCAGGCGCCCGGCCTCCAGCGCGTCGGCGAGCGCGTCCTGGTCGACGACCGCGCCCCGCGCGGTGTTGACCAGGAAGGCGGTGGGCTTGAGCAGCGCCAGCCGTCGCGCGTCGAGCAGATGCCGGGTCGCGTCGGTCAGCGGGACGTGGACGGACACGTAGTCGGCGGTCGCCAGCAGCTCGTCCAGCGGGAGGCGGCGGGCCCCGAGCAGCTGCTCGGTCGCGGCCGGTACGGGCCGGCGCGAGGTGTAGCGGACGGTCATCCCGAAGGCGGCGGCCCGCCGGGCCACGGCCTGCCCGATCGCCCCGAGGCCGATCACGCCGAGGACCCTGCCGTCCAGCTCGGTCAGTGACCGCTGCAGGCGGGGCAGCGGCCATTCGCCGCGGGACAGCGCCTCGTGCGCGGGGACGGTCCGCTTGGCGAGCGCGAGCATGAGCGCGAAGGCCTGCTCGGCGACGCTCTGCGTCTCGGCCCCGCTGGAGCCGATGGTGCACACGGGCACCCCGCGGGCGCGGGCGGCGGCGACGTCCACGTGCTCGTGGCCGTGGCCGTGGCCGGTGCACTGGACCAGTTCCAGGGCGGACGCGCAGGCGAGGTGCCCGGCCGCCACGGGGCCCAGCGCGGTCATGATCACGTGGGCCGCGGCCAGGGCGGCCGGGTCCTCGTCGGCGGACTCCACGACGGTCACGACGGCCCGGCCCTCGAAGAGCCGGGCCAGGGTGGCACCGACGCGGCGGCCCCCGACGTGCGGCGCCACGACCGCGAGGACGTTCTTCGGCTCCATGCGTCGTCACTCCTTCGTTCGCGGATATGTCCGCGGGCCCTTCCGCGGAGGTCAGGGCGCCGCGGCCGTCAGGTACCGCTGGACGGTGGGCGCCAGCCAGGCCACCACCTCCTCGCGCGGCATCGCCACGGCCGGCGGGAAGCGGAGCACGTACCGGCTGACGGCCATGCCGAGGATCTGCGAGGCCACGAGCACGGCGCGTTCCGTGGCGCGGCCGGGCCCCGGGTCCGGGCACACCGCGGCGGCGACCGGTGCGAGCTGCCGCTGCAGGATCGACCGCATCCGCTCGGCGCCGGCCGGGTTGGTGACGCCGACGCGCAGCAGCGCGGTCAGCGTCTCGTCCTCCTCCCAGCGCTCCAGGAAGTGCGCGACCAGGACGGCCCCGACGTCCTCGGTCGCGACCGCGGTCACGTCCGGCATGCGCAGGTCGAACTCGGAAGCGGCGGCGAAGAGCCCCTCCTTGTTGCCGTAGTAGCGCATGACCATCGAGGGGTCGATGGCCGCGTCCTTGGCGATGGCGCGGATGGTCGCCCGCTCGTAGCCGTCGGCGGCGAAGCGGTCGCGAGCCGCGGCGAGGATCGCCGCGCGGGTGGCGTCGGAACGGCGGGGGGCGGGGGACGTCGTGGTCATGCCCACAACTGTAGGCCAACGACTGTTGACATCGCCAGAGCGGCGGGGCTACGTTTGCCTACAAGCGTTGGCCTACAAGCGTTGGCATCCGAGGAGACCGCCGTGACCACCGAGAACCGCACCGACGCCACTCGCACCGCCACCCGCACCGCCACCGGCACCGGGGAGCACCCGGCCGGGGTCCTGGTCGTGGGCGCGGGCCCCACCGGCCTGCTGCTCGCCGGGGACCTGGCCGCCGCCGGCGTCCCCGTCACCGTCCTGGAGCGCCGCGGCCCGGGGCACGGCAACCTGAGCCGGGCCTTCGGCGTCCACGCCCGCACCCTCGAGCTCCTCGACGCCCGCGGCCTCGCCGACGAGCTGGTCGCCACCGGCCACCGGCTGCGCGGCCTGCGGCTCTTCCGCCGGTTGTCGCTGGACCTGGCGGAGCTGCCCTCCCGCTTCCCGTACCTGCTGATCACCCCCCAGTACGAGGTCGAGCGGCTGCTGGAGCGCCGGGCCCGCGCCGCGGGCGTGCGCTTCGAGCACGGCGCCGAGGTCCTCGCGGTACGCCAGGGCGACGAGGGCGTCGCACTCGACGTCCGCACCGCGGACGGCGCCGTCACCACCCGGCGCGCCGCCTACGCCGTCGGCACCGACGGCCACCGCAGCGCCGTCCGGACCGCCCTGGGCCTGCCCTTCCCCGGCCGGTCCGTCATCCGGTCGATCGTGCTCGCCGACGTCCGGCTCGCCGAACCGCCCGCGGAACTGCTGACCGTGGGCGGCACGGGCGACGCCTTCGCCTTCCTCGCGCCCTTCGGCGACGGCTGGTACCGCGTGATGTGCTGGGACCGCACCGGCGAGCGGCCCGACAGCGACCCGGTCGGCCTCGACGAGGTCCGCGCCATCACGCGCCGCGCCCTGGGCACCGACCACGGCATGGGCGAGGCCCGCTGGCTCTCCCGCTTCCACAGCGACGAACGCCAGGTGCCCGTCTACCGCGTCGGTCGCGTGCTGCTCGCCGGCGACGCGGCGCACGTCCACTCCCCCGCCGGCGGCCAGGGGATGAACACCGGCCTGCAGGACGCCGCCAACCTCGGCTGGAAGCTCGCCGCCGTGGTCCGCGGCCACGCGACCGACGCCCTGCTCGATACCTACCAGGCCGAACGGCACCCGGTGGGCGCGACGGTGCTGCGCAGCAGCGGCGGCATCATCCGGCTCGCCATGGCCCACAACGCCCTCCAGCGGACCTTCCGCGACCTGGTCTCCCTGGCCGTGGGCCACCTCCCGCCGCTGCGCCGCAGGGCCCTGGGCGCGATCACCGGCATCGGCATCGCCTACCCCGCCCCGCGCGGCGCCCACCCCCTGACCGGCGGGCGCGCCCCCGACCTGCCGCTGCGGGAGGGCCGGCTGTACGAGGCCCTGCGCGCCGGCCGCTTCGTGCTCGTCGCCCCCGAGGGCGCGGCGGCCGGACCCGCCGACGCGCGCGCCGTCCACGTCACCCGTACGGACGGTGGCCGCACCACGCTGCTCGTACGCCCCGACGGCTACGTCGCCTGGGCCGCCGACGGCGCCGCCGGCGGCGACCACGACGCCGCCCTCACCGCGTGGGCCGGGGAGGCAGGGCACATGACCCGGCCGACCGCGGGCATCCGCAGCTGACGGCCGCCGGGCACGGTACGGGCGGCCGAGTTCAGCGGCGGGGAGCCGGTGTTCCTTCCGTGGTTCACCCGGCGGACCGCCCTGAGAGCGCTCGGCACCACCGCGCCTATGCTGCAAGCGTAGGCGGGCACTTGCCCCTCCCGACCTCCCGACCTCCCGACCGGCGAAAGGCAGCACGACCATGAGCCCCCGTACCGCAGTCGTGACCGGCGCGAGCAGCGGCATCGGTGCCGCCACCGCCCGCAGGCTGGCCGAAGCCGGCTACCACGTCGTGCTCACCGCCCGCCGCGCAGACCGCCTGGAGGCGCTCGCCAAGGAGATCACCGCCGCGGGCCACTCGGCCGCCGCCGTGGCCCTCGACGTCACCGACCGCGGCGCCGTCGACGCGCTCGCCGCCTCGCTGGACCGGGTGGACGTCCTGTTCGCCAACGCCGGCGGTGCCCTCGGCGCGGACCCGGTCGCCACCGCCGACCCCGAGGAGTGGCGCACGATGTACGAGGTCAACGTCCTCGGCGTGCTCCACACCGTCCAGGCGTTCCTGCCCGGGCTGATCGCCTCCGGCGACGGGACCGTGGTCGTGCTCTCCTCCACCGCCGCCTTCACCCCGTACGAGGGCGGCGGCGGCTACGTCGCGGCCAAGCACGGCACCCACGCGCTCGCCGGCACGCTCCGCCTGGAGCTGCTCGGTGAGCCGGTCCGCGTGATCGAGATCGCCCCCGGCATGGTCAAGAGCGAGGGCTTCGCGCTCACCCGCTTCCACGGCGACGAGGAGAAGGCCGCCGCCGTCTACGCGGGGGTGGCCGAGCCCCTCACCTCCGAGGACATCGCCGACACGGTCACCTGGGCGGTCACCCGCCCGTCCCACGTCAACGTCGACCTGCTGGTCGTCCGCCCCCGTGCCCAGGCCGCCCAGCACCGGGTGCACCGGGAGCCGTAACCGCCCGGCGGGGGCGTCACCGCTGCACCCACCGTCGCCGTGGGACCGGCGGGTCCGGCGGCCGCGCACGGCCCCGGACCCACCCGCCCGGGCTCAACCCTTGACGCAGACGACCTGCTTGAGCTTCGCGACGACCTCCACGAGGTCCCGCTGCTGCTCGATCACCTTCTCGATCGGCTTGTACGCGCCCGGGATCTCGTCCACCACGCCCGAGTCCTTGCGGCACTCGACGCCCTTGGTCTGCTCCTCCAGGTCCCGCGTGGAGAACCGCTTCTTCGCCGCGTTGCGGCTCATCTTGCGGCCCGCGCCGTGCGAGGCGGAGTTGAAGGCGTCGGTGTTGCCGAGCCCGCGGACGATGTACGAACCCGTGCCCATGGAGCCCGGGATGATGCCGTGGTCGCCGCTGCCCGCCCTGATCGCGCCCTTGCGGGTGACGAGCAGGTCCATGCCGTCGTAGCGCTCCTCCGCCACGTAGTTGTGGTGGCAGGAGATGACCTCGTCGAAGGTGACCCTGGCCTTGCGGAACTCGCGCCGCAGCACCTCCTGGAACAGGGCCATCATGATCGCGCGGTTGCGCTTCGCGTAGTCCTGGGCCCAGAACAGGTCGCGCCGGTAGGCCGCCATCTGCGGGGTGTCCGCGACGAAGACGGCCAGGTCGCGGTCGACCAGGCCCTGGTTGTGCGGCAGCTTCTGGGCCTCGCCGATGTGGTGCTCGGCGAGTTCCTTGCCGATGTTCCGCGAACCGGAGTGCAGCATCAGCCAGACCGCGCCCTCCTCGTCGAGGCAGACCTCGATGAAGTGGTTGCCGGAGCCGAGCGTCCCCATCTGCTTCGTCGCGCGCTCGTACCGGAACCTGACGGGCTCGGCCAGGTCGTCGAAGCCGTCCCAGAAGCGGTCCCAGCCGGCCGAGGGCAGGCCGTACAGCCGGGCGGGGTCGACGGCCTCCTCGTGCATGCCGCGGCCGACCGGGATGGCCTGCTCGATCTTGGAGCGGAGCCGCGAGAGGTCACCGGGCAGGTCGTTCGCCGTCAGGGAGGTCCGCACCGCGCTCATGCCGCAGCCGATGTCCACGCCGACCGCGGCCGGGCAGACCGCGCCGTGCATCGCGATCACCGAGCCCACCGTCGCGCCCTTGCCGTAGTGGACGTCGGGCATGACGGCGAGTCCCTTGATCCACGGCAGCGAGGAGACGTTGCGCAACTGCTGCATGGCGACGCCCTCGACCGCGGCCGGGTCGGTCCACATGCGGATCGGTACCTGCACTCCGGGCACTTCGGTGTACGACATCTCGTTCCCCCCTGGGTCGGACGGTGGAATCCATCAAGGCAACACAAACAACACGTCTTAATGGAAAGCGAAATAAAGGGTGAAGTCAGCCATACAGCCCCATGATCCGGCGACGGCCGCAGCGCGTGCGGTAGACATTGTGTCTACCCGTCGCCCACCCCCGCCAAGGGATTTACGCGGGCGCCGGACCGACCGCCGGAGGAAGGGGCCACCTCAGTGCAGCCAACGGGAGACCGCGTCCACCGGATCCGGGGCCTGCTGGCCGCGGCGTGCACGACGGCGCTCGCCGTCGCCGCACTGGCCGGGTGCAGCGGGTCGGGCGGCTCCGGGGACGGCGCACGCAACGGCGACACCGCGGACGGCAGGCAGTCCACCCCGGCGGCCCCGCCCGGCCGCTACCGGGTGCTGCCCGAGCCGTGCGGTTCGGTCGCCGCGGACACCCTCGGGAAGTTCGTCCCGGACGCGGACGACGACGCGGGCGAGGCGACCGTGACGTTCGACACGGACCGCAAGGTGGGCTGCAAGTGGACCGGCCGCACCGACCTCGGCAACCGCTACCTCCGGATCGACCTCGAGCGCGTCGTGTCGTACGACACATCCGTCAGCGACGAGAGCCAGGCCACGGCGGACTACGACAGCCGGGCCGCGGAGGCCCACATCCCGGCCGCCGCGGCGCCGGCCGACGCCGTCGCGTCCGCGTCGGCCACCGCGGGTCAGCCCAGCTCGCAGGCCGGGAGCCCGGCGGTTCCGGACTCCCCTTCGCCGTCCGTGACGGCCACCGGCGAGACCGCCCCGCGCACCCTGGACGACCTCGGCGACGGGGCCTTCCTCGACGACGTCCTCAAGGACCAGGGCCCCGGACTCCACCGCGACGTCACCGTCGTCTTCCGCATGGCGAACGTCCTGGTCACCGTCGAACTCTCGCAGTGGTCAACGGACAAATCGGTCGAACCGCCCAGCGAGGAGCTGCAGCTGGGGGCCCGCCAGGTCGCGGCGGAGCTCGCAGATCAACTCGACGAATGAGGCGAAGCGCGTAGTCTGGCCGTTTGTGCCATGACATGACACGCACCGAAATGAGCGAAGGACCCATGCACCGATCAGCCCCGCACCTCGCCCGCCTGCTCGTCGGCGCGGCCGTGCCGGTGATGCTCGTCGCCGGCTGCTCCTCCGGCTCGGACTCGTCGAAGGACGACGCGCAGAAGGCGGCCGCATCCGCCCCCGCGTCGAAGTCCGCGTCACCGTCGCCCAGCGCCGTCGCCGCCAGGTACGCCGAACTCCCCGACCCGTGCCGGGTCATCGGCGCCAAGACCGTCAAGTCCCTGGTTCCGAAGGCCAAGAAGCCGGCGGGTACCCCCGCGCACTCGGCCGAGCGCGACGAGCGCGGCGGCTGCTCCTGGAACGGCCTGGACGGCTACCAGTACCGCTGGCTGGACGTCTCGCTCCAGCGCTACGACGCGGTCGCGGGCCTCGGCTCGGCCGAGGAGCAGGCGAAGGAGCGCTACGCCGAGCAGGTCGCCGAGGCCGGCAAGGCGAAGGGCGCCAAGAGCACGCCGGTCACGGTGGACGGCGTGTGGGACGCGGGCACCGCGGTCACCTCGTCGGTCAAGAAGGACAAGGAGGAGTACCGGGACGTCACGGTCGTCG
Organism: Streptomyces sp. NPDC006207; assembly: GCF_040613835.1. Taxonomy (NCBI): domain Bacteria; kingdom Bacillati; phylum Actinomycetota; class Actinomycetes; order Kitasatosporales; family Streptomycetaceae; genus Streptomyces; species Streptomyces sp. NPDC006207. The sequence continues at coordinate 20,844 of NZ_JBEXSX010000090.1, read as the reverse complement.
CCCGCACCGGGAACGCCGTGCTGGTGCTCACCTACAACGGCGCGGGCCTCGAGGACGCGAAGACCCCGGCCGAGTCCGGCCTGAGGTCCGGAGCGCTCAAGGCGGCCAAGGAGGCGGCCGCCGCGGTCGCGGCGGCGAACGCGTAACAACTGCGGGATCCGCTGTACCGATTCACCACGTTTGGGCAACCTGCCCGTTGCCCCGTGTGGCAGGCTGGGCAGGCCAGTTTCCGAGCCTGGGAGGGTCGCGGGTGTCCGCGATACGCATGAACCGGACGCACCGGATCCTGATCGGTGTGGTCGTCACGGGCGCCGTGGTCATCGCCGCGATCGGCTTCGCGGGCTCGTACGCGGCCGTGCGCGAGCTGGCGCTGCGCAAGGGCTTCGGCTGGTTCGCCAACGTCTTCCCGGTCGGCATCGACGCCGGGATCGTGGTCCTGCTCGCGCTCGACCTGCTGCTGACCTGGCTGCGCATCCCGTTCCCCCTGCTGCGCCAGACGGCGTGGCTGCTGACGGCGGCGACGATCGCCTTCAACGGCGCGGCGGCCTGGCCCGACCCGCTCGGCGTCGGGATGCACGGCATCATCCCGATCCTCTTCGTCGTCTCGGTGGAGGCGGCCCGGCACGCGATCGGCCGGGTCGCCGACATCACCGCCGACAAGCACATGGAGTCGGTCCGGCTCGCGCGCTGGCTGCTGGCGCCGTTCGCGACCTTCCGCCTCTGGCGGCGCATGAAGCTGTGGGAGCTGCGCAGCTACGACGAGGTCATCCGGGTCGAGCAGGAACGTCTCGTCTACCGGGCCCGGCTGCGCGCCCGCTACGGCCGCGCCTGGCGCCGCAAGGCCCCGGTCGAGGCCCTGATGCCGCTGAAGCTCGCCCGGTACGGGGTGCCGATGGAGCAGACCGCCGCCATCGGCCTCGCCGCGGCGGGCATCGAGCTGCCGGCCCCCGCCGTCGCCGCGCTGCCCGCCCCGGAGGCCGCACCGGAGGCCGCACCGGCACCCGCGCCCGCACCCGAGGAGCCCGTCCCGGCCCCGGCACCGGAACCGGTCCTGGCCGAACCGCAGGTCCCGTACCGGGCCCCCGCTCCCGCGCCGGAACCGGCACCTGAGCCGTACCAGGCACAGGAGCCGTACCAGGCGCCCGCCCCCGCGGTCGACCCGGTCACCGCCCCGATCACCGCCCCGGTCGGCGCAGGGAACCGACGCCGCGCCCTCGCCGACGGCAACGGCGTGATCCCCACTCCCCGCAGCGAGTTCGCCCCGGAGCCCGACCCGGACTACTACCCCGAGCCGGAGCCGGAGCCCGTCACGGAGGACACCTCCCGCGAGGAGATATACGACCGCGCCTTCCGGGCCTACCACCAGCAGTTCGGCAACTTCCCCAACGCCCGCCAGTTCGGCCTGATCCTGCAGGACCGGTACGGCATCTCCAGCCCCAACGGCGGCCCCCTCAGCGAGAGCACGCTGCGCCCCTACGTCCGCGACCTGCGCCGCCGCCTCGAACTCGACGGCCAGTACGCGTCGTAGCGCCTCAGCCGGCGGCCGGGGCCGGGGCCAGCGAGGCGACCACGTCGGACGCCGACAGCGGCCGCGCCTTCGCCGCGTCGAGGGCCGCCGGGTGCAGCGCGAACACCTCGCCGCCCTCGGCCACGGCGACGTCGCCGCGCAGCAGGTACGCCAGCCGGGCCGCCTCCGGCACGGCGCCGTCCGCCGGGTCGCCGGACGGGGTCCCGATCCGCGCGGCGAACTCCGCCGCGGACTCGGCCTCCCGGCGCCGGTAGGCGGTCGTGGAACCGTCCGCGTGCCGGATCAGGACCGTCGCGGCGCGCGCCGCGGCCTGCCAGACGGCCAGTTCGCCCAGCCCCACGCGGGCCCCGGAGGCGAACACAGTGGTGAGGGCCTTGCCGAGCGCGGCGAGGTCGTCGCCGTGCCGCGCCACGCAGTGGCCGGTGCCGGTGACGCCCTTGACCACGTCGAGCCACCGCATCGTGCGGGCCGCCACGTCGATCACCAGCGGCACGCTCGCGCGGGCCCGTCCGGTCAGGTCGTAGCGCTGCTCCACGGCGCGTGCGTCGAAGACCGGCCCGGCGTCCCCGGGCTCGTCGCGCGCCATGAGCCCGGCGAAGCCCTCCGCCAGGTCCTCGAAGGGGACGTTGTTGTACGAGAAGACCACCGCGACCAGGTGGCGGACCCCGGCGTCCGCCAGCTTGTCCAGGTCGAGGTCGACGAACTCGCTGGCGCCCTGCGGCGCGGGGGCGCTGGTGAGGTCGCCGGAGTGCACGGCGGCGTCCTCCGCGAACCGCAGGCGCGTGTAGTCGCAGTGGCCGACCGGGTTCCACTCCGCGTCGAACAGGGCGGTGGACAGGTCGAGATCGGTCCGTCCGGACCGCTCGCTCTCCATCCAGTGCAGGAACAGCCGGACCGTCCTCCCGTCCGGCACGGGCAGCTCGCTGCCGCGCGGCAGGGTCACCAGGGCGCGTGAGGCGGTGCGCTCGGTGAACGGCGCGATCAGGCCGTCCAGGCCCGCGTCCACGACGGCGACGTCGACCGCCTCCTGCTCCGCCGCCCGCCGCAGCACCTCGGCGTGGAGGACGGCCACGGCCTTCCCGACCACGTCGGCCGCGATCGGCAGCCGGTCGTCGTCCGCCAGGTGCGCCTTGGCGCTGCCGCCCTTCGGGAAGAACACCCGGGTGCCGTCCGCGTGCGGACGGCTGCGGAGGGCGCCGAGCGCGGACAGCAGCACCGCGGGCGACACCCGGGGCACCGCCGTCTCCAGCGCCGACAGCACGACGTCCGCCTCCGCGGCCTCGGACAGCCGCAGCAGGTGGTCGAGCCGGCGTACGAACTCGCCCGGCCGCCGGCCCAGCAGCGCGACGGCCGCCGGTACGTCCATGGCGTCCAGCGCGGCCTCGACCCGGCCCGCCCAGCCGTGCACCCGTACCGTCGTCCCCGTCGCGTCGATCCGCGGCGCGCCGTCGGCCGCCGTCCGCAGGGTCGCGGTCAGCGCGTCGCCGTCCGCGAGCCGGGTGTCGCGCAGCGCCGCGACGGCCAGTGCCGCCCGCGGGAAACGGCCCGCGTGCTCGAAGGGGTGCAGGAGCTCCGCCGCCCGCAGCCAGGCGTGCCGGTGCCGGCGCATGTCCTGTGCGACCAGGTCCGGAGCGAGTCCGTCGAGCACCCCGAGCAAGGCGCGCCGCAGCGGCCTCGGCACCGCGCCGAAGCGCGGCAGGTCGACCAGGCCAGGGTCGCCGCCCGAGCGCACGGCGAGCAGCCGCAGCACGTCCGTCGCGGTGTCGACGCGGGCCGCGACGGCCGGGAGGCTCGTCTCGTACGCGGCGGGATCGGCCAGCAGCCAGGCCAGCACCCGGGCCTTGGTCTCCCGGCCCGGGATCTGCTCGGGCAGCCACGCCGGGGCGGCCCGGTCGCGGGTCTCCAGCAGGGCCGTGAGGTCGTCGGCGTCCTGCGGGCCCAGGGCGCCGGTACGGGCGAGGAGCCCGCGGATCTCCTCCGTGGCGTCCGCGTCCCGGGCGGCGAGGTCGCCGCCGTACTGCAGCACGCGCAGCCGCTCGGGCAACGCGCGTCGCAGCCCGCCGAAGCGCCGCGGCCGGCGCGGTCGCAGGAAGGGGTCGTCCGCGTCGATCCGGCGGTGGCAGACGGGGCACGCGGAGAAGTCCGCGCCGTCGAAGCAGGACCGGCACACCAGGTGCGCGCAGGGCGAGACCGCGTGGACGGCGCCCTCCGTGCCGCACAGCACGCAGGGCTGCTCCGGGTGCTGGAAGAGCAGGGTGAGGACACGGTCGACGTAGAAGGCGAAGGTGTCCCGCGGCGTGCTGGTGGGGAAGTCGCGGAACAGCGGCTCGTGGGGCCGGTCGGCGCCGAGCGCCTGGTCGACGTCGGCCAGCAGGGCCCGCCCGGCCGCGGTCAGCGCGGCCTCGCTCCGCTCGGTGAGCGCGGCCCGCAGCGCGGGCGCCATCAGGTGACCGCGGTCGAGGAGGTCCGCTTCCAGCAGCGCCACGCCCGCGACGGCGTCGAACGACGACTCCGCCTGGGCGGCCGGCAGGTAGACGGCTCCGCGGCGGGAGAGCAGTACGGCCGCGAGTGTGCGCGGCGCGGTGGAGGTGGCTGCGGTCGTGGCCGTGGACATCCTTGTCTCCCCCTGGTCGATGTGCGGGGCGGGAATTGGGCGCGCTGAAATCCATCGCGGAAAGCGACTTCGCAGAAGAAGGAAGCACGCCCGGGAGCCGCCCGGGACCCGGTCCCGTGCCCGGTCCCCATGTCCGGGCCGGTGAGCCGGTTTGCGTGGGCGGGGCGGGAAGCCGGTGCCCTGGTTCAGGGAAAGTGAGAGAAGGAAGCACACCGTGAGCCGCCCCGCGCCCGATGACCATAGCGCGCGCCGCTCACCGCCGCGTTCGAATATTCGCCGGCCCGCACGACGACGGCGGCGGGTGGCATCGCCACCCGCCGCCGTCACATCTGAGTCCGGCTCAGCTCGCCGCGAGCAGCTCCCGCACGCGGTCCTGACCCACCGCCAGCAGCAGCGTGGGCAGCCGCGGCCCGGTGTCCCGGCCGACCAGCAGCTGGTAGAGCAGGGCGAAGAAGGACCGCTGGGCGACCTTCATCTCCGGCGTCGGCTTGGCGTCGGGCGCGAAGCCGGCCTGGACCTTCGGCACGCCGTAGACCAAGGTGGTCAGCCCGTCCAGCGACCAGTGCTCGGGCAGCCCGTCCACCAGCAGCTTCAGCGCCTCCCGCTCCTCGCCGGACAGCGCCGCCAGGGCCTCCGCGTCGGGCTCGGTACGCACCCGGGTGCGGGCCTCGGGCTCGACGTGGGTGTTCACCCAGCGCTCGGCGCAGTCCAGTCGCGGCCGGGCCTCGTCCAGGGAGGCCAGCGGCTGCTCCTGGTCGAAGTCGCGCAGGATGCGCAGCGTCTGCTCCTCGTCCCCGGTCGTGATGTCCACGACCGAGGCGAGGGTGCGGTAGGGCAGCTTGTGCGGGGTGGTGGGCAGCTCACCGCTGGCGGTGCGCGCGGCCCGCGAGTGCACCGCGAGGTCCACCGGGGCGGCCGTGCCCTCGGCGACCTTGCGCTCCAGCGCGTCCCACTCGTCGTAGGTGCGGGAGATCTCGTCGCCGAAGGAGATGTTGAACGCCTGGTTCGGCCGGCGGCGGGCGTACAGCCAGCGCAGCAGCTGCGGCTCCATGATCTGCAGGGCGTCGGCCGCGATCGGCACGCCGCCCTTGGAGCTGGACATCTTGGCCATGCCGCTGATGCCGACGAAGGCGTACATCGGGCCGATGGGCGGCTCGGCGCCGAAGATCTCGCGGACGAGCTGCTGGCCGACCATCCACGAGGAGCCGGGCGACTGGTGGTCCACGCCGGAGGGCTCGAAGTCCACGCCCTTGAAGGCCCAGCGCATCGGCCAGTCGACCTTCCAGACCAGCTTGCCGCGGTCGAACTCGCTCAGCCGCACCGTCTCGCGGTTGCCGCAGGCCTGGCACTCGTAGGTGAGGTCGGTGGTGTCGTCGTCGTAGGCGACGACCGTGGTCAGGTCCTTGTCGCAGGCCGAGCAGTAGGGCTTGTACGGGAAGTACTCGGGGGCCTGCGCGAGCGAGGCCTCCTCGTCGTCCTGCTCCTCGCCGCCCTTCTTCTTCGTCCGGTAGCGGCCGAGCACCTCGTCGATCCGCCGGCGCTCGCGCATCGCGTGCAGGATCTGCTCGCGGTAGGTGCCGGAGGTGTACTCGACGGTCTGGCTGATCTCGGTGACCTCGACGCCCAGCGCCGCCAGCGCCTCGCGGAACGGGGCCTTGAAGTGGTCCGACCACGTCTCGTACGGGCTGCCCTCGGGCGCGGGCACGGAGGTCAGCGGCTTGCCGATGTGCTCCGCGTAGGACGGGTCGTAGCCGGCCGGCACCTTGCGGTAACGGTCGAAGTCGTCCCAGGACAGGATGTGCTCGCACGGCACGCCGCGCCGCTTGATCTCATCGGCGACCAGGTGCGGGACCATGATCTCGCGCAGGTTGCCGAGGTGGATCGGCCCGGAGGGGCTGATCCCGGAGGCGACGACGATTTTCTTGCCCGGAGCCCGCCGCTCGGCTTCCGCGATGACGTCGTCCGCGAAGCGGGCGACCCAGTCGGCCTCGGTGCTCTGAGCCACTGTCTCGACTTCCTTCCACCTGTGCAGCGGGTAGCGCGGTACCCGGCAATTGTCCCAGAGAAAAATGAGTGGTAGCGCGTGGGATACTGAGGGTTGATCTCCGATCCCTCTCAGGAAGCACCCATCCCATGGCCTCGGTCAACTCGCTTTCCGCCTCGATCCAGCAGCGCGTCGCTGACGCCCTCGGTGCCGACCCGCTGCTGCGACGTAGCGACCGGGCCGACTTCCAGGCCAACGGTGTGCTGGGCCTCGCCAAGCGGAACAAGGCGAACCCGCGCGAGCTGGCCGCCGAGGTCGTGGCCGCCCTCCCGGCGGACGACGGGCTGATCTCCTCCGTCGAGGTCTCCGGCCCCGGCTTCCTCAACATCACCGTCGCCGACTCCGCGATCACCCGGACGCTCGCCGCCCGGGCCGCCGACGACCGGCTCGGCGTGCCCGCCAAGGCCACGCCCGGCGTCACGGTGATCGACTACGCGCAGCCGAACGTGGCCAAGGAGATGCACGTCGGCCACCTGCGGTCCTCCGTGATCGGCGACGCGCTCGTCAAGATCCTGGAGTTCGAGGGCGAGACGGTGATCCGGCGCCACCACATCGGCGACTGGGGCACCCAGTTCGGCATGCTCATCCAGTACCTGGTGGAGCACCCGCACGAGCTGGACCACGACGCGGGCGAGGAGGCCGGCGAGGCCTCCATGTCGCGCCTCAACCGGCTCTACAAGGACTCGCGGGCCGTGTTCGACTCCGACGACGACTTCAAGACCCGGTCGCGCAAGCGGGTCGTGGACCTGCAGGCGGGCGAGCCGGAGACGCTGGCGATGTGGCAGCGGTTCGTGGACGAGTCGAAGATCTACTTCAACTCGGTCTACGACAAGCTCGACATCGAGATCCGCGACGAGGACGTCGTCGGCGAGTCCGGCTACAACGACATGCTCGTCGAAACCTGCGAGCTGCTGGAGAAGTCCGGTGTCGCCGTGCGCTCCAACGGCGCGCTGTGCGTGTTCTTCGACGACGTCAAGGGCAAGGACGGCGAGCCGGTCCCGCTCATCGTGCAGAAGGCCGACGGCGGCTTCGGCTACGCCGCGACCGACCTGTCCGCGATCCGCAACCGCACCGCGGACCTGCACGCGGACACCCTCCTGTACGTCGTGGACTTCCGGCAGGCGCTGCACTTCAAGATGGTCTTCGAGACGGCCAGGCGGGCCGGCTGGCTGACCGACGAGGTCAAGGCGCTCCACATCCCGTTCGGCGCGCTGCTCGGCAAGGACGGCAAGCCGTACAAGACCCGGTCCGGCGAGTCGTTCCGCCTGGTGGACCTGCTGGACGAGGCCGTGGAGCGGGCCGCGACCGTCATCCGGGAGAAGTCCGCGGAGCTGACGGACGCGGAGGTCGCCGACCGGGCCAAGGAGGTCGGCATCGGCGCGATCAAGTACGCCGACCTGTCGACCTCGCTCGGCCGGGACTACGTCTTCGACCTGGACCGGATGGTCTCGCTCAACGGCGACACCAGCGTGTACCTGCAGTACGCGTACGCCCGTATCCAGTCGATCCTGCGGAAGGCGGGCGACGCGAAGCCGGCCGCCCACCCCGAGCTGCCGCTGGCCCCGGCCGAACGGGCGCTCGGCCTGCTGCTGGACGAGTTCGCGGAGACCCTGGCGGCCGTCTCGGAGACGTACGAGCCGCACAAGCTGGCCTCGTACCTCTACGCGCTGGCCTCGGCGTTCACGACCTTCTACGACCAGTGCCCGGTCGTGAAGCCCGAGCCGGCTCCCGATGTCAAGGAGAACCGCCTCTTCCTCTGCGACCTGACCGCCCGCACCCTGAGCCAGGGGATGGCGCTGCTCGGCATCCGCACGCCCGAGCGCCTCTGACGCGCCCCGCGTCCGTACGACGGCGGCCCCGGCGGGAGTCGGCACTCCCCCCGGGGCCGCCGTTGTCAGTGGGCACCCCTACATTCACGCCCATGGCGATGCTCCCCAACCAGCTCCCGAAGCTCGCACAGGACCCGGACGGCCGGTCCCTGGGCCTCGACCTCCCGCCCGGCACGCTCGTCGACGCCACGAGCGACGGCCGGTGGCCCGAACCGCTGCTCTGGCACGCGGAGGAGACCGCCGGGCCCGGCTCCTGGGAACGGCTGCTCCCCGCGCGCATGACGGCGGGACTGCACCCGGTGCTGCTCTCCATGGACGCGGCGCTGCCTGCCACGGCGGAACTGGACCCGGGGATGATGTCCTACCCGGGCGACCACGACGCCGACGAGGTGCTGGCCGACTTCTGGGGCCACGAGGACGAGGACGACGAGGACGAGGCCCCCGACGAGGACGCGGCGGACCTGGTCGCCCCGTTCGGCCGGGCGTGGCCCGGCCTCGCCCCGGCGCGGGAGTTCGAGGCCGACCCGGACGTCAGGGCGGCCGAGGTCGCCGCGACCGTGGTCGAGGCGGGGTGGTTCAAGGACCCCCGAGCGGCCCTCGTCCCCGCCCGGCGCAGCGCCGACGTCCCCGCGGCCATCGGCTGGACGGGGCCGTGCAACCACGAGAACGACGTGGCCCGGCTCTGTTCGGTGCTGCGCTCCTGGGAGGAGCGCTTCGGCGTGCGCGTCGTGGCCCTCGCCTTCGACGTGCTCGTGCTGTCCGTGGCCGCGCCGCCGGCCACCGTGCGGGAGGCCGAGGCCGTGGCCGCCGAGCACTTCGCCTTCTGCCCGGACAACATCACCCAGGGCAGCGGTTCGCTCCGTGCGTACGCCGAGTCCCTGGTGGGCGTGCCCACCTGGTCCTTCTGGTGGGACTAGAGGGATTCCCTGCCGGGCCCGAGGTACGGGTGTCCTTCCCCGCGGTGGAAGGACACCCCCGAGACGACCCGGTCAGTACCGCTCAGCGGTGGAAGTGCCAGCGGTGGTCGTGACGGTGGTGGCGGTGGTGCCAACGGGGGTGGTGCCGGTGGTGGCGGTGGTACCAGCGGCCGTAACGCCCCCGGTCACGGCGGTACTCGCCGCCCCGGCCGCGGTCACCGTAGTGCCGGTACTCGCCGCCCCGGCCGCGGTCACCGTCGTGCCGGTACTCGCCGCCCCGGTCGTTTGTCGCCTGGGTCGTGTGCGACACCGCCGCCGGTGGCGGCGCTGCGGCGCCGGCGGCACCGGCCCCGCCCAGAAGGACGGCGGCCGCGACGCCCAGCGCGGCGGCGAATCGGGGAATCCGCATCGCGGTTCTCCTTTCACGGCGGAGGCCCTTGCGCCTCCGCCTGCTGTGGACTTGCTGTGAATTTGCCACCCACATCAGCCGTTAAGTCCGAATCGCGACCAAAGACACTTGATGTAATGAAATGCCGCGCAGCCTGGAACCACGCCGTCCGCTTCCGCGTCCTGCGCGCGATCATCTGAAGGCACCACGCCCGAGCAGGCGGGAAGAGCGCCGCCACCCCTCCTTCGGCAGGTGACCGCCCCGGCTGCAGACCCGGCCGAGCATGATCACTCCTCTGCCGCCGATCACGCCCCGACCGGACCCGAACGGCACGGGCACCGCGGGACGTTGCCTCACCTGCCGAACGGCAGTACCGGCGATGCACGCGGGGAAGCGACCAGCTTGGCGAGGGGTGACAGCGGGTCAGGTGGGGCGTCCCGGCGCTCTGCCGCCGATCGCGGCCATGACCGGACTCGCCTGCCCGGCGCGGCTGTTCACCGGGAGCGGCGCCCGGTGCGCGAAGACGGCCCTGACGGCGGCCGATGGGCCACCGTCAGAGCCGTCAGAGCCGACGGAGCCGTCAGAGCTGCGCGGCCACCTCGGTCGCCCAGTAGGTGAGGATCAGCTGGGCGCCCGCGCGGCGGATGCCGGTCAGGGCCTCCATGATCGCCCGGTCGCGGTCGATCCAGCCGCGCTCGGCGGCCGCCTCGACCATCGCGTACTCGCCGCTGACCTGGTACGCCGCCACCGGCACGTCCACCGACTCGGCGACCTTCGCCACCACGTCCAGGTACGGCAGCCCGGGCTTCACCATCACCATGTCGGCGCCCTCGGCGACGTCCAGCGCCAGTTCGCGCAGCGACTCCCGCAGGTTCGCCGGGTCCTGCTGGTAGGTCTTGCGGTCGCCCTTGAGCGAGGATCCGACGGCCTCCCGGAACGGCCCGTAGAACGCCGACGCGTACTTCGCCGTGTACGCCAGCACCGACACGTCCTGGTACCCGGCGGCGTCCAGGGCACCCCGGATCACGCCGACCTGACCGTCCATCATGCCGCTGGGGCCGACGACGTGGACGCCGGCGTCCGCCTGGACCCGGGCCATCTCCGCGTACCGCTCCAGCGTCGCGTCGTTGTCCACCCGGCCCTCGGCGTCCAGCACGCCGCAGTGGCCGTGGTCGACGTGCTCGTCCAGGCAGAGGTCGGACATGACCACCAGGGCGTCGCCGACCTCGCCGACCACGTCGCGGATCGCCACCTGCAGGATCCCGTCCGGGTCCGTGCCGGGCGTTCCCACGGCGTCCTTCTTCTCGTCCAGCGGCACGCCGTAGAGCATGATCCCGCCCACGCCCGCCTCGGCCGCCTCCACGGCGGCCTTGCGGAGGGTGTCACGGGTGTGCTGGACGACGCCCGGCATGGCGGAGATCGGCACCGGCGCGTCGATGCCCTCGCGGACGAAGGCCGGGAGGATCAGCTCGGCGGGGTGCAGCCGGGTCTCCGCGACGAGGCGGCGCATCGCGGGCGTCGTGCGCAGCCGGCGAGGCCTCGTACCGGGGAACTGACCGTATCCGCTTCCGTTTCCGCTCATCACCGCGCCGCGCCTTTCTCCGTCCCGGGCCGTTTCCGCGTTCCACGGTACGCCCGTGTGCGCCGTGCTCATGCCGACCCGGTGTCGGCCCCGGAACGCGACGGCCCCCGGCTCCACGGAGGGAGCCGGGGGCACGGAGAACACGGCCGGGTCCGGTCAGACGCGGGCCCTGCGCCGGGACCCGGGACGGCGCTCGCTGGGACGCGTCACGGGGTCGCCCGCGGCGATCGCCGCCTCGCGCCGCCGGACGCCGAAGTCCGCCAGCGCCTGCGCGAGCGCGTGGACGGACGGCTCCGGGGCCATCACGTCCACCCGCAGCCCGTGCTCCTCCGCGGTCTTCGCGGTGGCCGGGCCGATGCAGGCGATCACGGTCACGTTGTGCGGCTTGCCCGCGATGCCGACCAGGTTCCGCACCGTGCTGCTCGAGGTGAACAGCACCGCGTCGAACCCGCCGCCCTTGATCGCCTCACGGGTCTCCGCCGGCGGCGGCGACGCCCGCACGGTCCGGTAGGCGGTGACGTCGTCGACCTCCCAGCCGAGCTCCACGAGGCCCGCCACGAGGGTCTCCGTCGCGATGTCGGCGCGCGGCAGGAAGACCCGGTCGATCGGGTCGAAGACGGGGTCGTAGGGCGGCCAGTCCTCCAGCAGGCCCGCGGCGGACTGCTCGCCGCTGGGCACCAGGTCCGGCTTCACGCCGAAGTCCACCAGCGCCCGGGCGGTCTGCTCGCCCACCGCCGCGACCTTGATCCCGGCGAAGGCACGCGCGTCGAGCCCGTACTCCTCGAACTTCTCGCGGACGGCCTTGACCGCGTTCACCGAGGTGAAGGCGATCCACTCGTACCGTCCGGTGACCAGGCCCTTGACCGCGCGCTCCATCTGCTGCGGCGTACGGGGCGGCTCCACCGCGATGGTGGGCACCTCGTGCGGCACGGCACCGTAGGAGCGCAACTGGTCGGAGAGGGACGCGGACTGCTCCTTGGTGCGCGGGACGAGCACCTTCCAGCCGAACAGCGGCTTGGTCTCGAACCACGAGAGCAGGTCGCGCCGCGTGGTCGGCTCGCCGACCACGGCTATCGCCGCGATCGGGCCCTCCGGGGTGGGCAGCGCCTTCGTCGCCTTCAGCTCGGCCGCGATCGTCGACAGGGTCGCCGACCAGGTGCGCTGGCGGGTCGTCGTACCGGCGACGGTCACGGTCAGCGGGGTGTCCGGCTTGCGGCCCCCCGAGACCAGCTCCGCCGCGTTGGCGGCGACGGTCTGCAGGGTGGTGGAGACGACCAGGGTCGCGTCGCTCGTGCCCACCTCGCTCCAGCACCGTCCGGACGCGGTCGCGGCGTCCACGAACCGCACGTCGCCGCTGAGCGGCACGCCGGCGTACGCGGGCACGCCCACGGCCGCGGCCACGCCCGGGACGACCTCGAAGGGGATGCCCGCCTGCGCGCAGGCGAGCATCTCGGTGGCGGCCGCGGCGTCGAGTCCGGGGTCGCCCGCGATCGCACGGACGACCCGCTTGCCGGTGCGCGCGGAGGCCATGAAAAGCTTGGCCGCGGCGGCCGAAGGGCTCAACTCCCCCTCGGCGTCGCCCGGCTGCGCCGTGTCCACGCCCGGCCGGGCATGGGTCCGTACGACGTCCAGTACGTGCTGGTCGCCGACCAGGACGTCGGCGTGGGCGAGCGCCTCGACGGCGCGCAGGGTCAGCAGCCCGGGGTCACCGGGCCCGGCACCAAGGAAGGTGACGTGCCCGTGGGCGGAGCGCGGCGTACCCGTGCCCGCGGTCCCGGTGTGGCCCGCGGTTCCCGCGGTACCCGTACTGCCTGCCGTTCCGGCCGGTCCTGCCGGCCCGGCCGCGGTGGCGTCTGCGGTCGTGTTGGTCGCTGCGGCGGCGGTGGGGCTCAAAGTTCGCGCTCCCCCATAAGACCGGCCGCACCCTTGGCGAGCATCTCGGTGGCGAGCTCGTGGCCGAGGGCCACGGCTTCGTCCCGGGAGGCGGGGGTCGGACCGGTGATGGACATCTGCACCAGCGAGGAGCCGTCGGTGGTCCCGACGACACCGCGCAGGCGCAGCTCGGTGATCTGCCCGTCCACGACGGGGTCGGCCAGCGCGCCCACGGGCGCGGAGCAGCCGGCCTCGAGGGCGGCGAGCAGTGCGCGCTCGGCGGTCACGGCGGCCCGGGTGAACGGGTCGTCGAGCTCGGCGAGCACGCCGGCGAGCCCTGCGTCGTCCGCAGAGCACTCGACGGCCAGCGCCCCCTGTCCGGGAGCGGGCAGCACGACGTCGCAGGAGATCAGCTCGGTGGCCTCCGCGAGGCGGCCCAGCCGGCTGAGTCCGGCAGCGGCGAGCACGACGGCGTCGAGGTCGCCTGAGGCAACATATCCGATGCGCGTGTCCACGTTGCCGCGGATCGGCACGGTCTCCACGCGCACCCCCATCGAGCGGGCCCAGGCGTTCAGCTGCGCCATGCGGCGCGGCGAGCCGGTGCCGATGCGGGCGCCCCGGGGGGAGGCGGCCAGCTGCTCGAAGGTGAGGCCGTCGCGCGCGATCAGCGCGTCGCGCGGGTCCTCACGCAGCGGGACCGCGGCGAGGGTGAGGCCCTCGGGGTCGGCGGTCGGGAGGTCCTTGAGGGAGTGGACGGCGAAGTCGATCTCGCCGCGCAGCAGCGCGTCGCGCAGGGCGGAGACGAAGACGCCGGTACCGCCGATCTGCGCCAGGTGCTCACGCGAGACGTCACCGTAGGTGGTGATCTCCACCAGCTCCACGTCACGGCCGGTGATCCGGCGGACCTGCTCGGCCACCATGCCGGACTGCGCCAGCGCCAGCGCGCTGCGCCGGGTTCCCAGTTTCAGTGCGGTTGGGCTCGTCATGCCCGCCCTCGATTCGAGTCACTCGTTGCTGAAGCAGCCGACACCGCCGGCGGGACGGCCGCGGAGGGGATCACCGGCGTGCCCGGTGAGTCGGCCCTGCTGACCGCGGCGACCGCCTGGGGGTCCAGGTCGAAGAGTTCACGCAGCGCGTCGGCGTACCCGGCCCCGCCGGGCTCGCCCGCGAGCTGCTTGACCCGCACAGTAGGCGCGTGCAGGAGTTTGTCGACGACGCGGCGCACGGTCTGGGTGACCTCCGCGCGCTGCCGTTCGTCCAGGTCGGGGAGGCGGCCGTTGAGGCGCGCCAGCTCGGTGGCGACCAGGTCGGCGGCCATGGCGCGCAGGGCGACGACGGTCGGCGTGATGTGCGCGGCACGCTGGGCGGCACCGAAGGCGGCCACCTCAGCGGAAACGATCTTTCGCACCTCGTCGACGTCGGCGGCCATCGGGGCGTCGGCAGCGGCCGCGGCAATGGTCTCCAGGTCGGTGACGTGGGCGCCGTCCAGGGAGTGCACCAGCGGGTCGATGTCGCGCGGCAGGGCGAGGTCGAGCATCCCGATGGGCGCGACGGTCTCGCCGCCGGAGCGCAGGGCCCGGGAGAGCGTGGCGCGGGCGACGGTGTCGGCGGTGAGCACCAGGCCGGTCGCCCCGGTGCAGGACACGACGATGTCGGCGTACGACAGCTCGCCGGCCAGGTCCTCCATGGACGCGGCGCGGCCGCCGACGCTTTCGGCGAGGCGCTCGGCGCGCTCCTGCGTGCGGTTGACGACCACGATCTCGCCCGCCCCCGCGCGGGCGAGGGTGGCCGCGGCGAGCGAGCTCATCGAGCCGGCGCCGACGACCAGGGCGCGCTTGCCCTTGCCCCACTCCTCGAAGGGGACGCCGCCGACGGCCTCGGCCATCTGTTCCAGGCCGAAGGTGACCAGCGACTGCCCGGCCCGGTCGATCCCGGTCTCGGAGTGCGCGCGCTTGCCGACCCGCAGCGCCTGCTGGAACAGGTCGTTCAGGGACCGGCCCGCGGTGTGCAGCTCCTGGCCGAGCCCCAGGGTCTCCTTGATCTGGCCGAGGATCTGGCCCTCGCCGACGACCATGGAGTCCAGGCCGCAGGCGACCGAGAACAGGTGGTGGACGGCCCGGTCCTCGTAGTGCACGTACAGGTGCGGGGTCAGCTCGTCGAGACCGACCCCGCTGTGCCGCGCCAGCAGCGTGGACAGCTCGGCGACACCGGCGTGGAACTTGTCGACGTCCGCGTACAGCTCGATGCGGTTGCAGGTGGACAGCACCGCGGCCTCACCGGCGGGCTCGGCGGCCATGACGTCCAGCAGCAGCTTGCCCTTGGTGTCCTCACCGAGCGCCGCGCGCTCCAGGACGCTGACGGGGGCGGTGCGGTGGCTCAGTCCGACGACGAGGAGGCTCATGCCGGCATCACGGCGGGGACGTCCCCGTCAGGTCCCGGACGGCGGCCGCCGTCGCGGGCCGCCTTGGCCGCCACCGGGGGCGCCGCGAGGCTGCCCTCCAGCTCCTCGCCGGCCTTCCGCTGCTCGTGGAAGGCGAGGATCTGCAGCTCGATGGAGAGGTCGACCTTGCGGACGTCGACCCCGTCGGGGACGGTCAGCACGGTCGGGGCGAAGTTGAGGATCGAGGTGACCCCGGCGCCCACCAGGCGGTCGCAGACCTCCTGGGCGGCCCCGGCCGGCGTCGTGATCACGCCGATGGACACCTGGTTGTCGTGGACGATGCCCTCCAGCTCGTCCGCGTGCCGCACGGGCAGCCCGGCGATGAGCCGTCCGGTGAGCTGGAGGTCCGCGTCGATGAGCGCGGCGATGCGGAAGCCCCGGGAGGCGAAGCCGCCGTACCCGGCGAGCGCGGCCCCGAGGTTTCCCATGCCGACGATGACGACCGGCCAGTCCTGGGTGAGGCCCAGCTCGCGGGAGATCTGGTACACGAGGTACTCGACGTCGTAGCCGACCCCGCGGGTTCCGTACGAACCGAGGTAGGAGAAGTCCTTGCGCAGTTTGGCCGAGTTCACCCCGGCGGCGGCCGCGAGCTCCTCCGAGGACACGGTGGGCACCGATCGCTCGGACAACGCGGTCAGGGCCCGCAGGTACAGCGGGAGCCTGGCGACGGTGGCCTCGGGAATCCCTCGGCTGCGGGTCGCCGGTCGGTGAGTTCGGCCAGTTGCCACGATGCTCCTGCGGGTAGAGCTGGGCTGCGGGCGGCACCCGTCGTTGGGACCGCCCCGTGCACGCCAGGCTATGTCTTTGTGAACGCGTGCACAAAGATGGTGTCCGATTTGCCCAGGGGAAGTGACCGGCATCACGCACCCCCATTACGGGCATAAGAAACCTTCTGCTGCGACGGAACGTTCCACGCGGGCGCCCGGTCCGCACCCCGGCGCCCCACCCACAGCGCGTCCGCTCCGGCCAACTGCGGCCACTCGACCACCGCCGCGCGCGCCAGCGCCTTCTCGGTCTGCGCGGGTCCACCCGGGTGGTCCGGGACGTACGAGGCGAAGAGCCGGGCCGTCGTACGGGCGTCCCCCAGCGCCGTGTGCGCGGTCCAGCCGGTCAGTCCGGCCGCCTCGGCGCACGCCAGCAGGCTCAGCCCGCCCGGGGCGGTCTCCCGCAGCGCGGCCATCCGCATGGTGCACAGTTCGGGGACGACGGGGAACTCCACGCCGAGCCGGGCGTACTCCGCCGCCAGGAACGCGCGGTCGCAGCCGACGTTGTGCCCCACCAGCACCCGCCCGCGCAGCAGCCCCAGCAGCCTCGGGGCGATCTGCCCGAACAGGGGTGCGCCGACCGCCTCGACGTGGCGGGGCTCGATGCCGTGGATGTGGGTGGGGCCGACCGGCCCCTCGGGGTCGACGAGGGTCGAGAACTCGCCCTCGTGCCCGAAGTCGCTGTCGAGGAGCACCACGGCCAGCTCGACCACCCGGTGGCGCCGCGAACTGGAACCGGTGGCCTCCAGATCGACCACGGCGAAGCCGCCGCGCGCCTGAAGTCTGCCCGGGAGCACGCAGTCACCATCCTTACTCACGCACCCCCGCACTACACAAAACGCCTTGATGGTAATCGAGCACCCGCGTCCAGAGGAACACGCGCAAATCGCCCACCTGTCGCACCAGGGCCCTCAGGCGCCCAGCCCGCGCCGCAGCCGGCCCTCGTCGACACGCCAGAAGGTGTGCTGTTCCCCGTCGATGAGGACGACCGGGATCTGCTCCCAGTACCGGTCGTGCAACTCCTCGTCGCGCGTGATGTCCCTCTCCTCGAAGCGCGCGCCCAGGTCGTCGACGACCCTGCGGATCACCGTCCGGGCGTCGTCGCACAGGTGGCAGCCGGGCTTGGCGATCAGCGTGACCGTCCGATCCGCCGGGTTTCTCCGGGCATTGCGGGCATCGCGTCCGAACAGAGGGCTCATGCCGGCCATTCTGCCTCCGTCAACTCCCGACCCGCGGTAACACCCTCGTCGCGAGGAGTTCATTCACCTGCTCCATCGGTGCACCGGAGTTGCCCAACGGACTGGCTATGCTCGCCCCATGGCCGCTCTGCGATGGCTCACCCCCCGTAAGCGCTCCGCCACCGCGCGCAGCGTGCTGGCCGGCGAGGCCGCGGCGGAGGCCGCGCTCGCGGCACCCGTGGAGAAGAAGGACGACCTGGCGGGCGTCCCCGCGTTCCCCGTGGTCGGCGATCCGCACGCGGCCGCCTTCTTCGACCTGGACAACACCGTGATGCAGGGCGCCGCGATCTTCCACTTCGGGCGCGGCCTGTACAAGCGGAAGTTCTTCCAGAGCCGTGACCTCGCGCGCTTCGCGTGGCAGCAGGCGTACTTCCGGATCGCCGGGTCCGAGGACCCCGAGCACATGCAGGAGGTGCGGGAGAGCGCGCTCTCGATCATCAAGGGGCACCGCGTCGAGGAACTCATGTCCATCGGCGAGGAGATCTACGACGAGTACATGGCGGACAAGATCTGGCCCGGCACCCGCGCGCTCGCCCAGGCCCACCTCGACGCCGGGCAGCGGGTCTGGCTGGTGACGGCCGCCCCGGTGGAGACGGCCACGATCATCGCCCGCAGGCTCGGCCTCACCGGTGCCCTCGGCACCGTCGCCGAGCACGTCGACGGCCTCTACACCGGCCGGCTGGTCGGCGAGCCCCTGCACGGCCCCTCCAAGGCCGAGGCCGTCAAGGCCCTCGCCGCCGCGGAGGGACTCGAACTCTCGCGCTGCGCCGCGTACAGCGATTCGTCGAACGACATCCCGATGCTGTCGCTCGTCGGACATCCATATGCGATCAATCCCGATACGCGGCTGCGCAAACACGCGCGCGAAAAGGGCTGGCGGCTGCGCGATTACCGCACCGGTCGCAAGGCGGTGAAAATCGGCATCCCTGCGGCCGCAGGCGTGGGCGCCGTGGCGGGCGGCGCCGCCGCCGCGATGGCCCTGCAGCGCCGCCGCCGCTAGGGACGCGGGCGACACGCCCGGGTCACCCCCTGGCGCCTCGTCAGTTCACGGTGAGCCACACAGCCACAACACGCTCTCCACGCGAGCATTTCACGACGCTATGTGGTCAACACTGTTCCGGTGTTCGATAATTGATCGATCACCATTCCGCCAGAGAGTGGGCGGAACCGACGATTTCAGCAACTCGGTGTAGCGTCGCCTGTACGAAGCGTTATTCTCCTCAGACGCAAGCCGGTACCCACACGTCCCTACGACGGGTGAACGGTTCCGTACTGCACGTGATGGAAGTTCTGCCTCTGGGAGTCCCGTGTACCCACACACCGGGGTTGACGCCTCTGGCCTGGCTACGCTGCGCGCACTGGTGGCCGAGCACCTGCTGCGCGTTGTCCCCGCGCACGCCGTGCTCGTCCCCGCACTCGCCACGGCGGCAGCGCCCGCCGGCCGCGCCTACGCGCTGGCCGACGGCCGGGCCACGGTCGGCAGACGGTCCCGCAGCACCCAGCAGGCCGACCGGTCCACGGGCGCCACCCCGCGCCGGCCGGCGGCCGACAGTGACAGCGGACGCATGATGGACCTGGTCGAGCGCGCCCAAGCCGGCGAGACCGAGGCCTTCGGGCGCCTCTACGACCACTACTCGGACACCGTCTACCGCTACATCTACTACCGCGTCGGGGGCAAGGCCACCGCCGAGGACCTGACCAGCGAGACCTTCCTGCGCGCCCTGCGCCGCATCGGCACCTTCACCTGGCAGGGGCGTGACTTCGGCGCGTGGCTGGTCACCATCGCGCGCAACCTGGTGGCCGACCACTTCAAGTCCAGCCGCTTCCGGCTGGAGGTGACCACCGGGGAGATGCTCGACGCCAACGAGGTCGAGCCCAGCCCGGAGGACTGCGTCCTGGAGGCGCTGTCCAACGAGTCGCTGCTCAGGGCCGTCCGCAAGCTCAACCCCCAACAGCAGGAGTGCGTGACGCTGCGCTTCCTGCAGGGGCTCTCGGTCGCCGAGACGGCCCGCATCATGGGCAAGAACGAGGGCGCGATCAAGACCTTGCAGTACCGCGCCGTACGGACCCTCGCCCGGCTCCTCCCCGACGACGCGCGATAGCGCGATGGATGGATCTTCATCTTGCGACTGCCTCCACGGTCCGATCATCATGACTGCGTAACCCAACTCGGGCGGCACTCGTTGCATCACATGCGGACCCCCCAATGCCGTGCTCTGCCCGCTTCCGATCACTCGATCGGGTGGAAAGGCTCAAGGTGCACAACCTTGAAGGCACTACGGGGAGTCGAGGTGGATGACGAGAGGAGGTGCCGCCCGTGATCGCGAATCCAACGGCGCACCGGCGGGCTAACGCCTTCGCCGACGCCCTCGAGGGCGAAGGCCCCCAGACGGGTGCCGGCGTACAGCACGGCGCCCACGCCGCGGACCGGCATGCGGATCCGGGCCAGGGCGCGTTCCTGGCCCTGGCGGACGCCCTGCGGGACGTACCGCGACCGACGCTGGACCCGGAGACCAAGACCGTCCAGCGTGCCCAGTTGATCGCCGCCATGGAGGCCGCGCTCGCCGACGGCACCCTGACGGTTCCCGTACAACGCGACGGCGGCCGGGGCGCGCACCGCGCCGACGGCCGCGGTCTCGGCAAGCTGAAGCCGCGTTCCGCGTGGTCGCGCAGGCTCGCCGCCGGCGGCCTCTCCGTCGGTGTGGCGGCCGGCGCCCTCGGCGGCGTCGCCGCCGCGAGCACGGACGCGCTGCCCGGCGACACCCTCTACGGCCTCAAACGGGGCATGGAGGACATGCGCCTCAACCTCGCCGACGACGACGCCGACCGCGGCAAGGTCTACCTCGACCTCGCCTCCACCCGGCTCCAGGAGGCGCGCCGCCTCATGGAACGCGGCCGGGGCGGCGAGCTCGACGACGAGTCGGTGGGCGAGATCCGCAGGGCGCTGTCGGGGATGCAGCAGGAGGCCTCCGAGGGCCACCGGCTGCTCGCCGCCGCGTACCGCAAGGACGGTTCGCTGCAGCCGATCGAGACGCTCTCCGCGTTCTCCAGCAACCACCGCAGGGGCTGGACCGAGCTGCGCGGCAAGCTCCCCTCCCGGCTCGACGACGTGGGCAACAAGGTCACCTCCGTCTTCGACGCCATAGAGGACGAAGTGGCCCCGCTGCAGAGGCTGTTGCCGCCCTCCACCGGCTCCGGCCACGGTGACGGCCACGGCGTCCCGGGCAGCGGCGACCGCTCCGCGAGCGGCACCCGCGGGCCCTCGCCCTCGGTCAGCGGCTCCGCGAGCGGGTCCGCCGACGAGCGCGGCGGCGACAAGGCCAGCCCTTCGGCGTCGCGCAGTTCGGACAGCGGCCTCATCGGCGGCACCGGCGATCTGCTCGACCCCACGCCGACCGGCAGCACCTCGGGCGGCGACGGCACCCAGCCGTCGGTCACCCTCCCGCCGCTGCTGCCCGGGCTGCTCCCGGGTCTCGGGCTCAGCGCCGAGGACGACAGGGGCGACTGAGCGGGGACCTCACGGCGGTGGGCCGGGGCTTCCCCCCGGTCTCCCGGATGGCTGCCGTCAGCGGCCGTCCAGCCGCCGTCGCCGACCTGCTGGCCACGGTCCGGCTCCCGGAGGGCACCG
>NZ_JBEXSX010000089.1:0-30190 GCF_040613835.1 Streptomyces sp. NPDC006207 | reverse complement strand
GTCCGTGACCAGGCCCTCGTCGCTGCCGCGCCCCCGTCGCGTGCGCCGCGGGACACGACGCGGGGAACCCGCCGCGCCAGGGTGTGTGCCCAAGGTCCGCCACCTCCTGTGAGGCCAGCGGCTTGAGGTGCTTGACGTACGAGGCGCGCCACGCCCCGGAGGAGATCTCGTCCTTGATGGCGTCGCATATGGCGTGCTTCAGTTCGGGCTCGTTCTGGGCCAGCCCCACGCCGTACTCCTCGGTCCCGAAGGGGACGCCCAGCAGCCGCAGTTGCCCGGTGTGCTGCGCGCGGTATCCGGCCAGGATGATGTCGTCGGTGGAGACGGCGTCGACCTTCCCCGCCAGCAGCTGGCCGACGCACAGCCCGTACGAGGTCTGCTGCTCGGTCCGTATCTGCGGGTACTCCTTGCGGAGCCGCTCGGCCGGCGTCGAGTCGGTGACGGTGCAGACGTGACGGCCGAAGAGGTCCTGCACGCTGTGGACGGGGGCGTCCTCGCGGACGAGGAAGTCCTGGCCGGCCTGGTAGTAGGGGCCCGCGAAGTCGACGGACTTCTTGCGTTCCTCCGTGATGGAGTAGCTCGCCACTATGAAGTCGACGTACCCGGCGCGCAGGAAGTACTCGCGCGACTGGGTGTCCACGACCGTGAACTGCACCTTGTCGAAGCCCAGATGCCTGGCGATGGCCCTCGCGAGGTCGATGTCGAACCCCTCGTACCCGTCCTTGGCGGTGCTGGAGGCCTCGCTGAGGCCCGGCTGGTCCTTCTTGACGCCGACCACGAGGTAGCCGCGGTCGCGCGCCGTCCGGTAGGTCGGCGAGGAGGAGAGGTCGGGGCCGTCGTCCCCCAGCCGGTCGACGGCGAACCACCCGCCCGCGGCCAGGACCGCGAGGGCGACCCCGCCCGCCGCCAGCGCGTACCAGCGTCGCCGGGAGGGGCGCGGTCGCGGGGGCCGCGGATCCTGCGACGGGGCCACGGAGTCGGGAACCTGCTGTGCGGTGCCGCCGGACCCGTCCGTCCGCGTGGCGTCCGGGTCGTAGTCCGGGTAGACGCCGACCGGGAACTGCGGGGTCTCCTGGGCCACGTGCTGCAGCAACTGCTCGGTGCGCTCCGCCGACAGCCGCGCCCCCGGTTCCTTGACCAGCAGCCCGTCGATCAGCGGGCGCAGCGGCCCCGCGTGCGCCGTCGGCGGCACCTCGGCCGTGCGGACGGCCTCCAGCACCTCGTACGGCG
Source organism: Streptomyces sp. NPDC006207 (assembly GCF_040613835.1). Taxonomy (NCBI): domain Bacteria; kingdom Bacillati; phylum Actinomycetota; class Actinomycetes; order Kitasatosporales; family Streptomycetaceae; genus Streptomyces; species Streptomyces sp. NPDC006207. Next base: position 28,960 of record NZ_JBEXSX010000089.1, on the reverse strand, counting down.
TCGGGCCGCGGAAGGGGGCCCGGCCCTCGACCATCTCGTAGAGGGTGACGCCCAGCGACCACAGGTCGGAGGCGGGCGTGGGCGGCAGCCGGTTGGCCAGCTCCGGTGCCAGGTACTGCGGGGTGCCGACGGTCTCGTGGACCCGCGTCACCTGGGCCGCGCCCTCGAAGGTGGCGATCCCGAAGTCCATGAGCACCGCCCGCCCGTCCCGGCGGAACAGGATGTTGTGCGGCTTCACGTCCCGGTGCAGCACCCCGGCCGCGTGCACCGCGCGCAGTCCGCGCAGCACCTCCAGGCCGATCCGCGCCGCCTGCAGCGCCGGGATCCGGCCCTGCTCGCGCAACTGGTCCGCCAAGGAGTGCGGGTTGACCTGCTCCATGACGATCCAGACCTGGCCGTCGGCCTCGATCACGTCGTGCACGGCGACCACGTGCTCGTGCCCGATCCGGGCGATGGCCTGCGCCTCCCGGCGCGCCCGCTCCACCCACTGTGCCTGCGTCTCCGGGTCCAGCGCGCCCCGGAACAGCAGCTCCTTGACGGCGACCTGACGGCCGAGCCGGTTGTCGTAGGCCTCCCACACCACGCCCATGCCGCCGCGCCCCAACTGCCGGCGCAGTTCGTAGCGGCCGTCGACGAGGGTGTGCGGCATCCCCCCAGTACTCATGCGTGTTCCCCCATCGGTACGTGGTCCGCTACAGGTTAGGGGGCTCTGACGGTGATGAACATCGTCCCCGGGGTGGTGGACGATCACATGTCGGGCGCAATGGTCCGTACCGGTCCAGGGCTCAGGGCTTCACGGACTGGTAGTAGCGCTCGGCGCCGGCGTGCAGCCTCAGCGGGTCGGTGAAGACCGCCGTCCGCAGGTCCATCAGCTGCGCGGCGTGCACCTCCTGACCGATCCGGTCACGACTGTCGATCACCGTGCGGGTGAGGCGCTCCACCAGCCCGGTGTCCGTCCGGTCCGTGGTGATCAGCAGGTTGGCCACGGCGATCGTCTGCACCGCGCGGCCTCCCTGGACCATGGGGTACGCGTCCGCCGGCATGACGGCCTGCCGGTAGTAGGCCGACTCGTCGCTCTCGGCGTGCAGCCGGGCCACCAGGTCGCCGAGTTGCACCAGCTTCACGTTGGTGGTCTCCGCCAGGTTCGCGATGGTCTTGGTCGGCAGTCCGCCCGACCAGAAGAACGCGTCCAGCTTCCCCTGGCGCAGCATCTCCGGCGCCCGGTCGATGCCGACCGTCCGGCGCCGCACGTCCCCGGGCTCCCCGAGGTCCGCCGCCTCGAGCAGCCGCTGGGCTATCAGGCTCACCCCGGAGCTGGGCTGGCCGATCCCCACCCGCAGTCCGCGCAGGTCCTTCGCCGACCTCACGGGCGAGTCGGCGGGCACCACGAGCTGCATGTAGTCGTCGTACAGCCGGGCGCAGGCACGCAGCCGCCCCGCGCCCGGGCCGTCGTAGTCGGCGACGGCGTCGGCCGCGGCGATCGCGAAGTGGGCCTTGCCGGTCGCCACCCGCCGGACGTTGTCCACGGACCCCTCGGACCGCACCAGGCGCACCGGCACCCCGGGCAGGTCGGTGTGCAGGTAGGGCTGGAGCCGCTTGCCGTACGTGTCGTACACGCCGTTGCGCACACCGGTGGCGAAGTCGACCCGGTCCTTCGGGTACGACGGCCCGTCGGAGGGCAGCACCCACCACAGCAGCAGCGCGACCGCCGCCGCCACCGCCAGCACGGCCTGCACTGCCCTGCGTCTGCCGATACGGGGGAACTCCATCCCCGCGATAGTGCCAGGCCCGGCGCCGCGCTGGCCAGTGCCCTCCGGCCGCGTCCGGTCACCGCAGGTGACGGCCCGCCCCGCGGGGAACACTCGTCCCAGGGCGCACCCCGCCCGAAGGGAGGCCCCGCCATGGGACGCAACGTGAGCTGGACGGTGGGCGACCTCGTCGTGCACCGCGTCGACGAGACCACGCTGCCCGCGGCGACCGGACGGCGGCTGCTGCCCGCCGCGACCCCGCAGGTGGTGGCGGCGGCGCCGTGGCTGCGGCCGGACTTCGCCGCCCCCGACGGCACGCTCCGGCTGGCCACCCACACCTTCGCCGTGGTGGCCGGCGGCCTGCGCGTCCTGGTGGACACCGGGATCGGCAACGGCAAGACCCGGTCCGACCCCGCGTGGCACCGGCTCGCCACCGACTACCCGCGGCGGCTGGCGGAGGCGGGCTTCCCGCCGCACGCCGTGGACCTGGTGATCCTCACCCACCTGCACACCGACCACGTCGGCTGGAACACCCGTGACGACGGCGGCACCTGGGTGCCCGCCTTCCCCCGCGCCCGTTACCTGGTCTCCCGTGCCGAATGGGACCACTGGGCGGGCACGGACCTGGACGACGACCACCGGCAGGTCTTCCGCGACTCGGTGCTGCCGGTCCGCGACGCCGGACTGCTCGACCTGGCCGACGTCGCCGACGCCCCCGTGGAGGCCGCCCCCGGCATCCGTCTCCTGGCGGTGCCCGGGCACACCCCGGGGCAGGTCGCGGTGGAGCTGCACGGTGCCGGGCGGTCCGCGCTGGTCACCGGCGACAGCTTCCACCACCCCGTGCAGATCGCCGACCCCGCGATCACCAGCACCGCCGACTCCGACGCGGCCCTGGCCGTGCGCACCCGCCGCGCGCTGCTCAGCGCGTACGCGGGTACGGACACCCTGCTGCTCGGCACCCACTTCCCGCCCCCCACCGCGGGAAGCGTCGTCCCGGGGGCGGGCGGCCACCGCCTCCTCGCCGAGCCACCCGGCACCTGATGCGGCGGGCGCCGCCCGGTGCCGCCCGGCGCCGTCCGCGCGGGGGCGGGCGCGGGCACGAGCGCGCGCGGCGCGCCCTTACCCTGGATGGGTGCAGCGTGAAGAGCAGGATGTGAAGAGCTACGAGATCCGCACCTACGGGTGCCAGATGAACGTCCACGACTCCGAGCGGCTGGCAGGCCTCCTGGAGGCGGCCGGCTACGTCCGCGCGCCCAAGGACGAGGACGGCACGGTGTCCGCAGATGTCGTCGTCTTCAACACCTGCGCGGTCCGGGAGAACGCCGACAACCGCCTGTACGGCAACCTCGGCCGCCTGGCGCCGCAGAAGGCCGCCCGGCCGGGCATGCAGATCGCCGTCGGCGGCTGCCTGGCGCAGAAGGACCGGGACACGATCGTCAAGAAGGCCCCCTGGGTCGACGTCGTCTTCGGCACCCACAACATCGGCAGCCTCCCCGTGCTGCTGGAGCGCGCCAGGATCGCGGAAGAGGCGCAGGTCGAGATCGCCGAGTCGCTGGAGACCTTCCCGTCCACGCTGCCGACGCGGCGCGAGTCGGCCTACGCGGCGTGGGTGTCGATCTCGGTCGGCTGCAACAACACCTGCACCTTCTGCATCGTCCCCGCGCTGCGCGGCAAGGAGAAGGACCGCCGCCCCGGCGACATCCTCGCCGAGGTCGAGGCGCTGGTCGCCGAGGGCGTCACCGAGGTCACCCTGCTCGGCCAGAACGTCAACGCCTACGGCTCCGACATCGGCGACCGCGAGGCCTTCAGCAAGCTGCTGCGCGCCTGCGGGAAGATCGACGGCCTGGAGCGGGTCCGCTTCACCTCGCCCCACCCGCGCGACTTCACCGACGACGTGATCGCGGCCATGGCCGAGACCCCGAACGTGATGCACCAGCTGCACATGCCGCTGCAGTCCGGCTCCGACGCCGTGCTGCGCGCGATGCGCCGCTCGTACCGGCAGGACCGCTACCTCGGCATCATCGAGAAGGTGCGCGCGGCCATGCCGGACGCCGCCATCTCCACCGACATCATCGTGGGCTTCCCCGGCGAGACCGAGGAGGACTTCGAGCAGACGCTGCACGTCGTCCGCGAGGCGCGCTTCGCGCAGGCCTTCACCTTCCAGTACTCCAAGCGCCCGGGCACGCCCGCCGCCGAGATGGAGGGGCAGGTGCCGAAGGCGGTCGTCCAGGAGCGCTACGAGCGGCTGGTCGCGCTGCAGGAGGAGATCTCCTGGGCCGAGAACAAGAAGCAGGTCGGCCGCGTCCTGGAGGTGCTGGTCGCCGAGGGCGAGGGCCGCAAGGACGACGCCACGCACCGCCTGTCCGGCCGCGCCCCCGACAACCGCCTGGTGCACTTCGCGCCGCCCGCCGAGCCGGTCCGCCCCGGGGACATGGTCATGGCGGAGATCACCTACGCCGCGCCGCACCACCTGCTCGCCGAGAGCCCGGCCTTCGGCGTCCGCCGCACTGCGGCGGGCGACGCCTGGGAGCGGCGTACCTCGGCCGCGGCGGCCAAGCCCGCGGGTGTCATGCTGGGCCTGCCGACGATCGGCGCGCCCGTTCCCGCAGCGGCGGTCGCCGCGCCGGGCTGCGGCTGCGACTGACGGAGCGGGGTCCGCGAGGACCGCGGAGACGAGGGGGGACACGGATGGCTCGTTGGGGGCTCTTCGCCGAGGAGACCGTGGGCAGCGGCGACGCCAGGCGCTGGGAGTTCGAGCTCCTCGGCCACGCCGAGGGCACGCGCGAGGAGGCGCTGGGCAAGCTGGAGGAGGCGGCGCTGGCCTACCGGCCCAGCAAGCCGTTCAGCGTGCGGCGCAGCTGGCTGTACCGCTCGGGGGAGGGGTTCGTCCAGGTCAACGAGGGTGTGACCACGACCTACATCTGCCGTTTCACGGTCGCCGAGCTGGTCCGCGACAGCAAGGACCCGAAGGTCGCCGCCACGGCCGAGCCCTGGGACCGCGTGCCCGAGGGCTTCTGAGACGGCGGACGGTAGGGTTCCGATCATGCTGGTCGCCGCCGCCGTCTGCCCCTGTCCGCCGCTGCTCGTGCCCGACGTCGCGTCGGGCGCGGCGCCGGAACTGGACCCGCTGCGCGCCGCCTGCGCCGACGCGTTGGCCGTGCTGGCCGCCGCGCGTGCCGATCTGCTGGTCGTGGTGGGTGCCGCGGACTCCGCGCACGTCTGGGAAGGCGGCGGTACGGGCTCGCTGCGCCCGTACGGCGTCAACCTGACGGTGCGGCTCGGCGACGGCAGCGACCCCGAGCCCCTGGCCCCGTCGCTGACGCTCGCGGCCTGGCTCCTGACGCAGGCGGGCTCCGCGGCGCCCCTGCACGCCTGCGCCGTGCCCGCGCACGCGCCGGCGGCCAGGATGCTGGAGCTGGGACAGGGACTGGCGGGGCTGGCCGACCGGGTGACGCTGCTGGTCATGGGCGACGGCACCACGTCCCGCACGCTCAAGGCTCCCGGCTACCTCGACGAGCGGGCCGAGCCCTTCGACGCGTCCGTGGCGCGCGCCCTCGGTGCCGCCGACACCGGGGCGCTGGCGGCCCTGGACGCACGGCTCGCCACCGACCTGGGGGCGGCAGGCCGCGCCCCGTGGCAGGTCCTGGCCGGCGCCGCGGACGGCGCCGGGCTCGGTGGCCAACTGCTGTACGACCAGGCGCCCTACGGCGTCGGCTACTTCGTGGCGGCCTGGTCGTAGACCGGCCGGTCCCCGGGGTCCGGGACCGTCCTCAGGGCGTGCCCTTGGAGCCGCCCTCCTTGAGGTGCTCCATGGCGTCCTTCGTCTTGTCCACGCCCTTGTGGATCTTCCCGCTGTACTTGTGCTTGGTCTTCTCGTCGACCGTGCGCGCGACCTTGTCCAGGCGGGAGCCGATCGACTCGCCGTGGTGCTCCATGAAGTCGCCGGCCTTCGCGCCGGCCCTGGCCTTGGCGTGCTCGGCCTTGGCCTTCAGCGTGTCCTTGAAGCTCATGCGTCACCGTCTCCCGTGGATGCCTTTGCCGGAAATGACCCCTTTCCCGTAAAGATCTTACCCGTCCACCGGTGAATCCGCGCCGCCGGAATTTGCGAAACTGTGCACGTGAGAATCGACGTCCCCCACGTGATCGCCGTCGTCGGCCCCACCGCGGCCGGCAAGTCCGACCTCGGAGTCGCCCTTGCGCAGGCCCTCGACGGCGAGGTGGTCAACGCGGATTCCATGCAGCTCTACCGCGGCATGGACATCGGCACCGCCAAGCTCACCGAGGACGAGCGGCAGGGCGTGCCGCACCACCTGCTCGACATGTGGGACGTCACCCAGGCCGCCAGCGTCGCCGAGTACCAGCGCCTCGCCCGCGCCGAGATCGACCGGCTGCTGGCCGCCGGTCGCACCCCCGTGCTCGTCGGCGGCTCGGGGCTCTACGTGCGCGCCGCCATCGACGCCCTGGAGTTCCCCGGCACCGACCCGCAGGTGCGCGCCCGGCTGGAGGCCGAGCTCGACACGCTCGGCTCCGGCCCGTTGCACGCCCGCCTGGCCGCCGTGGACCCGGAGGCGGCCCGCGCGATCCTGCCCAGCAACGGCCGGCGGATCGTCCGCGCGCTGGAGGTCGTGGAGATCACCGGCCGCCCCTTCACCGCGAACCTGCCCGGGCACGACTCCGTGTACGACACCGTCCAGATCGGCGTCGACGTCCCCCGCCCGGAGCTCGACGAACGCATCACGCTGCGGGTCGACCGCATGTGGGAGGCCGGACTGGTCGGCGAGGTGGCCGCCCTGGAGACGGCCGGCCTGCGCGAGGGGCGCACGGCCTCCCGGGCGCTCGGCTACCAGCAGGTGCTGGCCGCGCTGGCCGGGGAGTGCACGGACGCGGAGGCGCGCGCCGAGACCGTCCGGGCCACCAAACGCTTCGCGCGCCGGCAGGACTCGTGGTTCCGCCGGGACGGCCGGGTGCACTGGCTGGCGGGCCGTGGACAGGAACTGGTCGGCCAGGCGCTCGCCCTGCTCGGCCCCGCCCGGTCGGGCGGTCACAGCCTGATCACGTGATGGCATCGGGACGCCCCAGCGGCACTTGACGCCTCTTCGAGCGTGCCATCATCGAGCATCGGAGCTACGGTGTCGGACTTCTTGGGAGGGCGCGTGGCGATGGAAGCCGGCCCTCGCAACGGACCGCAGCCGGAACACACCGAGCGCACCTCTGGCGAGGAGCTCGAGCCGCGCGACCGGCTCGTGGTGGACGGCCCCCTGGAGGACCCACTGGACGGGCAGACCCTCGCGGAGGAGGAGCAGTCCTTCCGCGAGCTGCGTCCCGAGCGGCGCCTGCGCGCGTGGCAGCTCGCCCCGATTGTCGCCCTCGGCGTGCTCGGCTCGCTCATGTTCGCCTTCCCGCTGGCCTTCGAGACCGGCGACGGCGGTGCCGTCGTCGCGATGCTCGGCCTCCTGCTGGGCTGCTGCGCCGCGGGCTGGGGGATCATGGCCGCCCGGCGGGTCGGCTACACCTGGCCGGGGCTGCCGGCCCGCGGCTCCGGCCGCCGCCCGGACTGGCGCTTCGTGGCGCTGTACGCGGCGATCACGGTGGTGCTGACGCTGCTCGCCTTCTGGCGGGTCGCCCGTCTGCGCTGACCCGTAGACTCGGCGCATGACCAGCGCAGCACCGCAGGGCCTGCCCTTCCTCAAGGGGCACGGCACGGAGAACGACTTCGTGATCATCCCCGACCCCGACGGGGCCCTCGACCTGACCGCGGGGACCGTCGCGCGCCTGTGCGACCGCCGCGCCGGGATCGGCGGCGACGGGGTGCTGCGGGTCGTGCGGTCGGCGAAGCACCCGGAGGCCGCGGCCATGGCCGCCGAGGCCGAGTGGTTCATGGACTACCGCAACAGTGACGGCAGCATTGCGGAGATGTGCGGCAACGGCGTGCGGGTCTTCGCCCACTACCTCCGGCGCGCCGGTCTCACCGGTGCCGGGGACGTCGCCGTGGCGACCCGCGCCGGCGTGCGCCGGGTGCACATCGACAAGGACGGCGACATCACCGTCGACATGGGCCGCGCCGCGCTCCCCGCCGGCGAGGTCGAGGTGGCGGTCGGCGAGCGCAGCTGGCCCGCCCGCAACGTGAACATGGGCAACCCGCACGCCGTCGCCTTCGTCGACGACCTCGCCGACGCCGGCAAGCTGCTGGACCCCCCGGCCCACACGCCTGCGGCGGCCTACCCGGACGGTGTGAACGTGGAGTTCGTCGTCGACCGGGGGGAGCGCCACGTCGCCATGCGGGTCCACGAGCGCGGCTCCGGCGAGACCCGTTCCTGCGGCACCGGGGCCTGCGCCGTCATGGTCGCCGCGGCCCGGCGCGACGGCCGCGACCCGGCCGTCACCGGCCGTCCCGAGACGTACCGCGTCGACCTGCCGGGCGGCACCCTGGTGATCACCGAACGTCCCGACGGCACCGTCGAGATGACCGGTCCCGCCGTGATCGTCGCCGAGGGCGTCATCGATCCGGCCTGGCTCGGCGACGGCGGCTGAGGATACCCGCTCCGAGGGCCCGGTATTCGCTCGAACGGGTGATGCCGATCACGCTGGGCGAGAGCGTGGCAGCGGCACGTGATGGGCTCGGTAGCATCAAGCACCGGCACGGAAGCCATCCCGCCGGTGGGTGACGCTGCCGGAGGTGCCGCATGAGACCGGACAACGCAGTGGAGACCGCCCCGGGCGCCGCAGGACGCAGGCGCATCCCCCGGGCCGCGGACCTGCGCCGGCTGGGGCGCGCCGCCCTGCTGGGCCCCGGCGGCCGCGCCGGCCGGCTGCCGGAGTCCATCGAGCACATCGCCAAGGTGCACCGCGCCCGACATCCCGGCGCGGACCTCGCCATCCTGCACACGGCGTACGTGCTCGCCGAGTCCTCGCACCGCGGCCAGATGCGCAAGAGCGGGGAGCCGTACATCACGCACCCGCTCGCCGTGACCCTGATCCTCGCCGAACTCGGGGCGGAGACCACGACGTTGACCGCGTCGCTGCTCCACGACACCGTCGAGGACACCGATGTGACGCTCGATCAGGTGCGGGAGGAGTTCGGCGAGGAGGTCCGCTTCCTCGTCGACGGCGTCACCAAGCTGGAGAAGGTGGACTACGGCGCCGCCGCCGAGCCCGAGACCTTCCGCAAGATGCTCGTCGCCACCGGCAACGACGTCCGCGTCATGTCCATCAAGCTCGCCGACCGGCTGCACAACATGCGCACCCTCGGCGTCATGCGCCCCGAGAAACAGGCCCGCATCGCGAAGGTCACCCGGGACGTGCTGATCCCGCTCGCCGAACGCCTCGGCGTCCAGGCGCTGAAGACCGAACTGGAGGACCTGGTCTTCGCCATCCTCCACCCCGAGGACTACCTCCGCACCACCGAACTCATCCTGGAGCACGCCGCCCTGCCCGATCCGCTGGGCGCCGTCGCCGAGGACGTCCGCAAGGTGCTCCGCGAGGCCGGCATCAGCTCCGAGGTCGAGGTACGGCCCCGGCACGTGGTGTCCGTGCACCGCGTGCGGCTCAAGCGCGGCGGCGCGCAGCCCGGCGGCAGCGACTTCGGGCGGGTGCTGATCCAGGTCGCCGAGGACGCCGACTGCTACGCCGTCCTCGGTGAACTGCACACCTGCTTCACCCCCGTGATCGCGGAGTTCAAGGACTTCATCGCGGCGCCCAAGTTCAATCTGTACCAGTCGCTGCACACCGCCATCCGCGACGGCGAGGGCCGCATCGCCGAAGTCCTCATCCGCACACGGCAGATGCACCACACCGCCGAGGCCGGGGTCATCGCGCTCGGCAACCCGTACGCCACCGCCGAGGCGGCGGACTCCGACGAGGGCGAGCGCGTCGACCCCACGCGCCCCGGCTGGTTGGCCCGGTTGCTGGAGTGGCAGCGCGAGGCCCCCGACCCGGACTTCTTCTGGAGCACCCTGCGCGACGAGCTCGCCCAGGACCGCGAGATCACCGTCTTCTCCGCCGACGGCGGCACCGTGGGCCTGCCCGACGGCGCCACCTGTACCGACGCCGCGTACGCACTGCACGGTGAGGGCGCCCACTCCTGCGTCGGCGTGCGCGTCAACGGGCGGCTCGCGCCGCTCGGCACGGTCCTGCGGGACGGCGACACCGTCCAGCTCCTGATGGCCGAGGCCACCGACGGGGACGGGGACGGGTACGGGCCGTCGCCCGAGTGGCTGGAGCACGCCCGCACCCCGGCCGCCCGGATCGCCATCGCCCGCTGGCTGGAGGCCCACCCGGCGGCCACCGCCGAGGAGGAGCCGGCCGCCCCCGCCGTCCGCGCCGCCGCGACGGCCGCCCGCAGGGCCGCCGAACCGCTCGCGGACACCGACCCGCCCGGGACCGCCGTCCGCATGGCCCGCTGCTGCACGCCCGTGCCGCCCGACGGGATCACCGGCTTCCCCATCCGCGGCGGCACCGTCGCCGTGCACCGCAGCGAGTGTCCCGTCGCCGCGCGCATGGCCGCCTCGGGCCGCGCCAGGGTCGCCGTCCACTGGCGCTCCGACGCCCCCGTCACCGGCCATCGGGCCACCCTCTACGCCGAGGCGCTCGGCCGGCCCCGGCTGCTCGCCGACCTCACCGAGGTGATCGCCACCCAGGGCGTCGCCATCGTCTACGCGGCCGTGGAGCCGCCGCAGGAGCACCGCGTACGCCACACCTACACCGTCGAACTGCCCGACCCGGAAGCGCTGCCCGCCCTCATGCGCGCCATGCGCGCCGTCCCCGGTGTGTACGACGTGTACCGCGCCCAGGAGGCCGTGGCCGCCGCGCAGCCGTAGGGGAGTACCCGATCGGGTGGGGTGCTGACGTGCCGCCGGCGGGCGGGCACGGTGCGCTGATACCGGTATCCCATGATCGGATCCTTTGCGCGCCGTGCCACCGTCACCGCGGCGGCCGTGGTGGCGCTCACCGCGGCCGGACTGCCCGGCGACGCGACGCCCGCGGGGCTCGGTGACCGGCTCTACCCCGAACTCGGCAACCCCGGGTACGACGTCTACGACTACGACATCTCGTTCACCTACCGCGGCAACGACCGGCCCCTGGACGCGGTGACCCGGGTCGACGCGCTCGCCACGGACACCCTCGACCGCTTCCACCTCGACTTCCGCGGCGACGTCCGTTCCGTGCAGGTCAACGGCCGCCGGGCGGCGTTCAGCACCTGGCGCGAGGAACTGGTCGTCACCCCCGCCGTCCCGGTACCGCGCGGCGACCGCCTGCGGGTGACCGTCGTCCACACCAGCGACCCCGCGGTCAAGGGCGACACCGGCTGGATCCGCACCAAGGACGGCCTGGCCATGGCCAACCAGGCAGCCGCCGCCCACACCGTCTTCCCCTGCAACGACCACCCCTCGGACAAGGCCCGCTTCGCCTTCCACGTCACCGCGCCGAACGACCTCACCGTCGTCGCCAGCGGCCTGCCCGAGACGGCCGTCCGCAAGGGCCCCGTGACGACCTGGAACTACCGCACCGTCCACGTGATGGCCACCGAGCTCGCCCAGGTCTCCATCGGCCGCTCCGCGGTGCTGCGCCGCACCGGCCCCGGCGGCCTCCCGCTGCGCGACGTCGTCGGCTCCGCCGACCCCGACCGGGCCAAGCTGGAGAAGCGCCTGGCGATGACCGCCGGGCAGATCGCGTGGATGGAGCAGCAGGTCGGCCCGTACCCCTTCGAGACGTACGGCATCCTCAGCGCCGACACCGTCACCGGCTTCGAGCTGGAGACCCAGACCCTCTCGCTCTTCGAGCGGCGGGTGCTGCTGGCCCGGGAGGCCGACGCGGCTCCGGTGATGGTGCACGAACTGGCCCACCAGTGGTTCGGCGACAGCGTCTCGCCCGCGACCTGGTCCGACCTGTGGCTCAACGAGGGGCACGCCACCTGGTACCAGTGGCGCTACGCCGCCGAGCACTACCACGAGCTCACCCTGGAGCAGCTGGCCAAGGCCGCCTACGGCGCCGACGCGCGCCTGCGCCGCGACGGCGGCCCGGCCGCCGCCCCCAAGCCGCCCGGCGCCGACGGCAAGCTCGGCATCTTCCGCGGCAACGTCTACTACGGCGGAGCGCTCGTGCTGTACGCGCTGCGCCAGGAGATGGGCGCCGACGCCTTCCAGCGGCTGGAGCGGGCCTGGGTCGCCCGCCACCGCGACGGGGTCGCCTCCACCCGAAACTTCATCGCCCTCGCCTCCGAGGTCGCCGGCCGCGACCTGGGCGGCTTCCTGGGCGCCTGGCTCTACGGCCCGACCACGCCCCCGATGCCGGGCCACCCCGACTGGAAGCGCTCCGTGCCCGCCAAACCGGTGCACGGTCCCGCGCACCGGCGCAAGGCGGGGAAAGTCGCGTGACCCGGCGGCGACGACCGTGCGACCATCTAGGTGCGGCGACGGCGGCGTGCCCGGGCCGGGGGAATCCTCCGGGTCCGTTCGGCGTTGTCTCCGTACGAGGGGCGAGAGCCCCCCGTCCCGCCGATCTTTCGAGCAAAGGATCCAATGACCTCCTCTTCCTCCTCTTCTTCTGCCCGCAGCCGCCAGCGCCTCCCCGAGAGCCTTCGGGCCGACGCCCTGATGGAAGAGGACGTCGCCTGGAGTCACGAGATCGACGGAGAGCGTGACGGCGACCAGTTCGACCGCTCCGAGCGGGCGTCGCTGCGCCGCGTCGCAGGCCTCTCCACCGAGCTCGAGGACATCACCGAGGTCGAGTACCGCCAGCTCCGCCTGGAGCGGGTCGTGCTCGTCGGGGTCTGGACGGACGGCACGGTGCAGGACGCCGAGAACTCCCTCGCGGAGCTCGCCGCCCTCGCCGAGACCGCCGGCGCCCTCGTCCTGGACGGTGTGATCCAGCGGCGTGACAAGCCGGACCCGGCCACCTACATCGGTTCCGGCAAGGCCCAGGAGCTGCGCGACATCGTCATGGAGAGCGGTGCGGACACCGTGGTCTGCGACGGTGAGCTCAGCCCCGGCCAGCTCATCCACCTCGAGGACGTCGTCAAGGTCAAGGTCGTCGACCGCACCGCACTGATCCTCGACATCTTCGCGCAGCACGCCAAGAGCCGTGAGGGCAAGGCCCAGGTCTCGCTCGCGCAGATGCAGTACATGCTGCCGCGGCTGCGAGGCTGGGGTCAGTCGCTGTCCCGGCAGATGGGTGGCGGTGGCGCCGGCTCCTCGGGCGGCGGCATGGCGACCCGTGGTCCCGGTGAGACCAAGATCGAGACCGACCGGCGGCGCATCCGCGAGAGGATGGCCAAGATGCGCCGGGAGATCGCGGAGATGAAGACCAGCCGCGACCTCAAGCGCCAGGAGCGCAAGCGCCACAAGGTGCCCTCGGTGGCGATCGCCGGTTACACCAACGCCGGCAAGTCCTCACTGCTCAACCGGCTCACCGGCGCGGGCGTCCTGGTGGAGAACGCGCTGTTCGCCACCCTGGACCCGACCGTGCGCCGGGCGGAGACCCCGAGCGGCCGGCTCTACACCCTGGCCGACACCGTCGGTTTTGTGCGGCACCTGCCGCACCACCTGGTCGAGGCGTTCCGCTCCACCATGGAGGAGGTCGCCGAGGCCGACCTCATCCTGCACGTGGTGGACGGCTCGCACCCCAACCCGGACGAGCAGCTCGCCGCCGTGCGCGAGGTCTTCCGCGACGTCGGCGCGCTGGACGTGCCGGAGATCGTGGTGATCAACAAGGCGGACGCCGCCGACCCGGTGCTGCTGCAGTCCCTGCTGCGCCGTGAGAAGCACGCGATCGCCGTATCCGCCCGCACCGGGCGGGGCATCGCGGAGCTGCTCGCCATGGTGGACGACGAGCTGCCGCGGCCCGCCGTCGAGATCGAGGCCCTGGTGCCGTACACGCGCGGTGCGCTCGTCGCCCGCGTGCACGCGGACGGCGAGGTGCTCTCCGAGGAGCACACCGGCGAGGGCACCCTGCTCAAGGCGCGGGTGCACGACGAGCTCGCGGCGGAGCTCGAACCGTTCGCGCTGGTCGCGCGCCGCTAGGCGGCACGCACGTACGAGGAGGGCCCGCCCCAGGCCGGGGGCGGGCCCTCCTCGTGTCCGGCGGCGGTGTCAGCCGCGGATCGCGTCGAAGACCTCCTCGGCCTCGGCGCCCAGATGCGGTCCGGCCAGCCAGCGCGGACTGTCCTGCGGACCGATGGAGGTGTTGCTGACCAGGGCCGGCTTCCCGCCGGGCCCCCGGGCGAACCAGCCGCCGCCGGAGGATCCCGCCGTCATGGTGCAGCCGAGCCAGTGCATGGTCGGTGCCCCCGGGTCCAGCGCGAGGCGGACCGGGTCGCCCGAGCAGTGGTACTGCTGGTAGCCGAAGCCGTCGAAGGGGGCCGCGGCGGGGTAGCCGCGGATGTCCATGGAGTCGATGCCGGCCGAGGTGGGCGCGTCGAACCAGACCGGCACCGACGCCCCGACGGTCTCCTCCAGCGACGTGCCGGAGTCCGGGTTGGTCACCTTCAGCACCGCGAAGTCGTAGGGGTAGGCGGAACTCGTCTCCGAGGACTCCCCGCCCCCGTCGATCCACTGCTGGGAGGTCCCCGCCTCCGTCGCCCACCACGTGCCGTAGGGGGCGAGCTGCTCCTTGGTGGCGCTCCGCAGCGCGGCGCTGCTCAGGCCGGTGTCGTTGAAGGACGGCACGAAGACGATGTTGCGGTACCAGCCGCCCTGGGCGCCGGCGTGCACGCAGTGCCCCGCCGTCCACACCAGGTTGCTGCGGCCCGGGTTGGCCGGGTCGCCGACCACGGTCGCCGAGCAGACCGCCTGGCCGTCGGGCATGTCGAAGAGCAGCTTGCCCGTCGCCGGGGAGGCCTCGTGGTACGGGGTCGAAAGGCGCTGCGCCCGGATCGCGGCGGGCTCGCGGTCGGTGGTGCCGTCGTCCACCCGCCCCAGGTCGGGCCGTTGCTCGTTGTCCGGGGTCCCGTCGGCGTTGCGGAGCCGGTCGGCGTCCCAGAGGTCCTTGATGACGGGATTGATGAAGTCGGCCGCGTCGCGCAGCCACTTGTCCTTGTCCCAGTCCTTCCAGCCGCCGTTCTTCAGCGCGTCGGCCCACTGGTCCAGGTCGTCGAGGCTGGTCGGGAGGGCCGTCGGCAGCTGGAGGCCGCCGTCACCGGCCGTGGCGCTGGGTGTCGGGCTCGGCTTGGCGTCGGCGTTGTCGTCGGACGGGCCGCAGGCGGTCGCGGTCACGGCGAGCAGCGCCGCGGCGACGGCGGCCACGGCCAACCGGCTTATCGGTGCCATGGGTTGTGGTCCCCCTGTTGTGAACATGTCGTCTGCCCGCTCAAGGGCAACGCCTCACCGTGCCCTCGAAGGGAGGACGGCGGGTGCCGCACCCGCGGTTCCTCGCCAGGATCTCGGCCCGAGACAGTTGCCGGTAAGCGCGTGCGTCGTTGGTAGCTCCGGGGACGGAGCAGACGACACCGAGGAGTGAGCACGTGGCCGCCATGCCGAGCGCCAGGAGCCGACCGGCGGTGCACGAGGGCGAGTTCGACGACACCGAGGGCATCCTGCGGCGTCAGTCGGCGCGCGAGTCCGCCGCCCGCACCTACGCCCGCTCGCTGCCCGTCGTCCCCGTGCGCGCCCGCGGCATGACCGTCGAGGGAGCGGACGGCCGCCGCTACCTCGACTGCCTCTCCGGCGCCGGCACCCTCGCCCTCGGCCACAACCACCCCGTCGTCCTCGAGGCCATCCGCGCCGTCCTCGACTCCGGTGCCCCGCTCCACGTGCTGGACCTCGCCACCCCCGTCAAGGACGCCTTCACCACCGCGCTCTTCGAGACCCTGCCGCGCGAACTCGCCGACCACGGACGCATCCAGTTCTGCGGCCCGGCCGGCACCGACGCAGTCGAGGCCGCCCTCAAACTCGTCCGCACCGCCACCGGCCGCAGCGGACTGCTCGCCTTCTCCGGCGGCTACCACGGCATGACCGCCGCCGCCCTCGCCGCCACCGGGGACATCGCCGTGCGGGGCGCGTCCGGCGCCGTCGACGCCCGGATCACCCGGCTCCCCTACCCGTACGGCTACCGCTGCCCGTTCGGCGTCGGCGGGGAACACGGCGCCGAACTCTCCGCCCGCCTGACGGAGAACCTGCTCGACGACCCCAAGGGCGGCATCCAGCCCCCCGCGGGCATGCTCCTCGAACCCGTCCAGGGCGAGGGCGGTGTCATCCCCGCCCCCGACACCTGGCTGCGGCGGATGCGCGACCTCACCGCGGCCCGCGGCATCCCGCTCATCGCCGACGAGGTGCAGACCGGCGTGGGGCGCACCGGGACCTTCTGGGCCGTCGAGCACAGCGGCGTCGTCCCGGACGTGATGGTGCTGTCCAAGGCGATCGGCGGCAGCCTCCCGCTCGCCGTCATCGTCTACCGCGAGGAACTCGACTCCTGGCAGCCCGGTGCCCACGCGGGCACCTTCCGCGGCAACCAGCTCGCCATGGCCGCGGGCACGGCCACCCTCGCCTACGTGCGGCGCAACGGCCTCGCCGAGCGCGCCGCCGAGCTCGGTGCCCGGATGCTCGCCCGGCTGCGGGCCCTGGCCGCGGAGCACCCCTGCGTCGGCGACGTCCGCGGCCGCGGCCTCATGCTGGGCGTCGAACTCGTCGACCCGGACGCCGCCCCCGGCCCCCGGGGCGTCCCCCCGACCGCGCCCCGCCTCGCGGCGGCCGTCCGGCGGGCCGCCCTCGACCGCGGCCTCATCGTCGAACTCGGCGGCCGCGACGCCGCCGTGATCCGGCTGCTGCCCCCGCTGACGATCACCGAAGAACAGTCAGAAGCCGTCCTCGACCGCCTCGCCGACGCCCTCGTCGCGGCGACGGCGGTCCGGGCGTGACCTCGTGCCCACCGGCCCCGCCCCGGGGCGGACCGCACCGGGCGCCGACCCCTCACGGAGCGAAGCGATGACCGTACGTCCCGGCGACGAAGCCACCGTGGCAGCCGTCCCCCAGCAGCGCGCCGCCGCGGCCGAAATGCCGGGCCGGGCCGAACCGCCGGCCCACGCCGGGCTGCCCGGACCGTCCGCCCCGTCACCCGGCGACGACCCCCTGGAGCAGGCGGATCCGTGGGCCGCCGCCGACGCCGCCGGCACGGAGGCCCTGCTGCGCTGCTGGGTCCGCGAGACGGGGCTGCCACCGGAGCCGGACGGCCGCACCCTGCGCGTGCCGCTGCCCGCCGGCGGCGCGGAACTCCTCGTCCCGGTCCTGCACTGGTCGGCCGTCGGCCACCACCGCCTCGGCGCCCCGCGCCCCGCCGCCGGGGGCGCCGCACTGGACGCCGTCACCCTCGCCGCGCTGCTCGCACGGGAGGCCGCCGCGGCCGGTCCGGACGGTCCCGGCCTCGTCGCGCGGGTCGCCGACTCCGTACGCCAGACCGCCGCCTTCCTCTCCGCACGCCGCGCCCGCCCCGCCGCCCCCCGGGGGACCCACCCCTTCCTCGACTCCGAGCAGGCCCTCGTCCTGGGCCACCCGCTCCACCCCGCGCCCAAGGGCCGGGAAGGACTCACCGAGACCGAGGCCGTGGTCTACGCCCCGGAAACGCGCGGGGCCTTCGCCCTGCACTGGCTGTCCGTGCACCGCTCGCTGCTGGCCACCGACTCCGCCTGGACCGAACGCGGCCGCCCGGTCCCCGCCGAGCACCTGCTGGCGGCCCTCGCCGGACCGGAACTCGCCCGGCGGCTGCCCGCCGGCACCGTGGCCCTGCCGCTCCACCCCTGGCAGGCCCGCGAGGTCGCCCACCGCCCGGCGGTGCGCGCACTGCTGGAGGCCGGGCTCCTCCACGACCTCGGGGCCGCGGGCGACCCCTGGCACCCCACGTCCTCGCTGCGCACGGTGTTCCGTCCGGGCGCCCCCGCGATGCTCAAGCTCTCGCTGGCCCTGCGGATCACCAACTCCCGCCGCGAGAACCTCCGCAAGGAACTCCACCGGGGCGTCGAGGTGCACCGGCTGCTGCGGGCCGGCCTCGCCGCGCGCTGGCACGCCGCGCACCCCGGGTTCGACATCGTCCGCGACCCCGCCTGGCTGGCCGTCGGCACCGCCTCCGGCGCCCCCGTACCCGGCCTCGACGTCGTCCTGCGGCACAACCCCTTCGGCCCCGGCGACGAGGTGCGCTGCCTCGCCGGGATCACGGCCCTGCGCCCCGCGCCGGACGGGGGCGCCCTGCGGTCCCGGCTCGGCGAACTGCTGGGCCGGCTCGCGTCCCGTACCCGACGACCGGTGACGGCCGTCGCCACCGAGTGGTTCCTGCGCTACCTGGACGCCGTGGTCCGGCCGGTGCTGTGGCTGGACGGTGAGGCGGGCATCGCCCTGGAGGCCCACCAGCAGAACACCCTGGTCGTCCTCGACGCCCACGGCTGGCCGGCCGGCGGCCGCTACCGCGACAACCAGGGCTACTACTTCCGCGAGTCCGCGCGCGCCGGGCTCACCGCCCTGCTGCCCGGGGCCGGCGGGAGCAGCGACACCTTCGTGGCCGACGCCGTGGCGGACGAGCGCTTCGCCTACTACCTCGGCGTCAACAACGTCCTCGGCCTGGTCGGCGCCTTGGGCTCCCAGCGCCTCGCCGACGAACGGGTGCTCCTCGCCGCCCTGCGCCGCTTCCTGGAGCAGGCCGCCCGCACCGGCCGCTCCGGCCTGCCCGCACGGCTGCTGGCGGAACCCGGGCTGCGCTGCAAGGCCAACCTCCTCACCCGGCTGCACGGGATGGACGAGCTGGCCGGCCCCGTCGACACCCAGTCCGTCTACGTCACCGTCCCCAACCCCCTCACCGCCTGACGAGAGGAGGCCGCGACCACCGTGGCGACCGCCGACCCCACCCCCGCCCCCGTGTGCCCGCCCGCGACCGCCGACCCCCGGGACCCCGGCGCCGGGAACGCCGACGACACCCTCGACCTGGAACTGCCGCCCGAGCTCCGCGCCCTCCTCGACGAGGACGTCACCGCCGACGACCGCGCCGGCGGCCCGGCCCCGCTCGACGACCTCCTCGACGGCGTCGCCGACTGGGGGCCGGTCGGCACCCCCGCGGGCACCTTCCAGCTCGTCCCCGTACGCCCCGAGCGCGACCTCCCGGTCATCACCCACTGGATGAACGACCCCGCCGTCGCGGAGTTCTGGGACCTCGCGGGCCGGCCCGAGGTCGCCGAGCGGCACCTGCGCGCCCAGCTCGACGGCGACGGGCGCAGCATGCCCTGCGTCGGGGTCCTCGACGGGGTGCCCATGAGCTACTGGGAGGTGTACCGCGCCGACCTCGACGCGGTGGCCCGCTACTACCCGGCCCGCCCTCACGACACCGGGCTCCACCTGCTCATCGGTCCCGTCGCCGACCGGGCCCGCGGCCTCGGCGGCACCCTGCTGCGGGCCGTCGCCGACCACGCCCTGCGGCAGCGCCCCCGGTGCACCCGGGTGATCGCCGAGCCCGACCTGCGCAACACCCCGTCCGTGGCCGCCTTCCTCGCCGCGGGCTTCCGCTTCTCCGCGGAGGTCGAGCTGCCCGGCAAGCGGGCCGCGCTGCTGGTCCGCGACCGCACGCTGCGTCACGTCCTGTGACCGGCCGCGCCCGCGGGCGGGCGCCGGTACGTGCGGTGGCGACCGCGGTGTCAGTGCCGCCCCGTAGGCTGGATGCCCTATGACACAGCCCGCGAAGCCCGCCCTCACCGACCTCCTCCACGCCGCCGTCACCGCGGTCGGCGGAGTGGAGCGCCCCGGCCAGGTCACCATGGCCGAAGCCGTCGCCGAAGCCGTCGACAGCGGCTCCCACCTGCTGGTCCAGGCCGGCACCGGAACCGGCAAGTCGCTGGGCTACCTGGTGCCCGCGCTGGCGCAGGGCGAACGCGTCGTGGTGGCCACCGCGACCCTGGCCCTGCAGCGCCAGCTCGTCGAGCGCGACCTGCCGCGCACCGTCACCGCGCTGCAGCCGCTGCTGCGCCGCGAGCCGCAGTTCGCGATGCTCAAGGGCCGCTCCAACTACCTGTGCCTGCACCGGCTCCACGAGGGCGTGCCGCAGGACGAGGGCGACGGGCTCTTCGACCAGTTCGAGGCCGCGGCGCCGACCAGCAAGCTCGGCCAGGACCTGCTCCGGCTGCGCGACTGGTCGGACGAGACGGAGAGCGGCGACCGCGACGACCTCACCCCCGGCGTATCGGACCGCGCCTGGCAGCAGGTCTCGGTGACCTCCCGCGAGTGCCTGGGCGCCTCGCGCTGCGCCTACGGCGCCGAGTGCTTCGCGGAGGCGGCGCGCGAGCGCGCCAAGCTCGCCGACGTCGTGGTCACCAACCACGCGCTGCTGGCCATCGACGCCCTGGAGGGCGCGCCCGTCCTGCCCAGCCACGAGGTGCTGGTCGTCGACGAGGCCCATGAACTGGTCTCGCGCGTCACCGGGGTCGCCACGGGCGAGCTCACCCCCGGCAGGGTCAACCGGACGGTGAAGCTCGCGGCCAAGCTGGTCAACGAGAAGGCCGCGGACGCCCTGATGAGCGCGTCGGAGGGCTTCGAGCGGCTCATGGAGCTGGCCCTCCCCGGGCGTCTGGAGGAGCTGCCCGAGGATCTCCGCTACGCCCTGATGGCGCTGCGCGACGCCTGCCGTCAGGTCATCACCTCGCTCGGCGAGACCCGTGACCGCTCCGTGCAGGACGAGGACGCCGTGCGGAAGATGGCCCTCGCCGCCACGGAGAACGTCCACGAGGTCGCCGAGCGCATCGTGGAGGGCTCCGAGTACGACGTCGTCTGGTACGAGCGCCACGACCGCTTCGGCGCCTCGCTGCGGGTCGCCCCGCTCAGCGTCTCCGGACTGCTGCGGGAGAAGCTGTTCACCGAGCGATCCGTCGTCCTGACCTCGGCCACGCTGCGGCTCGGCGGCGACTTCAACGGGGTCGCGGCCTCGCTCGGGCTGGCCCCGGAGGGCACCGTGGCCGCCGAGGGCGAGGAGGAGCCGCCGGTGTGGAAGGGCGTCGACGTCGGTTCGCCCTTCGACTACCCCCGGCAGGGCATCCTCTACGTCGCCCGTCATCTGTCGCAGCCCGGCCGGGACAGCGGCCGCGAGGACATGCTGGACGAGCTCGCGGAGCTGATCGAGGCCGCGGGCGGCCGTACGCTCGGGCTGTTCTCGTCCATGCGTGCGGCCCAGGGCGCCGCCGAGGTGCTGCGCGGCCGCATCGACCACCCGGTCCTGCTGCAGGGCGAGGAGACCCTGGGCGAGCTGATCCGCCGCTTCGCCTCCGACGCCCGCACCTGCCTGTTCGGCACCCTCTCGCTCTGGCAGGGCGTGGACGTGCCCGGGCCGAACTGCCAGTTGGTCGTCATGGACCGGATCCCGTTCCCCCGCCCCGACGACCCGCTGATGAGCGCGCGCCAGAAGGCGGTGGAGGACAGGGGCGGCAACGGTTTCATGGCGGTCGCGGCCACGCACGCGGCCCTGCTCATGGCGCAGGGCGCCGGCCGGCTGGTGCGGGCCTCCGGGGACCGCGGGGTCGTCGCCGTCCTCGACCCCCGGCTGGTGACGGCCCGCTACGGCGGCTTCATCAAGGCCTCGATGCCGGACTTCTGGCAGACGACCGACCGCAACCAGGTCCGCCGTTCGCTGGCCGCCATCGACGCCGCCGCCTCGGCGGCCGAGTGACGCCACCGGGCACCCCCGGCAGAGCACGACAGCAGCCCCGGCACACAACGGGGCCCCGGAACCGGCGCAGAGGTTCCGGGGCCCGGTCACGGGCGGGTCCTTGGCTCAGACCCGGCGCAGTACCGCCACCACCTTGCCGAGGATGGTCGCCTCGTCACCGGCGATGGGCTGGTACGCGGCATTGTGCGGCATCAGCCACACATGCCCGTCCTCGCGCTTGAAGCGCTTGACCGTGGCCTCTCCCTCGATCATCGCGGCGACGATGTCGCCGTTCTCCGCGACCGGCTGACGGCGCACGGTCACCCAGTCGCCGTCGCAGATGGCCGCCTCGATCATCGAGTCGCCGACGACCTTCAGGACGAACAGCTCGCCGTCGCCCACCAGCTGGCGGGGGAGCGGGAACACGTCCTCCACGGACTCCTCGGCGAGGATCGGGCCACCGGCGGCGATCCGGCCCACCAGGGGGACGTACGACGCGGACGGCTTGCCCGCGGTGTCCGTGGGCTGCGCCTGCGCGGAGTCGGAGGCGCGTACCTCGTAAGCGCGGGGCCGGTGCGGGTCACGCCGGAGGAAGCCCTTGCGCTCCAGCGCCATGAGCTGATGGGCGACCGACGAGGTGCTCGACAGCCCGACGGCCTGGCCGATCTCGCGCATGGACGGCGGGTATCCGCGCCGCTGGACGGAATCCCGGATCACCTCGATGACGCGCCTTTGGCGGTCGGTGAGTCCGGAACTGTCCGCCCGGATTCCTGGAGGTCGTCCGGGTAGCGCTCGCGCGGGCTTTGGCGTCTCGTCGTTCATCGCTTCCATCGGGCGTAGCCGGTCCTGGGGGCGGTCATGGGCGGTCAATGTGGCGCTGTCGGCGGTGGTGGTCACGGCGGCCCCTCTCGAGATGTTCTCCCTAGTAGGACAACGGTAGTTGCTTTCGAAAGGTTGCGCCAAACACACGTTCGAGTGAATTTGCGCGGATCCGGTGACGCGATCAAGGTGTAGATGGTATTGATCGAATATAATTTCGAATTCAGCCCGCATTCGGGATCCGAACGCCGTTTCCCCGGGCGGTATTGCGGTGTCGCCCCGGTCCGCCCGCCCGGTTCCATGATGCGCGAGCCGTGACGATCCGTACACCCAGTGTGTCATCCGCGCCCCGGCTCTCCCGGGAGGCCGCGCGTCGCGTAGGCTCCCGTCCCGTCGGCGGGCCGCGACACGCGGTCCGCGCGATGGGTGCATATGGCCGCCACGCCACCAGATCTAGTGGTTGGATGGGGTCCAGCCCCCACAAGTAGTGGTCCCCGGGTCATCAAGCCCTCCCGGATCGCCTATGCTTGTGGCTGCTTCGCGGGGCCGTGACCGGCCCCTCGGGCTCAGAAGTCGTGCGCTCACCGTGGGTGAGGGAGGGAGAGGGAAACGATGCACTGCCCCTTCTGCCGACACCCCGACAGCCGCGTCGTCGACAGCCGGACCACCGACGACGGCACCTCGATCCGTCGTCGCCGGCAGTGTCCCGACTGCGGCCGCCGCTTCACCACCGTGGAGACGGCCTCGCTGATGGTGATCAAGCGCAGCGGGGTCACCGAACCCTTCAGCCGTAACAAGGTCATCGCCGGAGTCCGCAAGGCCTGCCAGGGCCGGCCCGTCACCGAGGACGCCCTCGCCCAGCTCGGGCAGCGCGTCGAGGAGGCGGTGCGCGCCACGGGCAGCGCCGAGCTGTCGACCCACGACGTCGGACTGGCCATACTCGGCCCGCTGAAGGACCTGGACCTGGTCGCCTACCTCCGCTTCGCCTCCGTCTACCGGGCCTTCGACTCGCTCGAGGACTTCGAGACGGCGATCGCCGAGCTGCGCGACCAGGGACCACCGGACGACACCGGTGGGCGGGACCGGGACGGAGCCGTCCCGACCGCCGCCGTCGCCGCAGAGTAGCGGCGGCACACCGGTACGAGACTTGCCGGGCACCCGGGGGTGTACCGGCCGTGAGAGACACAGACGCGGGAAGACCGCGGCGCTTCAGGGCGTTTTACCTGTAATGCCTGTAATGGGAGGCGGCACATGACAGAGACGACGAGCGGCCCGGCACGGAGCTCCCGAGCCAAGGCCGGCAAGGCGGCCGCGGCGGCTCCGGCCGCCAAGGGCCTGCGCATCGAGCGCATCCACACCACCCCGGGGACGCACCCCTACGACGAGGTGGCCTGGGAACGCCGTGACGTCGTCATGACCAACTGGCGCGACGGCTCGATCAACTTCGAGCAGCGCGGCGTGGAGTTCCCCGACTTCTGGTCGGTGAACGCGGTCAACATCGTCACCAGCAAGTACTTCCGCGGTGCCGTCGGTTCCCCGCAGCGCGAGAGCAGCCTCCGCCAGCTGATCGACCGCGTGGTCACGACGTACCGCAAGGCCGGCGAGGACCACGGCTACTTCGCGTCGCCCGCCGATGCGGAGATCTTCGAGCACGAGCTCACCTGGGCCCTGCTCCACCAGGTCTTCAGCTTCAACTCCCCGGTCTGGTTCAACGTCGGCACCGCCCAGCCGCAGCAGGTCTCGGCGTGCTTCATCCTCTCGGTCGACGACTCCATGGAGTCCATCCTCGACTGGTACAAGGAAGAGGGGATGATCTTCAAGGGCGGTTCCGGCGCGGGCCTGAACCTCTCCCGCATCCGCTCCTCCAAGGAGCTGCTCTCCTCCGGCGGCAACGCCTCCGGCCCCGTCTCCTTCATGCGCGGCGCGGACGCCTCCGCCGGCACCATCAAGTCCGGCGGCGCCACCCGCCGCGCGGCCAAGATGGTCGTCCTGGACGTCGACCACCCCGACGTCGAGGCCTTCATCGAGACCAAGGTGAAGGAGGAGGAGAAGATCCGCGCCCTGCGCGACGCGGGCTTCGACATGGACCTGGGCGGCGACGACATCGCGTCCGTCCAGTACCAGAACGCCAACAACTCCGTCCGCGTGAACGAAGAGTTCATGAAGGCGTACGAGAACGGCGAGAAGTTCGGCCTGCGCGCCCGGATGACCGGCGAGGTCATCGAGGAGATCGACGCCAAGGCGCTGTTCCGCAAGCTGGCCGAGGCCGCCTGGGCCTGCGCCGACCCCGGCATCCAGTACGACGACGTCATCAACCACTGGCACACCACGCCGGAGACCGGCCGCATCACCGCGTCCAACCCCTGCAGCGAGTACATGCACCTGGACAACTCGTCCTGCAACCTCGCCTCGCTCAACCTGATGAAGTTCCTCGACGACGACGGGAAGGGCAACCAGCGCTTCGACGCCGTGCGCTTCGCCAAGGTCGTCGAGCTCGTCATCACCGCGATGGACATCTCCATCTCCTTCGCGGACTTCCCGACGCAGAAGATCGGCGAGACCACCCGGGCCTTCCGCCAGCTGGGCGTCGGCTACGCCAACCTCGGCGCGCTGCTCATGGCGACCGGCCACGCCTACGACTCCGAGGGCGGCCGCGCGCTGGCCGGTGCCATCACCTCCCTGATGACCGGCATCTCGTACAAGCGTTCCGCGGAGCTCGCCGAGGTCGTCGGCCCGTACGACGGCTACGCCCGCAACGCCACCGCCCACAAGCGCGTCATGAAGCAGCACTCCGACGCCAACGCGGTCGCCACGCGGATGGACGACCTGGACTCCCCGGTCTGGGCCGCGGCCACCGAGGCCTGGCAGGACGTCCTGCGCCTCGGCGAGAAGAACGGATTCCGCAACGCGCAGGCCTCCCTGCTGGCCCCGACCGGCACCATCGGCCTGATGATGGACTGCGACACCACCGGGATCGAGCCGGACCTCGCCCTGGTCAAGTTCAAGAAGCTGGTCGGCGGCGGCTCCATGCAGATCGTGAACAACACGGTCCCGCAGGCCCTGCACCGCCTGGGCTACCAGCAGGAGCAGATCGAGGCGATCGTCGCCCACATCTCCGAGCACGGCAGCGTCATCGACGCGCCCGGCCTGAAGTCCGAGCACTACGAGGTCTTCGACTGCGCCATGGGCGAGCGCTCCATCGCGCCGATGGGCCACGTCCGGATGATGGCCGCGACCCAGCCGTTCCTGTCCGGCGCCATCTCCAAGACGGTCAACATGCCGGAGTCGGCGACCGTCGAGGAGATCGAGGAGATCTACTACGAGGGCTGGAAGCTCGGCCTGAAGGCGCTCGCGATCTACCGCGACAACTGCAAGGTCGGCCAGCCGCTCTCCGCCAAGAAGAAGGCGGACGAGAAGAAGGCCGAGACGGCGGAGGCCCCCGCCGCGGTCGAGAAGGTCGTCGAGTACCGCCCGGTCCGCCGCCGGCTCCCCAAGGGCCGTCCGGGGATCACCACCTCCTTCACGGTGGGTGGCGCCGAGGGCTACATGACCGCGAACTCCTACCCGGACGACGGTCTGGGCGAGGTCTTCCTGAAGATGTCCAAGCAGGGCTCGACCCTCGCGGGCATGATGGACGCCTTCTCCATCGCCGTCTCCGTCGGCCTGCAGTACGGCGTGCCGCTGGAGACCTACGTCTCGAAGTTCACCAACATGCGCTTCGAGCCGGCCGGTCTCACGGACGACCCGGACGTGCGGATGGCGCAGTCGATCGTCGACTACATCTTCCGCCGCCTGGCGTTGGACTTCCTGCCCTTCGAGACCCGCTCCGCCCTCGGCATCCACTCCGCCGAGGAGCGCCAGCGCCACCTCGACACGGGCTCGTACGAGCCCGCCGCCGAGGAGGTCGACGTCGAGGGCCTGGCGCAGTCCGCCCCGCGCCAGACCGAGGCGCCCAAGCCGGCCGCCACGGCCAAGCCCGAGGTCGTCGCGGTGACCCCGGCGCCGAAGACCGCGCACAACTCCACGGAGCTGCTGGAGATCCAGCTCGGCCTCAACGCCGACGCCCCGCTCTGCTTCTCCTGCGGCACGAAGATGCGCCGCGCGGGCAGCTGCTACCTCTGCGAGGGCTGCGGCTCCACCAGCGGCTGCAGCTGATCCCGGGCGGTCGTCACCCGAAGGTGCCCGCGAGGGGGATCCGGATTCGTCCCGGATCCCCCTCGCGGGTTTTCCCGTCGGCACCGCCCGGGGCTTGCCGGCACCTGAAGTGAGGCCGGGCCGTCAGGCCGGCAGCGGCCGGTAGGCGGTGCCGGCCAGGACGCCGCTCGTCGAGGACGGGCCCCGGCCCTCCTCGATGAGCGGCGCTCGGCCGGCCAGCGCCTCCGTGGACCTCCGGCCGGATTGCTTTTCCTCCGGTATTCGTGCCGCCGAGAATGGCACGCACCTCCTATTCCCCTGCGTCGCGACGCGATTAGGGTCGAGGGGGTTGTCGAATTCCCGTGACGGTGAGGCGTTTTCCCTCCTCCGGCGATCGGCGCTCCCTTCCCCGCACGCCAAGGAGTTCCCGTTGTCCACCGATCCCCTCGCCGACACCGTCGCCTCGCTGATCCCGGCAGCGCGGGACGAGCTCGCGGAACTCGTCGCGTTCAGGTCGGTCGCGGACCCGGCCGTGTCACCCCCCGAGGAATGCCACAAGGCTGCCGCCTGGGTGGCCGGCGCCCTGCGGGACGAAGGATTCGACGACGTACGCGTCCTCGACATGCCCGACGGCCACCAGTCCGTCCACGGTCACCTCGCGGGGCCGGCGGGGGCTCCCACGATCCTGTTGTACGCGCACTACGACGTCCAGCCGGCCCCGGACGAACAGGCCTGGCGCACCCCGCCGTTCGAGCTGACCGAGCGCGACGGACGGTGGTACGGACGCGGCACCGCGGACTGCAAGGGCGCCGTGGTCATGCACCTCCTGGCCCTGCGCGCGCTCAAGGCGCACGGCGGCGTGCCGCTGAACGTCAAGGTGATCGTGGAGGGCTCCGAGGAGCAGGCGACGGGCGGCCTGGGACGGTACGCGCGGGCCCACCCCGAAGTGCTCGAAGCCGACGTGATCCTCATCGGTGACGCCGGGAACTTCCGCCTCGGGATGCCGACCGTCACCGCGTCGCTGCGCGGCATCACGATGCTCCGGATCGGCGTCGAGACCCTGCGCGGCAACCTGCACTCCGGCCAGTTCGGCGGGGCCGCGCCCGACGCGCTCACCGCGCTCGTGAAGATCCTCGGCTCGCTGGTGGACGACGACGGATCGCCCCGGGTCGAAGGCCTGGAGACCGACGGCGCATGGCGAGGACTGGCCTACCCCGAGGCCGATTCCCGCGTGGACGGCGGGGTACTGGACGGGGTGGACCTCGTCGGCACCGGCTCCGTGGCGGACCGGCTCTGGGCACGGCCGTCCCTCAGCGTGATGGGCATCGACT
This sequence comes from Streptomyces sp. NPDC006207, assembly GCF_040613835.1. Classification (NCBI taxonomy): domain Bacteria; kingdom Bacillati; phylum Actinomycetota; class Actinomycetes; order Kitasatosporales; family Streptomycetaceae; genus Streptomyces; species Streptomyces sp. NPDC006207. Next base: position 1,329 of record NZ_JBEXSX010000089.1, on the reverse strand, counting down.
GTCCCCCCGTCGTGGGTGCCACCCCTTCCGTCCACGCAAGCGCGCGGGCGGCGATCAGCCTGCGCATCCCTCCGGGCGTCGACGCCGCGCAGGCCACGGAGCTGCTGACCGCCCAGATCGAGAAGCACACCCCGTGGGGCGCACGGGTGTCCGTGGAGCAGGTCGCCCAGGGCGAGCCGTTCCTCGCCGACACCTCGAGCCCCGCCTACACCGCCATGGCCGAGGCCATGCGCACGGCCTACAGCGGTCGCGACCTGAACATCGCGGGGCTCGGCGGCGGCATCCCCCTGTGCAACACCCTCGCCTCCCTCTACCCACGGGCGGAGATCCTCCTGATCGGGTTGTGCGAACCGGAGGCACAGATCCACGCCGTGGACGAGAGCGTGTCCGTCGACGAACTGCGGCGGCTCGCCGTCGCCGAAGCCCATTTCATGCGCCACTACGCCGGAACGGGAATCCGCGGATAGCGGGCGGATCCCATGAATCAGGTGCCATTACCGAGGGGAAGCGCCGTCGTCCACACCGCGGCCCCCGATTCGCGATCCGTCACTGATCCCGCAGCACCCGCGGCGACCCGCTGCCCGGAGGCATCCGCCGTCCGGCGGCGCGCGCCGCGGCTCGCCCGCCTCCTGGAGCACCCGGTGCGGAAAGCACTCGTACCCGCCGTACTCGCCACCGCCGTACTCGGTGTGTTCGCCGTCGTGCAGCCACGCGGTTCCGACGCGCACGGGGCGGCGGTCGAGGCCGCCCCCCCCCGGCCGGTCTGCGGGTCGGCGCCGTCTGCTCGTCGGACATCGACTACGCCACCGAGGTCTCCTGCGGGCTGGGGAACTTCGGCGACGTCCGCTTCCGGTGCGGGTCCGCGGGCACCGCGGCCGCTCCGTGCCCGCGGACCCGCACCGTCACCCTCGAGAACACCGGGCGTACCGCCCTGCGGCTCGTCACCGTCAGCGGCTCGGCGCCGGGTGAGCGGCACGAGACCGTCTCCCGCCTGCTGCGCCCCGGGACCCGGACGGCCCTGGGGCCCCGGGCCGGCGACACCTACCTCTACGACATCGTCCTGCGTTTCGACGCGGGCCCGGCGCAGGCACGGGTCGTCGCCCTGTCCTGAGCCCGGCCGGTCGAAGGGACCCGTCAACGGATGACCAAGGAGAATCGCGCGATGTCCGAGCTCGGACGCCTGGTGGCCGGGAGATACCGGCTGGTCGAGCGGATAGGCCGTGGCGGCATGGGTACGGTCTGGCGGGCCGAGGACGAGCTGCTGGGCCGTGCGGTGGCGGTCAAGCGCCTCCACCAGCCCCAGCCGCACCTGCAGGACGACGAGCTGGA
>NZ_JBEXSX010000088.1:0-32198 GCF_040613835.1 Streptomyces sp. NPDC006207 | reverse complement strand
CCCAGGGACGGCTATCTCTTCCTCGACCGTGAGCAGTTCCACGCTTCCTTCGCCGCCGACCTGCCCGATTCTCTGGGCCGGTTCATGGCCGACTCGCAGCTGCCGTGGGGGCTCGAAGCCCTCAACGGCGCCGTGAGCGAGCCGGCGTGGCGCAGCAAGCCGAGCTGGTACCTGGTCGCCGCCGACGACCGCATGATTCCCCCGCCGGCACAGCGCGCCATGGCCGAGCGGGCCAGCGCCACGGTCACCGAGAGCCCGGGAAGCCACTCCGTCTACGTCTCGCAGCCCGACGCCGTGGTCGACCTCATCAAGCAGGCCACCGCCTAGTTCACGACCCAAAAGCACCGCATCGGGCATCCGCCTACCGGTGCAGTAGCGCGACAAGCTCCCCGAACGTCGGGGACTTGCTGCTCGCTATCCGCATCCAGCATGGAGCGAACAATGAGAACCACCGGTTTCACCCGCCACAAGAAGATCGCCGTCGGCGCGGGCGCCGCCGCCGTCGCGGTCGGTGCCGCGCTTCTGGCCCCGACCGCCTCAGCGACGATGACGCAGGAGACGCAGTCCTCCACCTCCGCCCCGAAGCCGACCGTCGTGCTCGTGCACGGCGGCTTCGCGGACGCGTCGAACTGGAACGGAGTCGTCAAGCGACTGCAGCGCGACGGCTACCCGGTCATCGCCCCCGCCAACCCGCTGCGCGGTCTGTCCAACGACTCGGCCTACATCTCCAGCGTTCTGAAGTCGGTCAAGGGCCCGATCGTCCTGGTCGGACACTCCTACGGCGGCGCCGTCATCACCAACGCCGCGGCCGACAACCCCAACGTCAAGGCACTCGTCTACATCGCCGCGTTCATGCCGGACAAGGGTGAGAAGCTCGGCGAGCTGATCGGCAAGTTCCCCGGCAGCGAGATCCAGGCCGCTCTCAACCAGGTGCCCTACCCCAACCCCGACGGCACCACCGGCATCGACCTCTACCTGCAGGCCGACGAGTTCCGCAGCGTATTCGCCGCAGACCTGCCCGAATCCACCACCCGCCTCATGCAGGCCGAGCAGCGCCCCTTCAGCGCCGTGTCGTTCGAGGAGCCGACGAAGGACGCCGCCTGGCGCGACATCCCCTCCTTCGGCCTGGTCGCCGGCGCCGACAAGGCGATCCCGCCGGCCCTGGAGCGATTCGAGTACAAGCGGGCCGGCGCCAAGGCCGTGGTCGAGGTTCCCGGAGCGTCCCACGTCGCCATGATCAGCCACCCCGGCATCACGACCGACCTCATCGAGAAGGCGGCCAAGTCCACACGCTGACCAACTCCCAAGCGGCACGACCCTGACGGGTATCTCTGACAGGGCTATCCGATACAAGAGTGCTCAGAAACCAGGCGTGGGCCAGAACTCTGGCCCCACGCCTGTGTATCTCTTCATGTTCCTTTACCGGAACGAGCGGTGGCGGCGTCGGCTACGTAGTTGTTGGGCTCTATCCGCGAGCGTGGCCCGGACCGGCCGCGCTCGCCTGTACGTGGGCCTGCCTCCAGGGTGTGCCTACTTGCAGCCACTCGTCTGGTGTACCAGCTCGAGGGCTCTGGGTCAGCCGGGCGACGGTGGCGGAAGACCTGGGGCAGGAGTCGTCTCCAACCTGCGCCCGCCGCGGCCAGGCTGCCTGGGCTCGGCATATATCCATAGCGGGACTGTACGAGCAGGCACGCAGCGTCTTGCTGGGTGAGCGTCTTCTTGCAGCGACTTCGTTGTTTCTTTCATTCGTTCCCCGCTGTATTGCGCTGATGCAATCGACTCGTTACGCTCCCCGACGCCAGGCTTCCAGCCGCTGCGTGTCACCAATCGGGCGCCGTGTGCCGGAAGTTGACAGCCAACCGGAGGAGTCCAGATGGGTGTCACACGCAGGGTCTTCCTGCAGGCTGCGATCGCGGTCACCGCAGTGGGCGGGGTGGGAGCGGCGGAAACCGCGCTGGCGTCAGCGGCCCGGGCGGCGGGCAGCCCGTCCGGTGACGTGGTCGGCAAGATCACTGTGGGCTACCAGGGCTGGTTCGCCTGTCCGGGCGACGGCGCCCCGATCAACGGTTGGTGGCACTGGAGCCAGGACTGGGGTCGGCCGCCGTCCCGGACCAACACCGCCATCAGTTGCTGGCCCGACATGCGCGAGTACGCCCACGGTTACCAGACGGCGTACGCGAACCTGGGCAACGGGCAGCCGGCCACGCTGTTCTCCTCGTACGACCAGCAGACCGTCGACCTGCACTTCTCCTGGATGCAGCAGAACGCCATCGATACCGCGGCTCTCCAGCGCTTCAACCCCAACGGAGGCGAGGGCGCCACCCGCGACCAGATGGCGGCGAAGGTCCGCAGTTCCGCGGAGTCGCGCGGCGTGAAGTTCTACATCATGTACGACGTGTCCAACTGGTGGAACATGCAGTCCGAGATCAAGACGGACTGGACCACGAAGATGGCGGCACACACCTCCTCACCCGCGTACGCGCGCCAGAACGGCAAGCCGGTGGTGTGCATCTGGGGCTTCGGCTTCAACGACGACAACCACCCGTTCTCGGTCGGCGCCTGCCTGGACGTCATCAACTGGTTCAAAGCGCAGGGCTGTTACGTCATCGGCGGGGTGCCGCGCGAGTGGCGGACCGGCGGTGCGGGCACCAAGACCGGTTACTCGGACGTCTACCACGCCTTCAACATGATCTCGCCGTGGATGGTCGGCGCGATCGGCAATGCCGCGGAGTCCGACAACGCCTACAACACCTACACCGTCGGCGACGAGGCGGACTGCATCGCGCACGGCATCGACTACCAGCCGTGCGTGCTACCCGGCGACGTGTCGGGCCGGCAGCGGGCGCAAGGCGACTTCATGTGGCGGCAGTTCTACAACATGTGCCGGGCCGGCGTGCAGGGCATCTACATCTCCATGTTCGACGAGTACAACGAGGGCAACCAGATCGCGAAGACCGCCGAGACCCAGGCCTCGGTGCCCACCGACTCCGGGTTCCTCGCCCTCGACGAGGACGGCACCTTCTGCTCCTCGGACTACTACCTGCGGCTGACCGGCGACGGTGGCCGGATGCTCAAGGGCCAGATCGCCCTGACCCCGGTCCGGCCCACCCCACCGGTGGCCGACGGCGACACCACCTCGCCGTCAGCTCCGGGATCGCTGCGGGTCACCGGCCACAGCGACACCACGGTCGCGCTGGCCTGGAACGCCGCCGGCGACAACACCGGCGTCACCGGCTACCGGATCATGCGGGTCAACGGCTCCACGAGCACCCAGGTCGGGACCGCCACCGGGACGTCCTTCACCGTCACAGGCCTAAGCCCGTCGACCACCTACACCTTCGACGTCGTGGCGACCGACGCGGCCGGGAACCTCTCCCAGGCCTCGAACCAGGTCTCCGTCACCACCGACCCGGCCTCGGGCACCACCGATCTGGCGCTGCACAAGCCCACCTCGGAGAGCAGCCACACGCAGGTCTACGGGTCGGGCAACGCCACCGACGGCGACCTCAACAGCTACTGGGAGAGCGTGAACAACGCCTTCCCGCAATGGCTCCAGGTCGACCTCCAGGCAGCGACCGGCATCCGCCGCCTCGTCCTGCACCTGCCGCCGAACCCGGCCTGGGGCACCCGCACCCAGACCCTGTCGGTATTGGGTGGCAACGACGTCGGCACCTTCACCACCCTGCTGCTTTCGGCGAACTACACCTTCGATCCGCTGACGGGCAACACCGTGACGCTCGCCCTGCCCGCCCCGGTCACCACCCGCTATGTCCGGCTGTACTTCACCGCCAACACTGGCTGGCCCGCCGGCCAGTGCTCCGGCCTGCAGATCTTCAACGCCTGACGGGTCCGCGGCCCGCAGGCCTCGGCGGCACAGCACGCCAGCCCCGCGGGCCGCTCCGCCATCGGCCCCGCGAATGCCGCGCGCCAGCGGATTGTCGCGCCACAGCAGTCCAGCCGAGAACGGGCGCCGAGGCCGTGCCGGAGGAGGACTTCGCCCGGTTGGTCAACTTCCCGAACCGCGCCGCGAAACCTGCGCCGGTCGCTGACGCAGGCCGCCCCACACTCGAATGGCACATGTGCTGCCCGCTCGTCCAACTTTTCAGTGAACAGCCGGCGGGTGCCACACGTTGAGGGGGAACTCGGTGGGCACCCGCCGTTGGTCAGCGTAACCCGCAGTCGAAGGCGGAAACGAAATGTTGCCGTCGCATGGCTGGCGGCGATGTGTCATGTCGTCGTTTTGCCGCCTGCGGCTGGTGACGCACACGGCGCCATCAGCGGATTCTTTCGACAGCAAGACTGCAGCTGTACGAAAGGTGATCTCTGATGAGACGGACCCGCCTGATAGCGGCGATAGCGACCGGGCTGGTGGTGGTCGCCGGCGGAGTGCCAGCCGTTGCTGCGGCGTGGACGGCGTCCGGCGAAACTGCTCCCGGCCCAAGCGCCACACCGGAGAGTCGTCACGCGACCGTACGGCTGGTGACCGGCGACCGGGTGACCGTGACGACGCTTCCGGGCGGGCGGCGCGCCGCGTCGGTCCAGCCGGGTGCTGGGCGGGAGCATCTCGCCTTTCGCACGCTGGAAGGCAACGACAAGGACCTGACCGTGCTGCCGTCCGACGCTGAGGCGTTGGTGACCGCCGGCGCTCTGGACCGACGGTTGTTCAATGTGACGGCCTTGATCGCTGCCGGCTTCGATGAGGTCCGCACCTCCGCGCTACCGCTGATCGTCTCTTCGGCGCCGGAGCCGTCACGGGCCGGGGCCAGGGTCACAGTGCAGGCAGCCAAGGCCGCCGCGGCCACCGCCGACCGGCTGGTGACGTTCAATGAGGTCGCGACGCCCTCCCGTAGCCTGGAGAGCATCCACGCGCGGTCGCTGTGGGTCGCCGACCAGGACCTGGCCGCCTTCTGGAAGACACTGAACCCTGGTGGAACGTCGGACGCCGCCCGGGCCGCGGTCACCCCGCGCATCTCGCTGGACGGCAAGGTCAAGGCGCTGCTGGACCGCAGCACCGCGCAGATCAACGCTCCCACCGCCTGGAAGGCTGGCTACGAAGGCCAGGGCGTCAAGGTTGCCGTGCTCGACACCGGCGTCGACGCGAACCACCCGGATCTGGCCGGGCGCATCGCGGAGGCCAAGGACTTCTCCGGCAGCGGGAACACCGACGACCACTTCGGCCACGGCACGCACGTCGCCTCGATCGTCGGCGGCACCGGCGCCGCGTCCTCAGGGACCCGCCGCGGCGTCGCCCCCCAGGCCGACCTGCTAATCGGCAAGGTGCTCGACGACAACGGGTACGGCAGCGAGTCGGGCATCATCGACGGCATGGAGTGGGCGGCCGGCGAGCACGCCAAGGTTGTCAACATGAGCCTCGGTGCGGACGCGGAGACCGATGGCACCGACCCGATGAGTCAGGCCCTCAACACCCTGACCGCATCCACCGGCACGCTCTTCGTTGTCGCGGCGGGCAACTCGGGCCCGGGCCAGTCCACTGTCGGAACGCCTGGCGCGGCCGACGCCGCGCTGACCGTCGGGGCCGTTGACCGTGACGACTCCCTCGCCCCCTTCTCCAGCCGCGGCCCGCGCTTCGGCGACGGGGCGGTCAAGCCCGACGTCACCGCACCCGGAGTCGGCATCGTCGCCGCCCGCGCGTCCGGTACCACCTTGGGTGACCCGGTCGACGCCAACTACGTCGCACTGTCCGGAACGTCGATGGCCACCCCGCACGTTGCTGGCTCCGCGGCGTTGCTGGCCCAGCAGCACCCCGAATGGGGCGCGCAGCAGATCAAGGACGCCCTGATCAGCACCTCCCGGACCGTTTCCGGCACCAAGGTGACCGAGCAGGGCGGCGGCCGCATCGACCTGGCCACCGCCATGGGCCCTGTCACCGCCACCGGCTCCGTCACCCTGGCACCGCTCCACATCGGCGACACACAGGGGGCGCGGCAGGCGGTTACCGTCCGCTACACCAACACCGGCAACAAGCCAGCGACGCTCTCCTTGGCCGTCAACCTTGCCACCAAGACCGGACGTGCGCTCCTGGACGGGGTAGTCAGTGTCGGCTCCGGCACCGTGCAAGTGGGCCCCGGCGCCACGGCCGAGGTGCCGCTGCGCACCGACCCCGCACAGGCTGTCCGCGGCAAGTACTACGGCTACCTCACCGCGAAGTCCGCCGACGGCACTGTGCTCGCCCACACCACCGTCTCCCTCAGGGTGCACGCCCCTCAGCACCGGCTCACCGTGGTCTACCGCGACCGCGACGGTAAGGTCGTGCCGGGCTGGCTGCCCAACATCTGGGGTTCCGACGGGTTCGTGCAGTACACGGACCGGGACGCGGCGGTCGCCGTCGTGGAAGAGGGCACGTACTACATCAGCAGCAGTTTCAACGACACCGGCGATGACGGTGCCGGCGAAATAGGCAATGTCGTTGTCCCGGAAGTGAAGGTCACCAAGGACATGACGGTGACGCTGAATGCCGCTGCGGCCACCGAGGTGAAGGTCCGCACGCCTCGCTCCGCGGAGCGATACGGCATGCTCACCCCGATGTACTACCGCCAGATCGACGGTCAGGCCCGGATCGAGGGCGTCATGGTCTGGTACAGCGATCGGTTCTACACCAACCCCACCACCCCGGTCACCGACGGCGCTTTCGAATTCACCTTGCGCACGCAGCTGAAGGCCCCCCAACTGCGGGCGAAGGTCTCCGGCAACTCGCAGGAGTTCACCCCTTACTACGAGGCATCGTCACCGGCCTTCGCGGAGCATGGCTCGCGGCTGACCGCCGTGGCCGCCGGCACGGCTCAGAGGCCCGACTTCCGCTGCGCGCACGGCAAGCTGGCCGTCCTGCGGGACGACTACTCCGCCGGCTACGACCAGCCTGCGCTTGCGCAGGCCGCCGCAGCCGCGGGGGCCAAGGCGCTGCTGGTGGTGTGGCCCAAGGGTGTCAGCGCCCAGGGCCAATGGGTGCCAAACGGTGCCCGGTGGGCCCTGCCCATGGTGCGGGCCTCCTGGAAGGACGGGACGGCCCTGCTGGACCGCATGGCGAAGCGCCCCGCGACGGTGGAGTTCTCCGGCACTCTGCGCAGCCCCTACATGTACGACGTGATGGAGATATCGAAGGGCTCCGTCCCCAAGAGCCTCACCTTCTCGCAACGCAAGAGCGCAGAGGTTCGCGCCACCTACAGTCGTACCGGTGCCTCGGAGTGGGCAAGCGAACAGCGTTTCGCGTGGCGCCCGTACCAGGACACCGCGATGGGCCAGGCAAGCCGCTACGTTCCGGTGGGACAGGAACGCATCGAGTACGTGAGTGCCAGCGACGGGACGCAATGGCAGCATGCCACGCAATACACGGCCGTCGACACCTTCGGCGCGCCGCTAGAGGCCGGCATGCACGACGACCCACACAGCTACCAGCCGGGCCAGCGTGCTACGGAGCGGTGGTACGGAGCAGTGGTCCGCCCATCCATCCCGCGCGGGGAGCACCTGCCGGCGGTCCGCAACGGCAACATCCTGTCGGTCTACATCCCTGAGTTCAACGACTCCAGCATGGGCCATTGGTCCTTCGCGGAGACCGGCGTTTTTGACAATGTCGGCGACACGAACACAGCGGTGCTGTACCGCAACGGCCAGCAGATCGCCACGTCCGACAACGGGGCTTGGGGAAACTTCGAGGTGCCCCCGGGTAACGTCGCATACCGGCTGGACCTGACGACCGCCAGAGACTCGGACGACTGGCAGTTCGGCACCGGAACATCCACTTCGTGGACGTTCCGCTCGGCCACCACCGCCGCCACGGAGAAGCTGCCGCTGCTCCAGGTCGACTACGCCGTACCCGTCGACGCGCAGAACACGGTCGGCTCCGCCCCCAGGCACACCCTCGGGCTGACCGTCCGCATGCAGGACGGCATGGCCGCCCCGCGCGGGGTGACGCTAAAGGTCGAGGCCTCGTACGACGACGGCGTGAGCTGGACCACGGCCCGTACGGCTCTGCAAGGCGACGGCCGCTTCACCGCCACCGTTGAGCGGCCCGCCAGCGTGCACGGCAACGCGTACGTGGCACTGCGGGTGACGGCTACGGACGCCGCAGGGAACACCGTCCGGCAGACCGTCAACCGCGCATATCTCCAGTGCGGCATCGCGCGAGCCAGCGATAGCAGGTAGCACCAACCCATACAGCGTGGCGGGTGCCACGGCTTGCTGCTCTGACACCCGCCACGCCTGTTGACAACCAAGTGCGGAGGGTCGGGCGGTCCGGCTCCGGCGACCTGAGTTAGCCTCGCGCTTTCACGAGGTGGGCTGTCCGAGGCTTGATCACAAACGGGGAAGTGCTCCTGACCTGCAACTATGGGACTTGCTGAGGTCCTGTCGGTTGCGAGGAAAGAAGCACTTCCCAGGTGAAGAAGCGTATCGGGTCGTACCCCCGTGTCCGTGTCGAGGGCGGCGGTCGTGGGGTGGTCTCGCAGGCCGGGTTGCTGGTTTAGACGGCCCACAAGGCAGGCCTGGATCGGGCGATATCGCAGGCGCTGGAGCCGTGGAGGCGGCAGCGAGCGGTGCACGATCCGGGCAAGATCCTGCTGGATGTGCCGCTCGCGGTCGCGCTGGGCGGGGACTGCCCGTCAGATGTCGGCATGCTGCGGGGCGAACCGACGCTGTTCGGGCCGGTGGCCTCCGACCCGACCGTGTCCCGGCTGATCAACACCCTGGCCGCGGGCGGCAAACGCGCTCTGGTCGCGATCCGCGCAGCCCGTGCGGCCGTGCGGGAACGCGTCTGGCAGGTGGCCGGACTCGCTGCCTCGGACGCGGACGTCCAGGTCACCATGGACCTGGACGGGGTGCTGGTGATCGCGCACTCCGACAAGCAGGACGCGATGCCGACGTGGAAGAGGACCTTCGGGCACCATCCGCTGATGGCGTTCATCGACCACGGACACGGTGGCTCCGGCGAGCCGGTCGTGGGGCTGCCGCGACCAGGGAACGCCGGTTCCAATACTGCCGCCGATCACATCACCGCTGCCCGACTCGCCCTGCCTCAGCTGCCGAAGCGGTTCCGGCGAGGACGCCAGACCCTGATCCGTACCGATTCCGGGGACGGCCCCGACGAGTTCCTGGTTTGGGTCGCCCAGCGTGGACGGCGGCTGTTGTACTCGGTCGGTATGACCATCACCGACGCCATCCACCAAGCAGTGCTGCAGCTCCCGGCTACCGCGTGGACATCGGCCGTTGAACCGGGCGGCGAGATCGCCGCGGCGCCTGGGTCGCCGAACTCGCTGGTGACGTCCTCAAGGGCTGGCCGACAGGGATGTGGCTGATCGTTCGCAAGGAACGCGACCTGGGACGAGGTAAAAGAGCCCGGGCGGCCTGCGGGGGCTACATCTGCTTCGAGGATGAGGCAGGCTTCACCCGCCGACCGCCCAGGGGACGCACCTGGGGCCGGCGCGGGCACACCCCGGTCGTGACCGTCCGCGGACGCCGCTCGGGACGGCTGTCGGTGGCCGGACTGATCGCCGTGCGACCCGGCTCCCGCACCAGACTGTGCCACCGCCTGCGCACCCACACCGCTGGCCGCGGCAAACGCCGCAGTATGAGCGAGCGCGAATTCATCGCGCTGATCGACGGCACCCACCACCTCGTCAAGGCGCCCATCGTGCTGGTCTGGGACCGCCTGAACACCCACGTCTCCCACGCCATACGCGAGCTGATAGCCGAGCGCGCCTGGCTGACGGTGTTCCTGCTGCCTGCGTACTCGCCCGACCTCAACCCCGTCGAGTGGGTATGGGCGCACGTCAAACGCAGCCTGGCCAACCTCGCCGTCGTCGCCCTCGACCGACTTGAGACCCTTGTCCGCAACCGGCTCAAGCGCCTGCAGTACCGGCCCGACACCCTCGACGGCTTCATAGCCGGCACCGGTCTGACCCTCGACGATCCAGCATCACCCTGACAAGCCGAAGTCAGGGTAGCCACCCAAACCTGCAGCAGACCCATATGGCAGACCCGCCTCGCCCACCCGGCGCCTACGTCGCGGATGCATCTACTGCATTTGAGGAATCCAGTATTACTCCCTTCAGCCCAGCCACCCGCGGCGAGCCGCCTGCCAAGCCAGTTGCATCCGTGTGTCGGCGCCCGCGAGGTTCATCAGTTGTTGGATCTGGCGCTGGAAGGTGCGTTGACTCAGACCCATCTGACCGACGATGGTCCTATCGGCGACCCCTGCCATGAGCAGCGAAAGCAATTGGCGATGCGTCCTGGAGAGCGTGGGGCGGCTGGCGACCCCGTCGCTCGCCTTATCCTCGCCGGTGGCAGCGACCTTGAGCGGGACCGAGGTCTCCCAGTAGCGCTCGAAGAGCGAGATGAGCGCCTGTAGCAGGATGCTGCCGCGCACGAGGGCGGCCGTGGCCTCGCCGGGACTGCTTTGCGCCCCGGCGGTGACCAAGGGGCAGATGGCGATGGACCGGTCGACGACGGCCAGACGCAGGGGCAAGTGCGGCACGGAGCGGGCTACCTCACCGGCCTCCGCAGCCTCGACCACATGACCAAAGACGCCTTCGTCATCGAAGAACGCCCTCTCATACAGCACCCGGTAGCGCACCCCGCGCCGGAGGGCATCGATTTCCGCGCGGTTACTCCCTGAGGACATGGCGACGTACTGGGCTTTGCAGAACCAGGCCACCTCCTGGCGTGCGTCGTCCTGCACCTTCTGCAATAGCCGGCGCAGCGCCTCGGCACCGGTGATCACTTCAAATGAGCTGCCCGGCATCCCGCTGACGCACGGTGTCGCGGTAGCTCTCGAGCAGATCCGTGACCGCAATGCGGGCCCTGTCGAGTGCGTCGGCCTCGCGCTGCAGCCGCGGCAGTAGCGCCAGGTCGGGCGATGTGGCGGCGAACTGCCGGGGCACTCGGTCAGTACTTCTGACCAGTCCCTTGGCGTCGAGGGCGGCGAGGCTGTCCTCGACCTGCCCGATTGGAAGTCCCGTCTGTGCCGCTATCTCGTCGGCCGGGGCCGTCACGCTGGAAACCAGAAGTCGGTAGATGGCCTCCTCGATCGCGGTAAGGCCGGTTGCCTCGAGCATGCCCTGTTCCTCCGGGTGAGGACCGATACGGATGACGGTCTTCTCGCAAGTCGATGCGCGAATGTTGATCCAATCCCGGTGTCTGCCCTGGCGTTACAAGACACCGGGGGCCGTGTAGGCAGGGTTCCTGCCGCCGACCCCAAGGGCTTGGTCAACGGACCAGCACTCGGGTCCTGCGAGCGCAAGAGAGCTGGAGCGCCCGCCAGCACGCCGATGAACGTAAGCGCTGTGAACTACCCCACGCTTCGTCCAAACCGCCTAGCTGAGCTGCCATTGGTTCAGGGAGTCACTGACTGCCTCAACTTGACGTTTAACCTTGCAGGTCACTCGACCTGCTGAGATCCCAGGGACCTTGCGGCACGCGACGCGGCCGTTCTTCACGCTTCGAGATGTCGAGCAACGAATCGGCCTTGCTGCATCAGTGAGTTCGGCTCGGTAGGCAGAGTGCCCCGGCCCGTGGTGGCGGACCGGGGCACTTGTCGCGAGCGTCAGCTGACCGCCTCGGCAGCCTCTCCGATGAGATCGGCGACGACCTTGGGGTAACTGATCATCACGACATGTGATGAGAGCGGCACTTCGACGACCTTGCGTGCGTTCGCACGGTTGTACATCCAGCGTTCGCACGCCGGCGGGATCGCCTTGTCCCGGCCGGCGACCAGCCCCCACGTCGGGATCGTCTTCCAGGCCGCGGCCGTGGTCGGGTAGATGAAGGAGTCGGCATCGAACGGCCGCTGCGTGGCCTGCAGGACCCGGAATGCAGCGGTGGGTATGTCAGCGGCGAAGGCCGCCTGGCCGTCCTTGCTCAGGTACAGGTCGGTTCCGGTCGTGCCGTCGGCCTTCATGTACGGGACCGGCACGCTCACCGGTTGGACCTCGCTACCGGGGAACTTGGTGATGAGCTCCCCCTGAGTCTCGCCGACGTCGGGCACGAACGCTGCAATGTAGACCAGCGCCTTGACGTTGGGCTTGCCGGCAGCAGCATTCGTGATGACCGTTCCCCCCATGGAGTGCGCGACCAGCACGACTGGTCCGCTGATGGAGTCCAGCAGACTCCCGATGTACGGGGCGTCGGTCGGAATACCCCGCAGCGGGTTCGACCCACAGATCGTGGTGTACCCCTTGCCCTGCAACTCCTGGACGGTGGCGTTCCAGCACGACGAATCGGCGTAGCCGCCATGCACCAAAACGATCGTGGGCTTCACCTTCGACGTCTCCTTATCGATGGGTGCCGACGTCGCGGCAGCCGTTCCTTCTGCGCCGACTATCAGTGCCGCCGACCCAGCCAGCGCCGCTCCGGCGGCCAGTACCTGACGGCGGGAAAAATCTGTACTCATGGGACTCCTTACACATCGAGGTTAATAAGGGATGAATCCGATGGAGAGGTCACCGCCAAGCCGCTACGCCAGCGCGGCGGCCTTGCAGGTCTTCCGGGCCCGTTGGCGTGGGCCGGAGGCCTTCGGGGTGCTCGACGCCCGTCGTCGCCGATGCGGCCGGGGACAACAAGCGCCAACTGAACAGCTGTGCCGTCAGGAGTTCTGCTCAGTCGGCGGACTCAGCCGCGCATGGCTGGCTTGATTGGTGCGGGACGCTATGGATGCTACGGGGAGCGTTCTTGCCGTGGCTTCCGCCATATGGCCTACTCAGGGGCTTGCGACCGCCCGACGGTCGCCTTCAGCTCTTGATCTCGTCGTGTCGCGCGTCACGCTTTGTGGCTGGATTCGTTTCTTGCGGCTTCAGACCTGTGAAGGAGTCTGACCGATCATGGTGAGCCCGCCAGAGGTGCCGCCGGAGGAGAAGGTTCGGACCGTGCTGTCGATCCTGGCCGGCGAGGTGAGCGTCGCCGAGGCCGCGCGGCAGGCGAGGGTGTCCGAGCAGTCGATCGGGAATCGGAAGCGCTAGTTCCTGGAGTCCGGCCGGACGGGCCTTGCGGGAAAGTCCGGCCCGAGCAGTCGGGAACAGCAGCTTGAGGCGCAGGTTGCGGACTTGACGCAGGCGCTGGGTGAGGCCGCGGTCGAGCTGCGGGTGGGGAAGAAGTCCGCTGAGGGCCGGATGGGCCTTCGAGGACCTCGAGGTGATCCGCAGCGATGTGGGCACCACCGTCCCGACGACTACATCACCCGCCCTCGGGCAGTGGAACCCGGTGCCCACGCGACAGCTGGACCGTCGGGGAATGCTGACGCCTGAACGGCAGGCGTTTCGCGAGCGGATCCGAATGGAGGCCGCCGAGCGGTTTGCCGCGGGCGCCTCCAACGCGGAGGTCGCCAAAGACTTACGGGTCAGTGTGCGCTCGGTGCAGCGCTGGCGCCGGGCCTGGCTGGACGTCGGCACCGCAGGACTGCGGTCGTCGGGTCCGGTCTCCCTGCCGAAGCTGAGTGACAGGCTGTTCGCGGTGCTCGAGGAGGAACTGGCCAAGGGGCCGGTCGCGCACGGCTGGCCGGACCAGACCTGGACGCTGTCGCGGATCAAGACGCTGATCGGCCGCCGTTTCCACAAGAGCTTCACCCAGTCGGGAATCGCCCTGATGCTGCGGCGCCACGGCTGGAGCCATCAGGTCGCGGCCCGGCGGGCACTGGAACGCAACGAGGACCGGGTGACCGGGTGGATCAAGGAGACGTGGCCGCAGGTGGAAGCACCGCGGCGGCGCTCGGGGCCTGGCTCGTCTTCGAAGACGAGGCCGGATTCTCAATGACGCCGCCGACACGCCGCACCTGGTCCAAGCGAGAGCACACGCCCGTCGTCCGCGTCCGTGGACGCTCCCAGCGCCGGTTCTCCGTTGCCGCGCTGGCCTGCTACAAGCCCGGAGAACGTTCCCGCCTGATCTACCGGCCCAGACGGCACGAGGACCACAAACGCGGCGGCCGGCGCAGCTTCACCTGGACCGACTACCGCGACCTGCTGAGCACAGCACACCGGCAGCTCGGCGGCCCGATCGTCCTCATCTGGGACAACCTCAACGTGCACAAGGACGCCCGGATGCCGTCCTTCATCGACGCCCAGGACTGGCTCACCGCCCACTACCTGCCGCCCTACGCACCCGACCTGAAGCCGGTCGAGGGAATCTGGTCACTGCTGCGACGCAGCTGCCAGGCCAATACCGCTTTCGCCAACCCGACCACCCACCTCATCAGCGCATTCCGCCACGGCCTCCGCAAGATCCAGTACCGCAGCAACCTCGTCGACGGCTGCCTCGCCGAAACGATGAAGGAGTTGGAGGCCGAGTTCGCCGCGACGTCGGCGGGGTCGGAGCAGGAGCGGGACGGTTGGTAGCAGCTGCCGCCGCCCGCGAACACCCAGGAACCGGCTCATCAAGGCCCCCGTAGGCCTGGGCCACCTTGTTGACCCTCTCACCGCCCACGGTGCCACTGCGAACGCCCCGAGTCCCTCGCAACGGCGACAGCCCGCGGCGACATCGTTGCCCGCCTCCGCGCCACCGCCCAGCCGGTTTACGCCACCAATCCGATGGCCGTCGCCCGCTAATGCGACCGACACGCAGCGACCCTCCGAAGTCTGACACCTCGACGCGGTGCTGCTCGCGGACACCCTGCGCACGGGCAAGGCCGCCCGCCAGCCCCTGCCCGATGACTCCGGAACTCGGCCACGCCATTGCAGTTCTGGCAGGTGACGAACAGGACGCCATCGGGGACCGCACCACAAACTCCGTTCACCTGGGCGAATACTTCCTCGGCTGCCTCGCCGCCTTCCAGCACGCCCGCGAAGGAACGAGCGACGGCACCCGCTCCGTGCTGACTACCGCCCTGGCTTCGGAACAGGCGGCCAATATGACCCGCAGTAGCTGCGCCCGCCGCTGAAGAAGGCCAGCCGTCAGCGGCATCGAATTTCACCGGGGCCGCACCGGTTACTCGGGCATCCGGCAGCAGAAGCCTCGCCGCCACAGCCGACGGGTCAAGGACCAGTGTCTGTTGGCCACCCTCAAGCGCTGGTGCATCTTCCGTCCCGCTCGCTGCAGCCCCAACCTTCTGTCGTCAGCCCGCCCTGGCCGACCTGGCCTACCTCGGCGCCGGCGGCACCTTCGCCACTCCGACCAGACGCCCGCCGTGGCGGCGGTGCTTGCCGGAGTAGTCGGTGCGTCCGTCGCCGACCCGGTCGCACTCGGCGTTGGCCAGGTTTGTATCAGGCCAGGGCAGCGACGGATAAGCGGCGGCGGGAGCGGCCGCGGACCCGGATGATCGGGGTGCGGCCGCGTCGGGCCCAGGTGCGGTGGGTGGGCGGCGTCATCGAGAAGCCGGCTTCGGCCTCGAAGACGAGCCAGGCGTCGAGCGCCGCCGCGGTGCTTCCACGCTCGGCTAGGTCTCCCTCACCCAGCTGGCCACCGCTGCCTCGTCCCGTTCCACGGCCCTGCGGGCGGCGACCTGGCAGGTCCAGCCGTTCCGCTTCAGCAGGGCCGCGACCCCCTGGATCGTGTATGTCTTGTGGAAGCGTCGGCCGATCAGGGTCTTGATCCTCGACAGAGTCCAGGTCTGGTCCGGCCAGCCGCGCGCGACCGGCCCCTTGTCGAGTTCGGTCTCCAGGACCGCGATCTGAGGAGCGGCAGCGAGGCCAGTCCCATCGAGGCCAGGGCCCGAGGGCCGCCCGCTGACCAGGCATTCCGCCATCGCTGCACCGAACGCACGCTGACCCGCAGTCATGTGCGATGAGCGCGTTCTCATCTCCTTGTGCGAACCGGTCGCCCGCCTCCAGTCGCAGCCGTTCCCGGAACGCTCGGCGGTCAGCCCGCCGCCCTGCGCGTACCTCGTTCAGACGGCATACCTCAGGGATCACGCCCCGTCAGCCCCCAACGACACCACGCATTCAAGGTCAGTAGTGGCGGACGTCTCCTAAGAACTGATTACCAGTTTTTTAAGTGTCACGCCTTAGGTTACTCATCAAGCGGTTCACAAAGCGGCCGCCCCGTATTGGTACGACAACTGGGAGACCAAAATGGCTGTTGCCCCTACCGGATACAGCGAAGAGCCCGAAGACGTGATCGGTCACTCCGACGAGGCCGAGGCCCAGGGTCTCACCGACCAGAACGGCGAGGAAGCGTCGGACGAGTAGGCGATCCGCCACTCACTGGCGCGAACCCACGAGATGGCCCGCCGGCTCGACCGGCGGGCCCTCTTGGTGGTTGGACGTGCTGATGGGCCGTCGTACTCGTGTCGGAAATTCACAGACCCAGTTCGTGCGGGACACCGGTCCGACCAGGTCGGCCGGCGATGGAGAGATAGCATGGTGGTGAGACAAGCTCAGGCGGACAGTCCGGTGTTGACCTGGAGTCTCCTTGGCAGAAGTCCGTCCGAGCTCCGGGTGACTACGGACGGCAGAGAGGTCCCCGTCGACTGGGCATGGGGAGGCGCCGATGGCCGCGGTGTCCGTGTGTGCGTCCTGGACAGCGGCGTGGCGGGTGATCACCCCATGGTCGGGGAGGTCCAAGCGTCCTTCATGGTCCGCGTCGAGGACGAGGAGGCAGTTGTCGAGGAGTGTGAACCGGAGGATCTCAGCGGCCATGGCACGGCTTGCGCGGGCATCATCCGCCGGCTCGCCCCCGAATGCGAATTGCACAGCGTTCGCGTAATCGGAAAGAACAAGCGCGGTACCGGAACGGCTCTCCTCGCAGGTCTAGAGTGGGCCATAGCGCAAGGGTTCGACGTCATCAGTATGAGCCTGTCGACCCCGCAAATGAACTACTTCTCCGACTTGCACCGCTTGGCGGACGAAGCCCATTTCCGGCGCAGCGTACTGGTAGCGTCCGCCCCCAACCGGCGGGGCGAGAGTTTCCCTTGGCGCTTCGCGTCCGTGATCTCGGTTGGAAGCCATCGGGAGAACGACCCGGATCTTGTACTGTCGAATCCGCAGCCGCCGGTCGATTTCTTCGCTCACGGTCAGAACGTACTCGTTCCCTGGTTTCGCGGGGGCACCGTGCGGATGACCGGCAACAGCTTCGCGACTCCCTATGTCGCGGGACTATGCGCGCGCATCCTCTCGAAGCACCCGGCGCTGACCGTCGTTCAGCTCAAGAACATCCTGTACATGACGGCTGCAAACGTTTTACCTGCTCCGCTTGAGGTGACAAGTGACTGACAACCAGGGCACATTGCCCCAGGCACGCGCCCTGATCCCGGGCGGCAACCAGCACGGCCACGACCTCCTTGACGCTGTGCCACGTGTGGCCGCCGCCATCTTCGGGGCGGCAAGCAGCTCCATCCTTCTGCTCGACCGAGAGCGCGACGAGCTTGTGTTCTGCTCGGTGTCCAACCCGGACGAGCGCGAGCTCGTGGGGACACGATTCCCCGCAGGGCGCGGCATTGCAGGCTGGGTGGTCAGCGCCATGGAACCGCTCATCGTTGACGATGTGAGGCAGCTCGAAGTCTTCGCCAGCGATGTCGCCCAGGCGACCGGCCACCTACCGGAAGCGATGATGGCCGTCCCGCTCCTTTACGACGGGGACGTGCTCGGGGTCCTGGAAGTGATCGATCCAGCCCCTCAGTCCCGATCAAGCCTCAATGAGCTGGAACTCCTCGCGCTCTTCGCCCAGCAGGCCGCGATATCCCTACACACACTGCTCTCGGAGACAGGCCCGGTGGCTCAGCCGCCGGACTCCCAGCCGCTCGCGTTCCTCGGCCTGACGCCTGACGAGCGGGAGGTCGGCTTGCGGATCTTCAGGGCTCTGCAAGGAGCACTCGGCTCTACATGATCGGCAGCAGTGGGGAACCCGCGCTCCGCACCACGGTAACCAGCGAGTACAGCTGAACAGAAACCGCCAGACGAAAGGATGACTCGTGCCAATCGATCCCTTGCAGGCCCTGCGTGATGCCGGGCACCCAGTGGACCTCTTGTCAGACAGACAGCAGGAAGTCTTGCGCGGCCTCAGCGAAGAGGAGATCGCCGTACTGAACGGTCTCAAGGACCGACTGGACGCGGTGGCTGACGAGGTCGAGGCCCATGACATCAAGCTGCTGTGACCGCTCAAGGAGAGCGGTGCGCGCGCTGCGACGCTCTGGCCGGCCCCACGGCACGCTACTGCTCGATGTGCGGTGCACTTCTCTCTCCCCCGGACCCGTCACCTGAGAGTCGCCGCATCGTCACCGTCCTGTTCGTGGACCTTGTCGGTTCCACATCGCTGGCCGAGAACGTCGATCCCGAGGCGCTGCGCACAGCGATGGACAGGTATTACGCCGCGTGTACGGCGGCGATCGCGGACCAGGGAGGCGTGACGGAGAAGTTCATCGGTGACGCCGTGATGGCGGTCTTCGGCGCCCATCGCACGACCGGCGATGAGGCGTTCCACGCGGTCAAGGCGGCGCTCGCCGTGCGCTCCTCACTGAGTGAGATCAACTCCGCTCTCGCCCAGAGCGTCGGGATCCGGCTGGAGATCCGCTGCGGACTTCAGTCGGGGGAAGCGGTCGTTGTTGGTCTACCTGGCCCGGAAGGGGCTAGGGTCATCGGTGACGTCGTCAATACCGCGGCACGGCTGCAATCCGCTGCCGACGTCAACCAGATCCTCATCGGGGACGAGACCGCACGACTGGTCGACGCGCGTGTGCTTATCGCGCCCGTCCGCCCCGCCGTCCTCAGGGGCAAACGTGATCCGGTCGCGGCGCACAGGGTCATCGGTCTCGCCGCGGAGACAACGGTCACCGACGTGGTGCCCATACTCGGACGGAAGTCCGAACTTGACCAGCTTCAAACTTCCCTGACGACTTGCCAGGCAAGTCGGACGGGCCGGTTCGTCGGCGTCACTGGTCCACCCGGCATTGGCAAGTCCCGGCTCGTCAGGGAGTTCGTCGACGGTCAAGCAGGGACGTCCGCGTACATTCTGCGCGCGGTGTGCCATGTGCACGGTCGTGGCCTGACCTATCAGCCGATCGCCGAGCTGGTCCGAAGCGTTCCGGGCGGCTGGGACGACGTCGTGGACCGGCTACGGCCGGCTGAGCTCGGTGGGGAGCGAGCCATCAGCGCCCTCGCCGCCGCTCTCGATCTGGACCGGGATCGGACGGTAGGCGTCGCAGACATCGCGTGGGCGGTGCGGTGCCTATTCGGTGCCTTGGCGCGGCAACGGCCGCTGATCGTCGTAGTGGAAGATCTTCACTACGCCGAACCCACGTTCCTCACACTGCTCAGAGAGGCCGTCAGCACGGTTAGCGCCCCTGTGCTGGTGCTGGCCACGGCCCGGCCGGAGTTCCATCTGGTGCACTCCGCCTTGCCCGCCGACGGCGCCGCTGCCATGTGGATGAACTTGGAGGCGCTGTCGGCTGCCCACACGGAGCGGTTGGTCCGGCTGTTGGCCGCGCGGCCAGGATCGCGCCACCACGGCGCGCATCCTTCCATGCTTACCCGGGTTGCCCAGTCGTGCGAAGGGAACCCGCTCTACGCAGAGCTACTGCTCTCTTCCCGTACAAGCCCCGACGAACCGGCCAGTCTCCCCACCACCATTCGTGTCTTGCTGGAAGCGTGGCTGGACCGCCTGCCCGAGGCTGACAGGGAGGTGTTGCGTCACGCAGCCACCATCGGTCCTGCCTTCTCGGTGGGCCAGCTACTGCCAGCCGAAGCCGACGAGGCGGACGGACAGCGACTCCACGCCTGCCTCGAGCGGCTCCGTACCGGGGGGACCATCCGCTATGGCGGAGCGGACGGATTCCATTTCACGCAGTCGCTGGTACGGGAAACGCTGTACGAGATGACGGCTAAGAGCCGACGCGCCGACTGGCATCTGGCCGAGGCGGACCGGCTCGCCAGGATTGAAGCCCTGCCCCCGCCCGCGGACGCTCCCGTCGTGGACAGCGCACTGGCGCACCACCTGGAACGAGCTCACCAACTCTACAGGGAGGTTCAGCCCAACGATCCGGGACTGGTAGGCCTCGCGAGCCGCACTGTGCAGGCCTTGATCCGGGCAGGCACCCGAGCCCTGCACCGCAAGGATCTGCCGGCCGCGATAGCCCTGCTGGAACGTGGGCGTGACCTGCTCCCCGAAGGCGACGAACGGCACCGCGTACTAGCCGTGCGTATGTATGACGCGTATACGGCACTGGGGGACTGGAACCGCGCCGATCGCGCGTTGACGCACGCGGAGGACTGCATGCCAGGGGACGGGCGCACGACTCGTCTGGCTGCACTGCTACGGCAGACCCTTCGTATCCGCTCGGAAGGATCGCACGGCGCCGACCCAGACCTCGAACCGGATCTGAGCGCCGACCGGGACGACGATCTCAGCTGGTGCCGCTGTCTACAGCTCCGCGCGTTGCGCCACTTCAGCGTCGGCCGCCTCGGCGAGGCCGAGGCGGCGATGCGACAGGCCCTCGCCAGGACGAGCACCATGAACCTCGAAGTGGCCCAGTACGAGGCACCTCGCCTGTACGCCGCGATATGCGAGCTGACGCAGTGGTCACCCACACACGCGCGAGAAGGCATCGCGCTGTGCACCCGCCTCATCCCCCGGCTCTTTGACAACCGCGCACTCCTCGTCCCCACTCTGCTCACCCACGCCCGACTCCTTGCCCTGGCCGACGAAGTGGACGAGGCCAGGTCGGTACTGGTTCAGGCCCGCACCCACGTCGACGAGCTCCAGCTCGCGCTGGGAGCGGCGGCCCTTGAGCAGGTCGAGGGGTTCATCGAGGGGCTGTCGGGGAAGCATGACCTGGCTCGGACGCGTTACGAGCAGGCAGCTCGGCAACTGGACGTCCTGGGCATGGGCGGCGACGCGACAGTTTCCCGGATAAACGCTGCTTACCAGGCATTCCGGGCAGGCGCTCCAGTATCCGAGATAGCTTCCCTCCGGCCCGCGTCGGCCGAGCAGCTGGATACGCGCGGCACGGCGTTGTGGTGGGCGCTGGAAGCACGCGTCAGCGCCTCGCGGGGACATGAGACGCAGATGGAGACAGCCGGTCGGCGAGCCGCTGAGGCGCTGGCCCGTACCGACGATCCGGTCCTCATCGGCAGCGTGTGGTTCGACCTCGCCCAGGCCATGGCCGAACTCGGTCAGACGACGAAGGCACGACAAGCCGCGAAAAAGGCCGAAGCCAGCTTCCGCCTCAAGGGCGCGCGGCTTCTGGAACGAGAAGTGAGCCGCTGGACGGCTTCAAGGAAGAGAGCACTGCCGTGACACCCCCTCCAGGCACCGAGCCCCCTGCCGCCACCTCAGTGGTGCGCCGATGTGGAGCACCGCTACGAGTTGGCGTGCACCGGAAGAGCCCGTCCGTCGGGCGGACACGGGAGCATTTGGAAGAAGCCTGGAACACGCTGGACAACAATCGTGACTGACCACAGAGTTCTTCTGGTCGGCCGGGCCCGGGACGCCGAACATTCACGGCTCGCCGAGGACCTGCACAGGGCCGGCATTCCTTGGACGCGCCTCAACGTCGACGAGCTCGAAGCGGTCAAATGCACGGTCGACCTCGCGACGCGGACCATCACCTTCGGCGACGTCTCGTTCCTGCCGACCGTCACGTGGATCCGCCACTTCTCCATGCGAGCCACCTCCGCCCAAGGGGACGATACGGCCGCCACCATGCTGCGCGACGACTCCTGGGAAGCACTCGTCGCACAATTGGCCGCGCTCTCCCGAACGACGATCGGGCTGGATGCTCCAGGGCAACTGCGGCAGCTAACCGACGCCGCACGACTGGGAACGCGGGTTCCACGCACGACTGTCACGACGGACGTCGCCGAAGCCCTGCGTTCGGCCGCGGACCGCAAAGTCGTTGTGAAGACAGTCGACCGCCACTATGTCGAGCCGCTTCCGGGGCAATTCTCCTGGTTCCATCCCCAGCTCTTTCCTCCCGGACGCACGCCATCTGCTGCCGCACTGCCCCATGGCGTACCAACCCTGGCCCAGGATGGCCTGCCCGTCGTGGTTCAGGAGTACGTACCCCACCGCACCGAAATCCGCCTGTACCTCGTCGGCACGCGGGCCCATGCGTTCACAGTACGGAAGCACGAGCCCAGCGACATCTGGCTGCGCCCCGAGACCGTGCGCGTACGACAGGTCGAGCCGCCGGCGGACGTACTCGACACCGTGCGGCGGCTTGCGGAGCTCTGGAACCTTCGCTACGGCGCCTTCGACTTTCTGATCGACGACGCCGGACCCGTCTTCCTGGAGATGAACGCCCACGGTGACTGGCGGTGGTACGAACGCCAGGCGGGTGTCGATGACGTGAGCCGGGCAGTGAGTCACCTGGTGGCGTCCCTACACCGGTCTGCGGGCGGAGACGACGGAGCCTTCGATCTGCTGACCTTCCTGAGCGCGCGGCGCACCTAGCCTGGCGAGATCGACAGGTATTCATTATGCGCCGATTAATTACGGCTCCCTAGCATCAGGAAGCGGTCGGTGATCCGAAACCGCGCGACGCACCGCACCGCCAGCGTGACCACCGCAGGCGCACCAGAAGGAGAACGCAGTCATGGCAGAGGCAGCGGTTCACCATGCCCAAATAATGGTCGAATCCGGTCTCGCGGAACTGGTTCCGAGCGCACGCAGGCAAGGAGCTTACAAGCTTCGACTCAACGGCACCGACATGTCCTATATCGACTTGGAGCGACCTCAATTTTTGGCCTTCTACTACATGCGCTGCATGGCAGGAGTGATAAAGGCCTACGACTTCGTCAACCCGCCGAGCATCCTGCACATCGGAGGCGGAGCGATGGCACTGGCGCGGCATGTCGCCATTACTCAGCCCGGATCGAAGCAGGTGGTGGTTGAAGCCGACAGAGGGATCATTGAATTGGTGGCGGATCGCCTTCCACTACCTGTCGGTGCCAGCGTGGAGGTCGAGCACGGAGATGCCCGGTCCTGGGTGAGTACCCGCCTAGTCGAGCGATCGACGGACGTAGTAATCGGTGACGTATTCGTCGAGCACGATGTGCCCGAATGGACAGCGTCGCCGGCCTACATCGAACACGTGCGAAAATCTCTACGCCCCCGAGGCATATACATGGTCAACATATGGGACTCGGATCCCCATCTGGGTCAGATGTTGGAGACGCTCCACTCGACCTTCAGATATACGTGTTCAGTTGTCGCTTCGAAAGGCGCCACGTCGCCCCGCAATCTCGTCGTCATCGCCTCGGATACGGCGCCGCCGTACGCGTCCATCGCCGCCAACGTATCCCCGTTTCCACTCCGGCGCACTCTTGCAGACTCCGCCGGCAGTTGATCCGACGTGCCGCTTTGGCAAAATGGAAGAGTTTGTGCCACTCAACGCCATGGAAGGGCCGAAAGAATGCTACAGATGACATCCAGTCTGAGGGACCGGCCGCTGGAAGAGACCCTAGCAGCCGCAAAGAAGGCCGCTCAGACCCTCGGGATCACGCGCGTCACCGATACTACGTGGCTGGACTACATCGGTATCCCAGTGTACGCGAGCATTCGCGCCGACTCGCTCACCGTCTGCGTGAACTCAGGCAAGGGAGCACGGCCCGCAGAGGCCATGGTCGGCGCCTACATGGAAGCCATCGAGTTCGCGCTGGCCGAGCCGCGGAACTCCAGCCTCAATATGAAGCAGATGAGCGTCCGTGAACTCTTGGAGCAGAAGCACGCACGGTTCAGCATGGAGGAATTTCGTCCTCGATCCACCAAGCGCATGTCCGCTGACACCCTGATCACATGTGTGGAGGCAGAGGACATTCTGACGGGCGACAAAGCATGGATCCCGGCAGAGCTAGTCTTCGTGCCATTTCGTGAGGGGCCGGGCCGCTCGATATTCGGCTCCAGCACCAACGGCCTATCCTCGGGAAACTCCATTGACGAGGCTACCGCGCACGGCATCTGCGAGATTATCGAACGAGACGTGCAGTCGTTCTTGCACGTTGGTGCACTGTCATCTCACTTCGTCGAGCTCGGTGAGTCGGATGGGCAGGTTTTCGACCTTGCCTCCAAGGTTGCCCGGGCCGGCCTGGAATATGGTTTGCGCTTCGCCGGGAATGAGTACAACCTCCCCTATTTTGAAGGCTATGTCATCGAGAAGGGCGTGGGCTTTCCGCTGACCGCCGCTGGTTATGGACTGCATCCGTTCAAGTCCATAGCAGCTGTCAGAGCATTGGCGGAAGCGGCCCAGTCCCGGCTGACCTATATCCATGGCGGGCGCGGGGATCTCGTCCGTATCCACGAGCAGTTTCCCGATCCGAAGGCTCTGGAACGTGCCATGCTGGAATCGAATGAGCATGCGATGAATAGACAGAGCTGCGTCACGTACTCGTCTATCGAAGGCATGGAGCTCTCGGCACGGACCAGCGCGGAGTTGGTGGCAGGTATCTCTTCTATTCTCGTTGAACGTGGGTTCTCCCACATATTCAGAGTTGTCCTTTCCCCTCCGGACTTTCCTGTCTCCGTCGTCAAGACGGTAATTCCGCGCATGGAGCACTACAATCCCGGAGATGTGCGGACGACCGTCGGCCCCAGGCTCAACCCCTATTTCGACCGGTAATTATCGCGAGGGAATCTAATGGGAAATGCGGCAGTTGTGTTCGTTGGTCCTAGTGCCTATGGTCTATCGGACAGTACCTTTGAGAACGTTGAGGTCCGACCGCCTGTTCGTCGCGGCGATATCGATGACCTGGTCAAGTCATCGAAGAGTGTCGGCGTAATAGCCGTCGTGGACGGTACGTTCCACTCCACGCTGTCGGTCGGTCATACCGAGATCCTCGGCGCTCTGCGTAAGGGGTGGGAGATCTGGGGTCTTTCTTCCATGGGGGCAATCAGGGCGGCGGAGATGCATCACCTGGGCATGAGGGGGTTCGGTGACGTATTCGATCGGTACGTCGCCGACCCGGACTTTTCCGACGATGAAGTCACCATGCTCCATTCCCCGACGGAGCCGTATGTGTCGTTCTCCGAGCCGATGATTCACATCAGGCAGTTCGTCGATCACCTCGCGCACCGGGAGATTATCTCCGTCAATGATGCCGACGAGGCGAAGTCCTTCTTCAAAAACAGGTGGTACGGCGACCGCTCGCTGGGGCGGCTCCGGCAGTACCTGATCAGGGAGCAGGCACTGCCAGTCAGCCTGCTCGACGAGGAGATGGGGGCCTTCGAGCGCTTCAGGGTCAAGACCATCGACTTGGCTCGCTTCATGGAGGTCTGCCCTTGGAAGAGCCGGCCGAACGCCACCACCCAAGGTTGACGCCGCACCCATGAGCCAACCTATGGGTTGGTGTGGCGCAACACGGTGCGTGACGTCAGACAGGCTGGCGACCCCCGAAGCGGTCTTGGCTGGACTCCGCGGATGTGCTCGCAGTCAACATTATGAAAGAGTTGTGTGCTCATTAATCGTCGTGCCTACGTTTCAGCTCGGCAGTTCCCAAGCAGAGCACGGGCGACGGTCCGGGCACGGATGTCTCTGGATTCAGGAATCTGGCGGGATGATGGAATTGAGTAGTACTCTCAGTAGGGGCATGATCCAGAATCTCTCGCCCCTGCGCTCGACTCCCTACAGAAACCTCATCGCGGGACGAGTCGTCGGCACATTCGGCAATGCTATTGCGCCGATCACGTTGTCGTTCGCTCTGCTTGATGTCACTGGCTCAGTATCCTCACTCGGCCTAGTTGTGGGTGCGCGGTCACTCACGAACCTGCTCTTCCTTCTCGTTGGAGGCGCACTCGCCGACCGATTCTCTCGCCGTCTAATCCTGGTTGGCAGCAGTCTTGCCAGCGGAGCAACGCAAGCGGCGATGGCATTCGCTCTCCTGCTTGGATTCACCTCTCTGCCGTTGCTCATGACGCTGTCCGCAGCAAGCGGATTCTTCAGCGCGTTTGCGTTCCCCGCTTCGGCTGCCCTCGTCTCCCAGACCGTGCCTCCTGGCGGATTGAAGCCGGCGGTCACTCTGCTGCGGCTGGGATCTAATACTGCAACGGTGGCCGGGGCCTCCGCAGGTGGGCTCCTCGTCCTCATCTTTCCGCCAGCCTGGGGTCTGGCGGCGGATGCGCTAACGATGTGCCTCTCCGGCCTTTGCTTTGCGCGCATTCGCATCGACACGACAGTAGTCGCACGAAAGCCCCCATCCAGTCTGCTTGCTGAACTGAAACAGGGATGGGCCGAGTTCATCAGTCGGTCTTGGGTTTGGGTCGTTGTGCTCTCTTTCTGCTGTATAAACGCAGGATATGCGGCGACCATGCAGGTGATCGGCCCAGTCGCAGCGGATCGAACGGTGGGGCGCGCGGTATGGGCCTACGTGATCGTCGCGCACACCGGGGGCATGTTCCTCGGTGCCGTGGCCGGATTGAGGCTGGACCCCAAGCGCCCCTTGGCCATCGGCATGTTGAGCGTGAGCGCCCTCGCTCTGCTGCCCATCACCTTGGCGATGTACCCAGTTACGGTAGCCCTGTTCGCGGCCGCGATAGTCGGCGGCATGGGCTTGGAACAACTGGGCATCTTCTGGGAAACCTCCCTTCAGCGGAACATACCCGCTGACCGGCTTGCTCGCATTTACTCCTACGATGCGTTGGGATCTTTCGCCGCCATCCCTCTTGCTCAAGTGAGCGCGGGACCTCTTGTGCAACTGGTGGGGCTCAATTCGGCTCTTCTGGGTATAGGCATCATTATTGTGGGCGCCAGCGTCTGCGCGGCAGGAAATCGCAGTGTGCGAGCAGTAATCCACACAACCCAGCGGGACGAACCCAAAGAGATACTTGACGCTCCGTGCTAGTGCCTGACCACACAGAATCCGCAATTAATGCCTCGGAAGGGGTTTCATAGCGGCTCTGATCGACGAGAGTTGCGGAACTGTCCCCCGGAGATGATGCGTTGGCGCCCGGAAGGAGTATCGATGATTCCTCGCATCTTGATGAGTGGAACGGAATCCTGACGGGCAACTGAGATTCTAGAACCTCTCATTTGGCCAGGCGGTCTGGCTCCTCTCGCGCTATACGCCGCGCGAGAGGAAGCCTCTTGCCCCACCGGCGAGGAGTCGTGCTTGCTTCGATCGGCTTTCGTGCGGAGCTTGGTGAGGTCCACTCAGAGCGCGTTTGAGATCTCGGTGAACTCGGGTGGTACTTCGAATTTCGGCTCAGGTGAGGAGTCGGACGCTCGGAGAGAGTGCGCTGATGGAGAGCGGTTGGGCACAGTGGTCGCAGGTCTGGCGTACTGGCCTGACCATGTTGGTCTGGACGCTGAATGATCCCGGCAGCTGAGACTGCGGGCAGTAGTACCCGCCGTATAGCCGAACCCACGGTGCATCCGTTAGAGCGGAGGCTGGCTGAGCCCGCTTGATGTCGTGAAATGGTGCCCACCAGTAGTCGACGATGCTCCGGAGTGCCAGCCGTTCCCGCTCAGCAGTGACGTCAAAGCTGGCAATCCGGGCCGCGATGGGGTGCTGGGGACGCTCTCGGTCCGACGAGCACGTCGCCTGCTCCTCGCCGTGCTGGAAGAGCGTCGTGCGGCCAGTGCGCTCGCAGATGAAGCAGTCCAGGCTCAGTTCCAGCTTCTTCTGCCAGTGCAGGCTGTGGAAGCCCTCGCCTTGGAAGGAGCCTGCCAGTTCGGTGGTGATCTCGACGCTTCTTAGCACCGGGTGATGTTCTCAGACGGCCTCGCGATCCACGGCCTGGGGTGTTGTTCGTCGCAGAGGTGTTGGGCCGAGGCGGGTGGCAGGTCCTCCGCGGGTGAGTCGGCGGAGTATCACGCTGATCACGGCCCAGCGGATCATGGTCTCGGCGTGGGCAGGGCGCTGTTCGTAGTCGCGGGCGAGGCGACGGTGGGTGGTGAGCCAGGCGAAGGTTCGTTCCACGGCCCACCGCTTGGGGTGGACCTGGAAGCCCCGCTGGCCCGGCTCCTTGCGAACGATCTCCACGGTGCGTCTCAGGGCTGCGGCAGCCCAGTCCACCAGGCGGCCGCCGAAACCCTGATCCGCCCAGATCTTCTGCACGCTGGGGTGGTCAAGCCGGGTCCACAGTAGGGAACGACGGGCGCCATCGCGGTCCTGCACGCTGGCTGCCATGACGTGGACGGTCAGAAGGAGGCCGAGGGTGTCTGTGACGATGAACCGCTTGCGGCCTTTGACCTTCTTGCCTGCGTCGTAGCCGCGGGTGTCGGCCGGGACGGTATCGGCGGTGCGTATCGACTGTGAGTCGATCAGCGCCGCGGTCGGCTCCGCGCTGCGGCCCTCGGCCTTCCGTACCTGGTCGCGCAGTGCGTCGTGGATGCGGGCGACGGTGCCCTCGTCGTGCCAGCGCACGAAGTACCAGTACACGGTCTGCCAGGGAGGGAAGTCATGCGGCAGCTGCCGCCATGCGCAGCCGGTGCGAACCACGTACATGATCGCGTCTACCGTCCGGCGCCGCGGATGCTTTTCCCGGCGCCCGCCCTTCGGCCCCGTCCGCGGCGCTGGTAGCACCGGTTCCACCAAAGCCCACTGCTCATCCGTCAGATGACGGATAACCCTCCCGAGCGCTACTCACACTCCCATCAACGAGCGGCTGCCATCACCGACACGTCGGATCTCAAACACGCTCTCAGACTGGTCGCTGATCAAGCGACTCGTCGAGAGGCAGGGTCCTTTCAGCCCCGATGGTTCACCAGTCGTCATGAGTCATCGTCGGTTTGCTGACGGAGGCTCCGTAAGTCTTCGCAGCCTCTCCAGGGTGAGCATGGTTGTGGCTGCGCTTGAGGCGTCCGCGTTCGAGGGGATGTCGAAAAGACATGCGCCCGTTTTAGTAACCGCTGTAGAGCAGTGAGCGTTTCGTAGGCACGGCGAAGGTACCGCCGACACGGGGTAGGCGTTCGCGATGTGGTGAGTGCGGGCCGCGGTTAGGTCGCGGTAGGTCCACACGATGTCTCGGTCATGACCTACCTGGAGGTTCACGCCGTGGCGGTAGTTCTTGCCGCAGCTAGTCGGCGCGGCTGTCGCTCAAGTGGCCATACTCGGCGACGGGGCCGTCCACCGGATACATACTCCGCATTCGCCTCGAGCAGGGCGCGGGTCAGGTCGGGAGCACGACCAAGTCCGTTGACGGACCGGATGTAGGCGCAGGTCGTTCCAAGGCAGCCGGCAGCGCCTGTGCGCGGGTGCCGTGGTAGAGCCGACACAGGTCGACCCAGGCTCGCTGTGAGGGCCGGAGCCTGCAGTAGCGGTCACCCATTCAAGCAGCTGATGCGCACTGCAAGGCTCTGTGCTTGGCTGGCCGGCCGGAGTTGGATAGGACGGCCAGCGTTGCTCGGCGGACGGCAGATGAGGGCGTTGCGGGCCCCCGCCGGCAGGCAAGCCCCCGATGCAGAGCTACCTGCTCCGAGCGAACACACGGGGTTCACCGACAAACTGACACACGCTCAGTAATTTCAAGTTAGGCCATTTGACGGATGTAGTTCCCACGCCGGATTCGTAGATTTCTCTCGCGGATGTCTAGGTCGTCACGATCCGAGTCCGCCTTCGGATACCGGATGCGGACGCAAAGGCCGGCCCCTCGTCTGCTGTAGGGCTCCGTTTCCATCCCCCCACTTCGACGGGAATCCGACATGAGGGCGACGGTGCCTAATAGGCACACTTCGTACACTTCGCCGTCGGGGGCGTGCCATCGATGCCCCGTGGTGCTCCTCGCCGATGGCACGGCCTCCCTTCGCTCTATGCGGTTCGGGCAGACCGATGTGCGAACTGTTGTTCTGCTTTATAGCGGCGCTTCACATTAAAGTCGACGCGAGGGCTTCGGATAAAGGGCCGCACATGACATGGGTTCCGCACGCACTCAGTGGTCCCACATCGAGAGAGTTTTTCACCTTTGCCTTGGTGGAGACCCGGGAAGGTTTATGCCGCGCATGCGGGAGTTGTCCTCAGGACTGCAATTCAAGATACTTGGCGATCTCAAGGTCGAAGACCATGGCGCTGAAATCGCCTTGGGTCCAAAGAAGCAGCGCCAAGTACTTCTCGCGTTGCTCAGCCGTAGGGATCGGTTTGTCTCGGTTAATCAGATCATCGACGTCGTGTGGCCGGAAGGGGCGCCGGATACCGCAAGGAAGAACCTGAACGTCTACGTCTCGAACCTGCGAGCCATCCTCAATCGCAGAGGCCAGTTCGGCCGAATAATCTATCGTCAGGGTAGCTACAAACTTATCGCTCGCAACGACGAGACTGATGTCGGGCAGTTCGAGGACCTTGTCGGGATGGCAAGGGAAGCGATGTCGCTCGGCAGGAACGACCAGGCTTGCAGTCTGCTGCGCAGGTCACTGGATCTGTGGCCGACACCGCCGACCTTGAATGGATTCCGCGGCAATGCCGACATGATTTCCGAGTACGGGGACTGGCTGTACGAACAATACGTCAGTACGCTCGAACTATGGGCGGAAATTGGAGGAATTAGTGGCGATCCCGCCGCTATAGCTGATAAAGCCGCCCGGATCCTTCATGTAGATCCGGCTCGGGAGCAACTGGTCTCCTGCTACATGCGTGCGTTGGTTACGTGCGGCCGGCGATCCGACGCGCTGTCGGCGTACGAAAAGCTACGACTGTATCTGGCTCGAGAACTCGGGATATCGCCCAGCGGTTCCCTGCAGCGACTCTATGACGAGCTCCTGGCTGATCCGGCGGTTCAATTCGAAGAGGAGATGGCCGGCCTGTCGCTTCTTCCGAAGGACCTGGCGGACTTCTTTGGAATGAGTGACGCCTTGGCTGAACTCAAAGAAGGCGTCTCCGAGAGGAGTGGTTCTATCTTGGTCTGGGGCCCGGCGGGCACAGGGAAGACGAGCCTGGCCGTTCACTTTGCCCATGGAGTGAGTAAGGAATTTACTGGCGGCAGAATATTTGTGAACGTGTCCGACGAAGAGGGGCGGGCTCGCAGTATATCCTCCATGCTAAAGGAAGTATCCTACGGGATTGGCGAGAGCCCCGTTTTCCCCGAGGACAAGGAAGCGGCAGTCGCCGCATGGCACAGGTGGCTTGCCGATCGCAGTTGCTTGATCATCTTCGATGATGTGTCGCGGTCACATGAATTTTCCAAACTCATGCCCAGGACCGGCGGGTCAGTTGCCATAGTGACGTCGAGGTTTCGTCTGGGCGGTCTGGGATTTGATCGTCGGATTCGTGTACCAGAGCCGGATTATGACGAAGCGATGCAATTGCTCCGGGTTATCGCGGGCGATCTTGGGTATAGCGAATGGGGCAACGTGCTGAAGAGAGCGTGTGCTGTCGCGAGTCCGCTCAGGGCCGCCATTCGTATCCTGGGAGCGAAGCTGTCCTCGATTCCGGGTACACATCTCTCTGAATATGCGGCATCGCTGAATCCAGATACGCTCACCTTGGGCACGTTCGACTATGATGGACTTTCGCTTCGTGGGATCTTTGACCGTCAATGGCGCGATCTGTCGTCAGCGCAGCGAGTGCTTCTCCGTCACATAGGCCAGACCTCCCACGGAACTCTTGATGTGCAGGAATCCATGAATATCCTGAGCTGCGACTATGAGCGGGCCGCTTCTGAGTTGGGCAGTCTTGCCGAGCAGGGGTGCCTGGAGCCTGTAGTTAGTGGCCGGAATTCCCTGGTGCCTAGTTTCAAGATGCCGAAATTTCTCAGCCTGTATGTAAGGGAAGTTTCGGCTGACTGAGCGTGTCCCCATCCTTGCGAAGCTGGCGATCGGCCAGTTCATGGGGTGGCTGTGGTTCCGGCAGTTCAGCAATCTCTGCCTGGGAGATCAACAGGGCCATGTACGGGCGCGGCATTCTACCGCAGGAGTTCCATCGGCTCGTCATCCTGGTAAGCGAGTCCAGGCCCAGCGTTCGCTACGGAATCGGCGGACATGATTACCTCGGCGAACGGGCCTCGCGTAGGCGAGGGGGAATCAACCATTTCCGCAGGCGCGTCCCGTCGTGGGCAATTGCGGCGCAGGTAGGGCGCGCTGCTCGTCGGCCATTGCCGTGCTAGATTCTGCCGAATTCCGGATCTAGGTCATCTGACTGAAGCGACAGAGAGGGGGTCTCCATATCGTAAGAACATCCCGGGACCCGGGGCTTCCTGATTGGAGAGGGGTACATCACTATGACTGAACGAATGCCTATAAGGAATGTGGTTCTCGTTCATGGTGGATTCGTTGATGGATCCGGTTGGCAGGGCGTTCACGAGCGCCTCTTCGAGGCGGGCTACAACGTCAGTGTGGTGCAGAATCCGACCGAGTCTCTTGCTGGGGACGTGGCGGCGACGCTGCGGGTCGTGGCGGAGCAGGACGGGCC